>JANOWT010000268.1:0-8080 GCA_031418115.1 Gemmatimonadota bacterium
GCGTTGTAACAAACGACCCGTGTGCCCCCACGGGCCCCCGTACACCGACCGGCGCCCCTCCTCACACCTCCCACCTCCCCTCTGCCGTTACCGCGTCGGCTTCCCCGGCTTCGGATCCTTGAGGAACACGTCGCGGTTGATCGCGATGTACTGCTTCATGTTCGCCGGCACGTCCTCCTCGGGGAAGATCGCGGTCACCGGGCACTCGGGCTCGCAGGCGCCGCAATCGATGCACTCGTTCGGCTCGATGTACAGCATCTCCGGCCCTTCGTAGATGCAATCCACCGGGCAGACGTCCACGCAGGACTTGTCCTTGGTGTTGATGCAGGCTTCGGTGATCACGTACGGCATGGCATCCTCGGTGGGGTTGCGGACCAACCAGTCGCTGACTCGCGTTGCTGACTCGCAAGATAACAGCCCGAGGACGGTCGGACACCCCACCCCGTCACCCACTCTGCCACCTACGCTGGACAGTCCGGTCACCCCTGCCTAATTCCCCTTGGTGAACCTCTCCATCAACGGCCAGCCCGTCGCCGCAGACGTCCCCGGCTCGACCACGCTCCTCGAGCTCCTGCGCGACACGCTCGCGCTCACCGGCACCAAGCGCGCCTGCGACATCGGCGAGTGCGGCGCCTGCACCGTGCTCGTCGACGGCCGGCCCATCTACGCCTGCCTCACCCTCGCCCACGCCTGCGAGGGCCAGTCGGTGCGCACCATCGAAGGACTCGGCGCCCCGGGCACGCCGCATGCGCTTCAGGACGCATTCGTTGCCGAGGATGCGGCGCAGTGCGGCTTCTGCACGCCCGGGCAACTCATGGCGGCTGCGGCACTGCTCGCTGAGAACGCTGATCCGTCCGACGCGGAGGTGATCGCGGCACTGAGCGGAAACCTCTGTCGCTGCGGGACCTATCCCAAGATCGTGCGCGCCGTGCGTCGCGCTGCCACGACATTGAGGACCGCGACCGATGGCTGACGCCTCGAAGCCGGGCGCTGCCAAGGGCCGCTTCGTCACCACCACGGTCGAGGTCGAGGGACGCACCGAACAGCGCGTCGTGGAGATGCCCGCCTTCGAGCCCGAGCCCTGGGGCGCTGACGCACAACTCACGCATGTGGGTGCTCGCGCCCTCCGCACCGACGGTGCACTGAAGACGACCGGGCACCCGGGCTATACCACCGACATCCGTCGCGCGAATCAGGCCTACGCGGCGATCGTGCGCGCCACCGTGCCGCGCGGCCGCATCACTGCGGTCGACCTCGGTGCCGCCCGCGCACTTCCGGGCGTGCTCGACGTGCTGATCGCCGCCGACGTGCCCGCGCGCACCCGGCTCTTCAATGCCGAGATCACCTACACCGGCCAGCCGATCGCCGCGGTCTGCGCGATCACGCAGGAGATCGCCGACGCGGCCGCACGTCTCGTACGCGCCGCGGTCGAATCGCTCCCCTTCGCCGTCACCGTCGAGCAGGCACTCGAGAGCGGTCCCGTCCGACCGCGGATCGAGAACAATCTCGTCGGTGGCAAGCCGCTCGTCCTCGAGCGCGGCGATGTCGCCCAGGCGCTCGCCGCCGCTGACGTGACCATCACGCGCGAGGTTCGTACGCCCTGCGCGCTGCACAGCGCGATGGAACCGCACTGCGCCGTCGCCGAGTGGGACGGTGACCACCTCACCGTCTGGGAGAGCACGCAGGGCATCTATCGCGTCCGCGACAACGTCGCCAAGGCACTCGGCATCCCACTCACCAATGTTCGCGTGATCTGCGAAGCGATGGGCGGCGGATTCGGCGCGAAGAACTTCGCCGGCCCTCACACCTACATCGCCGCGATCTTCGCTCAGCGGCTCGGTCGCGCCGTCGCCTGCACCGTGGACCGCCTGGGTGAGCAGATCGACACCGGTAATCGCCCGAGCTCTTGGCAGCGCATCACTCTCGGCGCCACGCGCGACGGTCGCCTCACCGCGATCGATCTCGAGGCACGCATTCCCATTGGCGTCGGCGGCGCCGAGGGCGGCCCCGGTGGGATCTATCACGAGCTCTACGCCTGCCCCAACGTGCGCACGCGCGAGACCTCGGCATTCGTGAACACCGCGGCAATGGCCGCCTTTCGTGCGCCCGGACACGCCGAGGGCTCGGTGGGACTCGAGATCGCTATGAACACCCTCGCACGCGAACTCGGCATCGACCCGCTCGAGCTGCGCATGAGGAACTTCGCCACTCGCGACCAGAAGAAGGACCGCCCATACACCGGCAACCGTCTCGCGGAGTGCTACGAGGAGGGCGCGCGCCGCATCGGTTGGCACGGACGCGAGGCGACGAAGGCTGCCGTGATCAAGGCGGCCGCGACGAATTCTGCGGGCTCACGTGGTGCGCACCTCAAGCGTGGCTACGGCGTCGCCGCGCAAGTCTGGTCCACCGGCGGCGGGCCACCCTGCTACTGCAACATCCGCTTCAACAACGACGGCACCGCCGACGTGATGGCGGGCTCGCAGGACCTCGGCACCGGCACGCGCACCATCCTCGCGCAGGTCGCCGCCGAAGCGCTCGGCCACACGCTCAGCGGCGTGCGCGCTGTGATCGGCGACACGGCGAGCGCACCGTTCGCCGGCAACTCGTGGGGCTCAATGACCGTCGCCTCGCTCGCGCCAGCCGTGCGCATGGCCGCCGAGGATGCGCGGCGTTCGCTGCTCGACGCCGCGGCCGGACTGCTCGGTGTCTCGGCAGCAGACCTCGAGACTCGAGACGGCCGCGTCATGGTGCGCGACACCGATCGCTCGCTTTCGTTCGCGGAGGTGACCGCCAAACTCGGCAACGTCATGATCCAGGGCCAGGGCTCACGCGGCCCCAACCCGCAGGACGCGGGGATCGTCACCACTGGAGCGCAGTTCGCTGAGATCGAGGTCGACACCGAGACTGGCGTCGTACGCGTGCTGCGGATCGTCGCCGTGCACGATGCAGGACGGATCGTGAATCCGACGCTTGCCGAGTCACAGCTCGAGGGCGGGATCATCCAAGGGCTCGGCTTCGCGCTCTTCGAGGAGCGGAGGCTCGACGCGCGCTTCGGGATGCCGCTCAACGTGGGGCTGCACGAGTACAAGGTGCCGACTCACGCCGACATGCCCCTGATCGACGGCCACTTCCTCGACGGTGCCGACCCGAAGGCCAACCATGTGGGCGTGCGCGGGATCGCCGAGCCGGCGATCATCCCGACCGCACCAGCGATCGCCGGCGCGGTGGCCGACGCGCTGGGCGTAGAAGTGAACGAACTGCCGATGACTCCCTGGCGCGTGCTCGGCGCGCTGCGCGGCGACTAGCGGCGGGCGATCACGCAGCCGGAGACGCTGCTGTGCCGCAGCATCGCGATCAGACGCGCCAGGGCGGGACGTTGCTCTTTCGCTTGAGCTGCGGGTTCTTGCGATAGAACGTCGCTGTCTTGCCGATCGTCTGGATCACCTCGGCCTTCACGCGTCCGGCGAGCTGACGCGCGGCGTCCTTCGCGCTCAAGTCGGCGGCGGGGTTGAGTTGCACCTTCACGAGTTCGCGCGTGCGCAGCGCGTCGTCGAGCGCCTCAGTGAGTGCACTGCTCAGACCCTCGGTCCCCACATGCACCGTGGGTCGCAGGCGGTTGCATTCCGCCCTCAGCTCGGCGCGTTCTTTACCGGTCATCGTCATCGTTCGTCGCCTGTGTGGCGGAGATAGGGGATCGGATTCACCGGTACGCCATTCCAATACTGGCGACCCGGTCCCATGCGCATCACCTGGAAGTGCAGGTGCGGCGCATCGGCTGGCGCATTCCCCGTGGTCCCCACCGATCCGATGAGCTGCCCGCGGCGCACGCGCTGTCCTTCCTCGAGTCCGTATTTCCATTCGTCGAGGTGAGCGTAATAGTACACGAATCGCCGGTGCTCGTCGGTGAGGTAGAGCGTCTTCCCGCCGAGTTCATTGCGTACGATGCGCAGGATGAAGCCGTCATCGGCGGCGACGACGCGAGTTCCCTTCTTGGCGAGGATGTCGAGCGCTTGGTGGGCGCGCCCGCCGCTCCGCGTCGCGTTGTAGGTGTCACGCAGGTCGCGGCTCCTCACACCGAATACGGGCACCATGAGATCGCGCGACCGCAGATACTCGGCGTCGGTCAGCGTGCGGGCGCGCGTCTCGGGCCGCGCGCCGGAACAGGCGGCGAGCAGGGCGACGGCGATCAGGGAGAGAGCAGAGCGCATCTGTTCCCTAAACGAGTGCGCGGCTCGGGGCGTCACAGCGGCATCCGCCCTCGGGGTTCCGGATCGCTGCGGAACTGTGCGCTGCAGTGGCGGATTCTGTATGGACCACCCACCGCAGCTGAGAGTCGTTCAGTGGACAGTCCGTTCAGAGTTCGTTCTCCCGCTGCAAGCCACTCGCTCGCGCCGACCTTCGGCTCGGGCCAGACGTACGCGGAGATGGTCGCCACTGCGGGGCCGCAGGCGGATCTCTTCGCGCATTTCCGGTCTCGTGCCGTTGCGCCTGCGCCGTACATCGAGCGGATCGCGGCCACCGGCCGGAGTTGGTCGCTGCTCGCGGTGAGCGAGGACTGGTGCGGCGATTCGGTCAACATCCTCCCTTGGATCGATGCACTCGACGCGGGCTCTCCGCTCGTTGAACTGCGGGTCATCGAGCGCGATCAGCATCTCGGGCTCATGGACGAGCATCTGACCAACGGGCGATCACGGTCGATCCCGATCGTGATCCTGCTGGACGACCGGTTCATGGAGCGCGCCTGGTGGGGACCGCGCGCGCTCGCCATGCAACAGTGGTTCGAGACGCCCGAGGCGCAGGCGCTCGGGAAGGACGCGCGATACAAGGAGCTGCGCTTGCGTTACTCGCGCGACCGCGGGCGCGCGATCATGGACGAGATCACCGCGATGATCGAGTCGGTCGCGGCTGAGGATTCACCTCAGGGCGCCTCGGTCGCAAGCAGCGACTCGCCCATCGTGCAAGCAACGTCATAGGCAAAGACGCGGTCGCGGGCGCGGCCCGTGACTTCGCGCGCGAGACCGAGCGTGACGAGGCGTTCGAGCGCGTCATTCGCCGCCGGACGCGATGATCCGAGATCCTCTGCGAGCGCGGGGATCGTCGTCGCGAGACGTTGACGCAGGAGCGCCAGTGCCGCGCGTGCCGTGATCGCCGCTCGCCCGAGCGGACGGAGGCGTGCCTCCTCTGATTCCGAGGCGTCGATCACCGTCAGTGCGCTCAGGCGGGCCGCGCGTGCGCGTGCGGCGAGCGCGCCCAGCGAGAGCTCCGTCCACGGCGCCGTCTCGCCACTGCGGTAGCGTTGGATCGCCACGTCACGCTCGGCGGCGGGAACGGCCACGAACGGGAGGATACGTACACGAGCCGTGCGACCGCCGGCGCAGAGCAGAAGGGCGGCGCTCGCTTCGGCGACTGCGGGGTTCGGGCTCCAGGCCGCCGATTCGATCGCACGCTCGATGACCGACCGGCTCGAGCTTGGTTCGCGCCAGATCGCTTCGAGACGGCCCTGTGGATCGGAGGTCGCGGACAGCGTTTCGGTCGGCTCTCCGAGCACCTCCGACGATACCGTGAACTCCGGTGTCACCGGTCCGAACCGAGCGAGACTGAGTCGCGCTCCGCCGCGTACGCGCTTTTCCTCAGCGCCGAGCAACGCGCGCCAGACGAGTAGTTCCGGCGCAAGGAGCGCGTCGTGGAGCGAGTCGGCCTCTGCGGCAACGAGCGCGCCGAGGCTTGAGAGTTTAGCTTGAACGAGCCCGGCGCTGGACACGAGTTGGAGTGCGATCGCGACGGCAACTGGAGCCAAGTTGCAGGTGGCATCCAGCCTCCCGATCTCGTCGGATGCGTCCTCGAGGAGCTTGGTTGTGTTGTAACTATGTAAAACAGAATTAGACATTTATATCTGGTTTATTTGATTCGTAAACGATGTTAAATGATGTCAGATAACGAAATTGTACATTCTTATAGATATATAATGCGCTATTTATTGTTTATTGCAACAGCGGGAGTCTTTGCGACTGGGTCCGCTGCGGCCCAGGCATCGTCCGCGAGCTCCGCGACTGCCCGCGTCCCGATCGTCGCAGCGCCCGGCTACGCCGCGCACCGGGTCTACGACACGAAAAAGAAGCGCCTCGTCGACTTCGAGGCGATGGCCGCCGACCTCGCCAAGGCCGATCTCGTCTTCCTCGGCGAGCAGCACGACGACCCGCGCACGCACCAGCTCCAGGCCGCGCTGCTCGAGGCCGTCGCGCGGCGTCACTCAGGGCCGATCGCTCTAGCGCTCGAGATGTTCGAGCGCGACGTGCAGCCCGCCGTTGATGCGTATCTCGCTGGCAGCATGACCGAGGCCGACTTTCTGGCCGCGTCGCGTCCCTGGCCCAACTACGCCACCGACTATCGCCCCATGATCGAGTTCGCCCGCGCGAATCGTTGGCCGGTCATCGCCGGCAACGTGCCCCGTCGACTGGCGTCAGCGGTCGCGCGGCGTGGACTCGGCGCGCTCGACTCCCTCAGTGCCACCGATCGCGCTTTCGTCGCGCAAGCACTCTCATGCCCGCGCGATGAGTACTGGACGCGATTCAAGGCGACGATGGGCGACATGAGTGGCCACGGGATGCAGCTCTCGCCCGACCAGGTCGATCAGATGGTCTGGCGCACCTACGAAGCGCAGTGCGTGAAGGACGAGACCATGGGCGAAGCGGTCGCCAACGCGCACGCGAAGCATGGAGCGCTCGTCATTCACCCGAATGGCGCGTTCCACTCTGACTATCGGCTGGGCAGCGCAGCCCGCGCGCTGAGTCGGGCACCGGGCGCACGGATGCGGGTCGTGAGCTTCGTGCCCGTCGCGGATCTCGACGCGGTCGACGGCAAGTCACGACGCAAGCTCGCGGATTACGTCGTCTTCACGCTCGAGACGCCCAAGCCTGCTGCCGCTCAGCCGGCGGTGCGTTAGAGATCCTCCCAGACGAACCCGGCGGCGAGCCGCACGAGCTTCTTCTTGCGCTCGTCGTAACGCAGGAGCGTCGTCCCGCCGGCCTGATGCGTACGCCCCACCGTAGCGATGTCGTCGGTCCCGTCGCCGTCGGCGTCGACCGCATGCAGCAGGTCGTGCACCTTGAAGCGCAGGTCCTCAACCGCGACGGGCTGCGCGCGGCCAAGGGTGTCGACGACGACGATCCGCTCGCGCACCCACTCCGAGGCACCCGCGCGGAGGCTCACCGCGAGCGCGACGCGTGCGGCGCCGAAGCATCCCACCACCTGCGACGACGATGCGGTTAAACGCTTCGCGAGCCGCTCATACGGCGGCGGTCCCAAGGCCCGCAGCGTGCGTTCGATCGAGTCGCGAAGCACCCTCAGTCGCGCGACGAGCGGTCCCGTGAGCGGAGCGCGCACACAGGGAGCCGCGCCTGCCGCCGTCATGGTGAGCGGCGGGACGACTCCCGCGTCGGCCGCCGGGGGCCGCGCGGTCCCAGCGCCCGTGCGAAAGGCCGACGCCGTGACTGGCGCCTTCGCCTGTGCCGCACTGTCCATCGCCGGCGAACCGCTCAGCACGAGCACGATGCGGCCGTTCCACGTATCGAGCGCCGTCGCGCGCACCTGCTCGGTGCCCCAGGGTCCGCGCACGGTGAACATCGTCCCGAGCGGCACCGGTGAAGCCGCCGCCGCAGCTTCGCGATACGCCAGCGCGAGGGCACTGTCCTTCCGCACCTCGAGGTCGACCCGTCCGATATCGAGCAGCATCCGCTTGCCGCGACTCGCGACGACGAACCAACTTTCGCGCGCAGGCGCGAACACGAGATACGGGCGCACACTGTCCGCACCCACGCGAGCGCCGGTCTGGGAGCTGGCCGACACGACGGGCGGAGCGTTCCCAGGTGTCACGCTCTGGGCCGCCACGCACGTCGGCATGGCAAGCGCCGCCACCGTCAGCAGCATCCGATCGATCACTACACGATTCATCACGCGCGAAATATGACGAGCTTCACCTATCACCGCCCATCGTCAGTGCGCGAGGCGCTGGCCGCCCTCGCCGAGGCGGGCTCGCGCCCGATCGGCGGCGGCACCGATCTTCTCCCCCGCATCGACGACG
>JANOWT010000269.1:0-43698 GCA_031418115.1 Gemmatimonadota bacterium
CGTTGCCGCTCGACGCCGAGGGGATGTAGTGGTTGCCGTGGAAGTTCGGCAGGTCGAGACACAGCGGCTGGCCGCAACTCCCGAACGTGAAGAGTTGCTCGAGTCGCGGCTTGAGCGGCTGCGCGGCGAGCGGCGACGCGGCGAATGTCGCAGCGGCGAATGTCGCTGCCGCAGAGAGAACGGCGACCGTGAGCTGGAACGGGCGGACGCGCATCAGACGGCCTCGTGGGCGTGTGGAGGCGGAGAACATAGTGCACAGGGCGCGAGCGCACCACGGAGGGTGCACCCCAGGCGCCCGCGTGCCCTCCCGCACCGCGCCGGCGCGTGCTACGGTCGCGTCGCGTTCACCTCGACCTGCCGCTGCATCATCCGCAGCAGCTCCTGATTGCTCCACGGCTGCCACCCGTGCGGCTTGAGCGGACGCCCGTACTCGAACTTGCCATCATAGTACGGCCCCTTGCCCGGCTCCTTCGTGCTCTCCAGGAAGGTCTCGAACCGATAGACGCCGAGGTTCAGGAAGTAGTTGTCCATGTCGCCCACCGCGACATTGAGCTTCCCGACGAGTCTTGGGCCCACCGTACTCCAGTTCTGCTCGACGTAAGCGCGGAGGTCGTATCCGTTCTTGCGCATCGACTCGGCCACCGCGCGATCGATACGTCCGGTGCGCTTGTCCCAGAGCGGTTGCGGGTACCCATCGGCGCCGACGGGCGCCCACGCGGCCTGCCACCCATCCCACTGTCCGCCCGAGCGTCCCTTTGACGCGATAACCGCTTCTGCCTGGTTCTCCTCGCGCACGGTGAGATCGGTGAGCCCTTCGGGACTACGGCTCGATGGGATCTCGCGCGGCATCCATGAACCGTCGGCACGCACGAACGCATTGGTGTCGGCGTAGACGTCGCCGAACTGATAGTTGCGGAAGTCGAGTTGGTCCGGGTAGAGCGACCAGGCACCGCCGAACACGTCGGGATAATGCACCTGCAGCGCGAGCACGTCCCATCCGCCAGTGGAGCCGCCGGTGAGCGTGCGCGCGTAGGGCGCGGCGACGGTGCGGAAGCGCCGATCGATCTCGGGGATCAACTCGGTCGTGATCGCATCGCCATACGGGCCGTTGTTCGCCGAGTTGAGGACGTAGCTGTCGTCGTAGAACGGGGTCGTGTGCTGAATGAAGACGGCGATGAACTCCGGCACCTTGCCTGCGGTCCACGCCTGCTGGAACTCGCACCCGGTCTCGCGCGCCGAGCGTGCGAGGCGTGCAGCACGTGCTTCCGGCGACTCCACTCGATCACAACCGTCGAAGGTGAAGCCGAAGGGAGCGCGCTCACTGAAGTGGCCGACGGTGTAGACGACCGGATAGCGCCGAGCGGGGTTCTTGTCGTAGTCCTTGGGGAGCAGCACCACCGCGCCCAGAGGCATGGGGTGTCCCCAGAAGGCACTCGCGAGCCGCGACGTGATGCGGAGGCGCTTGACCCACTCCGTCTCAGTGGGTCGCGTCACGGGCGGGATCGTCTTGGTCATCACGAGCGAGATGACGCGCGGTGAAGCAGGGTCGATGCGCACCTTCTGCACTTCGCTCACGAACGAGCCCGGTGAGTCATTGAATCGTTGGCCTTCGCCAGCGTCCATGTGCGCCCAGATCGTGTGGCCGTCGGAGCGACGGAACTGGGTGTATGGAACGAGGAGTCCTTGCACGAAGTAGTCACCGGCGGGCAACTCCTTGAGCGACGCGAGCGGGAATCCTGGTGTGCTCGCGTCGAATGTGACCACCTTGCCGGCGCCCAGTGCCTCGACATCGATGCCGAAGAACGGTTCGCTGCGTCGCATGCTGCCGGACTGCAGTCGAGGCTCGGTGCGATCGGTGCGGGCGACGAAGAGGTAGGCTCGGCCGGTGATCGGCGCGGCGGAGGAGCCTGTCGGTGAGGCGAGCGAGCCTGTCGGCGCGTTGGAGGGCGCGAACGAAAGCTCGAACCGCTGCGCTCGTGCGGGCAGCGGCGCGACAATGCAGCCGATGAGCGCGGCCGCCGACAGGCAGCGAGTGGTCGCGGGGTGCAAACCGACTGTGAAGCGCTGGTGATTGGGCATCCGCGAAAGGTACGCCCCGCCGTTCGATACGTCAGCCGGTCGCCTCCGTCCGAATCTGTAGTTGCTTGAGCGCACCCGATGCTATGTTCAACTGGTACTGCTCGAACCGCTCGTTACACCGAGGATCAATCATGCGGATCGCCATCGTATTTCTCGCTGCCGCTGCCATCGCGTGCGCTGGCAAGCCTCAGGCCGCTGCTCCAACGCCCGTCGTCGCAACGCCTGCGCCGATTGTCGCGCCCGTGCGTGTCGCGCCTGAGACCGTCACGGTCCGCGATCCCGAGTTGGAACGCGAGCTCGCTCGCAGCAAGGTCCAGCTGCTCGAACGCACCGCACAACTCGCCGACATGGACCGTCGGCTCGGCGAAGCGACCACCGAGGTCGTGCGCGCGATGGCACGTCTGCGAACACTCGCCACGCGTGCCGAAGCGGCATCGGCGATCGCCGAGGCCGAGGTGACGTTGCAGCAACTGCGCGGTCGGGCAGGACAGCAGGGCGCTCCAGAGGTCGCGCAGGCAGAGGCCGCGTTGCGCGAAGGCAGCAGGGCGTTCGACGCCGAGAACTTCGGTGGCGCCGTTTACCTGGCGACGCAGGCCAAGCGCGCCGCGACCGCTGGCCGCGGCAGACTCGCCGAGGGCGCGGGCACGGCGAGTCGGCAGGGTGAACGCGCGTTCGCGGTGCCGGTGCCGCTCGTCACGACCTCGCGTGCGAATCTCCGCGCTGCGCCTGGCGCGTCCGCCGCGGTGGTCACGACCTCGCCCGTGGGCACCGCGTTCACGGCGTATGCGTATGAGCAGGACTGGCTGCGCGTGACGTTGTCCGACGGTCGCAGCGCGTGGGTGCACCAGAGTGTGGTGCGAAGCGCGACGCCCGCGCGCCCCTAGCCGGCAGCGGTGGCCCGATTGCGGCCACCCTGCTTGGAGCGGTAGAGCGCCTGGTCGGCCGCTTCGATCATCGCGTCCGGCGTGCGACCGTGCTCCGGGAACACCGCATAGCCGATCGACACAGTGACATTCACCTCTGCGGCGCCATCATCGACCGCGAAGCGATGCGCTTCGGTACTCGCGCGGATCCGCTCGGCCATGAGCGCGGCCCCGGCCGCTGACGTCTCGGGCAGAATGACGAAGAACTCCTCTCCGCCGTATCGCGCGACGGTGTCGACTTCTCTGGCGCTGTCACGAAGAATCCCCGAGAGGCGCTCGAGCACCGCATCGCCCGCGGGGTGTCCGTGCGTGTCGTTGAAGACCTTGAACTTGTCGACGTCGAGCATGAGCACCGCGAACGCGCGCGCATGCCGCTCGCTGCGCTGGACCTCTCGCGCGAGTTCGTCGTCGAGGTGCCGACGGTTGGCGAGACCGGTGAGCTTGTCGGTGACGGAGAGGCGTTCGAGTTCGGCCCGACCGTCGCGCAATCGACTTACCATCTCGTTGAAGACTCCCGTCAGCTGCGAGACCTCGCCGCCGCCGGACACCGGCACGTGCACGTCGAGGTCGCCGCCAGCCACCTGATCGGCCGCGCGCGCGAGGCGCTCGAGTGGGAGCACGATCAACAGGCCGAGCAGGTAGCCGAGCGATCCGACCACGAGCAAGAGCACGACCACCAGCAGTACGGTGGTGTTCCGTAGTTGCCTGATCTCGGAGTACGCGGTGGCCGCCGGGATCTCGGCGACAATCATCCAGTCGGTCCCCGGTACATTCGCGAGCACGCCGAGTACGGCGACGCCGTCGGGGGCATCGTAGGCGACGGTCGCCCCATCGGACTGCTGGAGCACCCGTAGCGTTGCCGCGGGCAGGGAGTCGAACGTGCTCCCGATCAGGACGATCGCCTGACCGTCCGGACGCACGACCGTCACTCGGCCGTCGTCGCCAGCAACGAGGCCCCGGAGTGGCTGTTCGATCGCCCTGAAGTTGAGTTGCGCAGCGAGCACACCGAGGAACCGGCCCGCGGCGTTCTGGATCGGCACTGCGACTTCCATGCTGGCGGCGCCCGTATCTCCGCGCTGCGGATCGCCGAGGACGGGGTCGCCCACACGCGCCTTCTGGATCCAGTTCTCGGGGAAGTGCAGGGTCGCCGCCGAGCGTCCGGTGTGCGCGACCGTGCGGAGGTCCGGTGCCACGACCACCAGTGCATCGAAGTCCGGGAAGCGGTCATTCACCGAGTTGAGATACTCGGGCAACCGCTGCGACCCGCCGCCGCCCCGTTCCAGGTTCTCGGTGACTTCGTACGAGGCGGCGAAGACCTTCAGATCATAGAGCCGTTCCTTCACCCACAGTCCGACCTCGCGCGCCGACTGCGTGCTCGAGCCGGCGAGTTGCTCGTTCAGCTTGGCTTCGATCGCGCGGCTGTTCTGGCGGTAGGAGATCCAGCTCGTGGCGAGCGCGGGGATGAGCGTCGCTAGCACGGCCAGCGTGAAGATCGTAGTCCGGACGCTGCCGAGTCCGATCCGGTGGAGGGCGCGAGCGGCGCGCGTTTCCCAGAGTTGCTGAAGTTTCTCTGGGAGGAGGTTGGTGGGGAGGGGCACGGCCTGAAGATGCGGCCTCGCGCCGCGGTATGCCAATCCTGTCGACGCCGCCAGCGCTTCGAGCGCGAGCTCGCCGCCTTCGACCGAGGGCTCCCGTACCCATTCGCCACCGTCGACGCTGCGGGCTACCTTCTTCCTCGTGACACTCGCCCCCGAAGACCAACGCGTCACCGCGGCTCTCGCGGACCACTACCGCATCGAGCGCCAGGCCGGAGTCGGCGGCATGGCGACGGTGTATCTCGCCGAGGATCTCAAGCATCATCGGCAGGTGGCGATCAAAGTGCTGCGGCCCGAGCTCGCAGCGACGGTGGGTCCAGAGCGCTTCATGCAGGAGATCGAGATTGCGGCGCGGTTGCAGCATCCGCACATTCTGCCGGTATACGACTCGGGACAAGCGGATGGGTTCCTCTACTACGTGATGCCGTTCGTGGAGGGGGAGTCGCTGCGTGACCGCCTCGCCCGATCGGGCGAGTTGCCCGAAGTGGATGCCCTCAGACTGGTGACCGAGATCGCCGAGGCGCTCGTGCACGCGCATGCGCAGGGCGTGGTGCACCGGGACATAAAGCCCGAGAACGTGATGCTCTCGGGCCGTCACGCGTTGGTGATGGACTTCGGCGTGGCCAAGGCGGTGAGCGAGGCGAGCGGTCGCAATCAGATCACTACGGCGGGTGTCGCACTCGGCACGCCGACCTACATGGCGCCCGAGCAGGCGATGGCCGACCCGCAGCTCGATCATCGGGTGGACATCTACGCACTGGGCGTCCTCGGGTACGAGCTACTCGTGGGTGAGCCTCCATTCGCTTCGCGCTCGCCGCAGCAGGTGCTCGCCGCACACATCACGCAGTCGCCGGAACCGATCGCGGCGCGGCGCCCCGGTGTGTCGCCGCTGCTGGCTGCCGTGCTGATGAAGTGTCTGGCCAAGCGCCCGGCGGACCGGTGGCAGTCGGGGACCGAACTGCTCGCGCAACTCGAGCCGCTGCTCACGCCGGGTGCGGGGATCACGCCGTCGCAGACGCGGCCGCATGCGGCGGTGATGGTGGGCGAGGCGCCGCACTCTTCGCGCACGTGGGTGCTGGCCGCGGGCACGGCGGTGCTCGTCGTTCTCGTCGCGCTGGTCCTCTGGAAGGGCGGTGCTGATGCGCCCGACACCACCACGCTCGGACAGCGCGTGCAGGTGACGCTCGATCCCGGGCTGGAACTCGACCCGATGCTCTCGCCCGACGGGAAGTTCATCGCCTACTCCGCGGGCTCGTCGACGGAGATGCGTGTGTTCGTGCGGCAGGTAGACGGGGGTGCGGCGCATCCGGTGGCGCCCGATCTGGCGGGCTATCAACGCGCACCGCGGTGGTCCCCCGACGGCGCGAGGATCCTCCTAAGGTCGGCGCGCGGCTTGGCGCTTGCACCGGCGCTCGGCGGGCCCGCGAGGATCTTGGTGCCCGGCGCGATGGTGTACAGCGATGCGGTCTGGTCGCCGGACGGGAAGGAGATCGCGTACGCCAGTGAGGATTCGCTGTACCGACTGGGGATCGACGGTGGTGCGCCGCGGGCGATCGCGGCGGCGGATGCGTTCTTCCTGCTCGCCTGGTCACCGGATGGTCGATGGATCGCCGGGACTGCGGGGAATGCGGGATATGCGTACGGCACGGGCAGCAACCTCGGTGACCTGTCGCCTGGCGATGTGATGGTCGTTCCAGCTGGCGGTGGAGCGCCGATCATAGCGGTGGGCGGGAATGGCGCGCTCAACGCCAGCCCCACCTGGCTCCCCGACGGGAGGCTGCTCTTCGTTTCGAACCGTGACGGCGCGCGCGACATCTACGTGACGGCGCTGGCCCGTGATGGTCGAGCGACGGGAAGAGCCACGCGACTGAGCACCGGCCTGAGCGCTCACAGTCTGAGCGTGTCGAGCGACGGAACCCGACTGGCCTACTCGACCTTTCTCGAGTCGGTCAACATCTGGTCCGCGCCGGTCGCGGCGGGCGTCGAACAGTCCGCTGCGACGGCGCGGCCTGAGACCCGAGAGCGGCAGGTGATCGAAGGGTTCGACATCAGCCCCGACGGAAGGTCGCTCGTGTTCGACACCGATCGCGACGGCAACCAGCACATCTACCGCGCGCCGATTGGCGGCGGCGCCGCGCAGCAGCTCACCAACGGAGCGTGGGATGACTTCATCCCTGCGTTCTCACCCGATGGGCGCGAGGTGGTATTCCACTCGTTCCAGTTCGGGACGCGCAACATCGCGATCGTGCCGTCGGAGGGTGGCGCTCGCACGGCGGTCACGCGGGACACGCTGACCTCAATCAACTCGCTCCAGCCGCACTGGTCGCCGGATGGTCGTTCGCTCGTCTTCCTGCATCGGTTGCCGAGGCCGACGGTCGCGCGGGTGCTCCATCGCAACGCTGGTACGTGGGGCGAACCCTCGGACATCCACTCGTATCGTGACGCTGGATGGCGCCCACAGTTCTCGGCCGACGGGCGCGACGTACTCCTCGTCGACAGAGGAGAACTGCTGGTGGTCAGCGCCACGGGAGGCGCACCACGGACGCTCATTGCTTCACCCGAATGGTTCGTGGTGCAGGGGACCTGGGCCGAGGACGGTCGGTCGGCGTTCGCGCTGGTCACCGACAGCAGCGGTGCGACAGCGTTATTGCAGGTGACTCCCGGCGGAAGACCGCGCCGCATACTGCGGTTCGACGATCCGGCGCGGCAACCCACGCGCTATGGACTGCTGGCGCGAAATGGGCGCCTGTACTTCACATACGGTGAGCGCGAGGCGGACATCGCGGTAGTCGCGTTGGTGCGGTAGTCCGACCGCGTCATTCGAGCGCCGCCTTTCGCTCCGCAGTGAACGCCCACCAGTCTAGCGGCGGCCCTCCTTCCATGAAACGCACCGCCGAGATGAAACAGTCGATCAAACAGGGATCCTGCCGCACGCCCGCGACGGCGTTGCTCCGCTCGTAGAGCAAGTACGGGTCCTGCCCGATCAACTGCCGCGGCTCGCTGATCCCGATCGCACGCAGGTCTCCAGCGATCGACTTGCCGATGTTCGGGATCTCCTCGAGCGTGCGCACTTCCGCCGCGGTCTTCGCCTTCACGTCCGGGCGCTCCCGGGGATCAGCACACGGGCACCGGCGCTGCGCGCGGCAACATGATCGGCGTCGCACCACTGCGGGAGATGACGGCGTTCGCGGCGAGCGCGTGTTCGGTCAACACGCGGCGCCACGCGGTCTGTAGCGTGGCGAGCTCGCGGCAGGTGCTAGTGAATGCCGCTCTCATTGATGGTGTCGGAGTCCAATCGCCGCTGTCCTGTGCATTCAACTGACCCGCGAGCGCGCCGTTCACGCTGCGGAAGTCCGGCCTGCCGGTGCTGCGGTCACTGTCGCTCGCGGGGCCTGCGACAGAATCGATCGCCGCGCTGAGTGCGCCGAGGGCCGTTGCCACTGTTGCCGATGTGCCCGCCGACGCACCCGCCGCGCCGCGCGCGGTCGCGAGCGACGCTCGTAGCGCATCGATCTGCTGCTGCGAATCCCACGCCGTACGCATCGCGCTCGTGATGCGAAGCTGCAGTGCGAGCTGCCGCGAGAGCGCCGCAGGTGAAGCTGCCGAACGCGGATCGTTCCGCACCGTGAGCCGTTGTGTGCTCGTGATGCCGTTCGCCACGAGTCGCAGTGTGTACGTGCCCGGCGCCGCGAGCGGTCCCTCGGGCGATGCCGGTGTGCGACCGGGCGTCGCACTGATCTCGAAGCCGTGCGAGAACGCCGCCGGTGCGTCGTGGCGCAGGTCCCAGTTCACTCGGTGCGCACCCGCGCTCACCGGCAGTGGGCGCTGGATCTCCAACCAGAAGTTCGGGTGTGGTGGCCGCGCCGCTTCGGCGACCGGTGTGATGGGGTCACTCGAGAGATGACGTACGACGGATCCAATGGAATCGAGGATGTCGAGCGTGATGCGATCCGCCGCCGAGCCCAGCCAGTAATCGATCATCGCACCATCGAGCGGATTCTTCGCGTGCGGGATCTCGGGTGGGAGCGGCGTGTCGCCGTTGACGTTGCGTCGCACGCGTGTGGCCATGCCGGGTGCGAAGAGATGCGCCGGTGCGGTCGCGATCGTGGCCGCGGCCGAGCCCGCTGACCGCCGCAGTTGCCGCAGCATGGAGATGTCGTCGAGCACCCAGAGCCCACGTCCGTGCGTCGCGATGAGGAGGTCGTTGTCCTTCACCAGAATGTCACGCACGGGGCTGTTGGGCAGGTCGTTCGCGAGCGACTGCCACCGCTCGCCGTCGTCGAACGAGACGTGGATGCTGCTCTCGGTTCCAGCGAAGAGGAGCCCTGGTGTGCGCGGGTCCTCGCGTACCACACGCACGAAGCTGCCGCTCGGCTCATCCACCGGAAGTCCGTTCACGATCCTCGCCCACGTCCTCCCGAAGTCGCGAGTGCGGTACACATGCGGCGTGTGCACTCCGATGCGCAGGTACTCGACCGCGACGTACGCGGTGCCGGCGTTCGTGTGCGACGCGTCGATCGAGGAGATCATCGCGCGCCGCGGCGAAGGGATGCCGGCGATGCTCACATCGGTCCAGGTGCGCCCCGTGTCTCGCGTCACGTGGATCAATCCATTGTTGGTGCCGGCCCAGATCACGCCGGGCACTACGGTCGATGCCGCCAGCGATTCGATCGCGCCGCGTCCGCCGAGTGTGTTCACGGCGGTGGCCGAGTCCATGCCGACGGGAATGCCGAGGTCGGGGCTGATGGAAGTCCAGGTCGCGCCGCCGTCGGTGGTGCTGGCGACGTATTGCAGACCGGCGAAGAGTCGGCGCTTGTTCCATGGTGCCCAGAGCAACGGCTGCGACGAGGTGATGCGTGCCTTGGTCGCCGGGTCGACGGCGGGGCTGACATTGATCGACTGCTCACTGGGGTAGCTGATGCGCACGATGCCGTTGCCACTCGCGAAGACCGTGTTGGGATCGAGCGGATCGGCGATGATCGTGCCCCACTCCCACCCGCTCACGGCATTCCAGTCGAACATCGTGACGGCGCCGAAGTTGCCACGCACGCGGGTGCGGATCGCACCGGCGTCCTGTTGCGTGGCATAGATCCAGTACGGATACGAGTTGTCCGCGGAGAGATGGTAGAGTTGCTCGGTGGACTGATTGTACCACGACCCCCACGTCGCGCCGCCGTCGAGCGAGACGGTCGCGCCCTGATCGAGTCCCATCAGTATGCGACGACCGTCGGTCGGGTCGATCCACAACTGTTGCGGGTCGTCGCCGCCGGGCGCGCCCTTCATGCCAGTGAAGGTGCGGCCGCCGTCAGTGGAGCGATACGCGGCGGTGTTGATGGTGTAGACGAGATCCGGGTTCTTGGGATCGACGTAGACGCCGGCGCTGTAGCCGCCCTGCCCGTTACGCATGCGCGCGTCGTCCGCGGCCATCTGGCGCCAGGTCGAGCCGCCGTCGTCGGAGCGGTAGAGGGCGGAGTTGCTGATCAGGTAGACGCGTTGCGCATCAGTGCCGATCGCGACTGAGAGAGCGAGGCGACCATCGAGCCGCGGCAGGCCGCTGCCGTTGAGTTCACTCCACGTCACGCCGCCGTCGAGCGACTTGTAGAGCGCGGTGCCGGTGCGTCCCGTGTCCGGCTGCGGGCGCACGGTGCCGAACTGCCAGGAGCGGTACGAGCCCACGGCGTAGCCCGGCGGGGTCCAGTGTCGCACCGATGCCGCGAAGACCACGTCGGGTCGATCGAAGGCGCGGGCGAGCTTGGCGATGCCGACCTCATCATTGATGTGCAGCGTCTTGGTCCAGCTGCGACCACCGTCGGTGCTGCGATACACACCGCGGTCAGCATTCGCGTGGATATGATCGCCGAGCGCGCCGACGAGTACGACGTCGGCCGAACGCGGGTCGACGAGCATCGTCTGGATGTGCCGCGTGCTCTCCAAGCCGATGGAGCGCCACGTTGCGCCGGCATCGATGGACTTGTAGACGCCGTTGCCCTGATCGAGCGTGCCGCCGGTGATCATGTCACCGGTGCCGACGTAGACGACGTTCGGGTCGGATGGTGCGACCTCCACGGCGCCGATCGAGGAGACTTCCCTGATAGAGTCGAACACCGGGAACCAGACCTGACCGGCACTCGTGGTCTTCCAGAGTCCGCCGCCGGGGAATCCGGCGTAGTAGACGCCGGGGCTGCCGATGGCGCCGGAGACGGCGCCGACGCGACCGGCGCGGAAGGGGCCGAGGTTGCGCCAGGAGAGAGCGGAGTAGAGGCGCGGGTCGACGGTGGTCGATTGCGCGAGCGACGGCTGGGCCCACGTGACCAGACAGGTCGCAGTGATGATCGTCGCGCGAAGTCGCAGAGAAGCCGGTGTCATGAGAGGTGTATTGTTGGTAGGGGTCGACTCGCGCTGCCGCTCACTTCTTCGCCATCTCCTGATACAGCAGCCGTACGAACCGGTCGTGCCCGTTCGGCCAAGCCGTCGCGTAGTCGGCCGTGATCCTCGCCGCGAGCACCTGGTCGAGCGTCTTCCCCGCAGCCAACTCGACGGCCATCCGGTCGCGCAGCACGACGAGCATCTCCCCGAAGGCCCTCACACGCGCGCGGTCGGTCACAGGACCGTGCCCCGGGATGATCTTCGTCTGGTCGTTCGCCATCGCGTACACACGCGCTGCCACGGCGATGACGCCGTGAATGGAGCCACCGCTCGAGAGGTCGACGAACGGGAGTCCCGCACTCATGAACGTGTCGCCGGTGTGCACCACGTTTGCCTTGGTGAAGTGGACGATCGCGTCACCGTCGGTGTGCGCGTGCGGTGCATGCGTGACGACGAGCGAGTCGCCGTTGATGTGGAACGTCATGCCGTCGGTGAAGGTGACGACCGGGAGCGCGCCTGCCGGCGAGGCGGGCTCGCGGCGGTTGATCGCCTCGATGAACTGGTCGGAGCTCATGCGCCTGCGCACGTTCTCGTGCGCGACGATCAATCCGCCGGCCTTGCCCATGTTCTCGTTGCCGCCGGTGTGGTCGAAGTGCCAGTGCGTGTTGACCACGAAGCGGACCGGCTTGTTGGTGATGGTGGCGATGGCGGCGAGGATCTTGGGCGTCAGCGGTGCGAACTGGTCGTCCACGACGAACACCGCGTCGTCGCCGACGGCGAGTCCGATGTTCCCGCCGGAACCGGTGAGCATGTAGACGTTGCGCGAGAGCGCGGTAGCGCGGATCTGCACGGTGTCGAGGGCCGTCTGCGCACCGAGCGGTGCGGAGATCGCGACGAGCGCGGTGAGTGCGAAGGCGCGAGTGAGTCGGGGCATCGGTGCATCCTCGGCGGGCGATGTGGTCGGCTTGTTCGGTGATGGATCTGCGACGAGCGAGAACATACGCATATCGGGCCTCGACCGCGCGTTCTCCCGCGCGTGCTCCCGCGCGTGCCCCCTGCGCGTTTGCCTAGCCCTTGAGGGGCCGCACGCGCTACTATAGAGTCTCTCGTGAACGCCCCGACGCCACGCCGTTCTGGATTGCCGCCGATCCCAACCCTCACGATCGTGAACGTCGGCTACCGCTCCACCAACTTCTGGGTGGTGAGCGCCGGTCGTTCGCGTCTGCTCGTGGACCTCGGCTGGCCGGGCATGGGCGCCGAGCTGTTGCACAATCTCGACCGCGCGGGGATCCCGCTCGCTGAGATCCGCTACGGCTTCGCGACGCACTATCACATCGATCACGCCGGTGCGGCGCAGGACCTCAAGGAGCGCGGCATGACGCTGTTGGTCTTCGAGCCACAGGTCTCCGCGATCGCAGCGATGAAGCAGCATATCAAGCCGGCCGATCACTACACGGAGATCTTTCCGTCGGGGAACGTGGTGAAGCGCTGCGACGAGTCGCGCGCGCTATTGGCCGAGCTCGGGATCGCTGGCGAGGTGGTGCCGACACCAGGGCATTCGGACGACGGCGTGTCGCTCGTGCTCGACACCGGCGAGTGTTTCACGGGCGACCTCACGATGGAGACGATGATCGGCGCCGAGGATCCGCAGGTCGTCGCGGCGAGCTGGGCCCGGCTGCGCGCGCTCGGCGCGCGCACCGTCTATGGCGGTCACGCCAGGCCATATGCGATGCCTTCACCAATGGAGATGATCCATGGCTGACATCGACCCGCGGCTCGTGGCGGCGCTCGCCGACAAGTACCGCCTCGACCGCGAGCTCGGCGCGGGCGGCATGGCGACGGTGTATCTCGCGCACGACTTGAAGCATGAGCGCGAGGTCGCGATTAAGGTGCTGCACCCCGATCTCGGTGCCGCGCTCGGGGCGGACCGGTTCCTGAGCGAGATCAAGACGACCGCGAAGCTGAATCATCCGCACATCCTGCCGCTGCTCGACTCCGGCGCGTTGGGCGGCTTCCTGTTCTACGTCATGCCGTACGTGACCGGCGAGACGCTACGCGACCGTCTGATGCGCGAGAATCAGCTCTCGGTGGCGGATGCGCTGCGCATCACGCGCGAGGTCGCGGACGCGCTCGCCGAGGCGCATGGCCGCGGGATCGTGCACCGCGACATCAAGCCCGAGAACATCCTGCTGCAGGGCGCGCATGCGGTCGTCGCCGACTTCGGCATCGCGCTCGCGGTGCAACAGGCGAGCGGGCCGCGCATGACGCAGACCGGACTCTCGCTCGGCACGCCGCAGTACATGAGTCCCGAGCAGGCGATGGGCGACAAGAACGTCGATCATCGCGCCGACATCTATGCGCTCGGCGCGGTGGCGTACGAGATGCTCACCGGCGAGCCGCCGCACATGGGGACGAACCCGCAGGCGATCGTCGCGAAGCTGCTGAGTGAACCGGTGCGGCCGGTGAACGTGCTGCGGCCGGCCGTGCCGCTGCATGTCGATGCCGCGATCCAGGTGGCGTTGCAGAAGCTGGCGGCGGACCGGTTCCCGAGCGTGGCGGAGTTCAGTGAGGCGCTGCGGAGCGACACCGGCGCGCGCGCGTCGAGTGCGCTGCTGACCTCGGCGTTGCCGGCCACCGCGCGCGGGCGGCGCGGCTTCGTCGCGGCGGTGGCTGGCGTCGGTCTCGCGGCACTCGGCATCGGCTGGCTGCTCGGTCGAGAACGAGCCCCGGTCGCGGCCGACCTTCCCGCGCTCGTGGTATCGCTCGCCGGTCCGCTCGCGAGCGAGGCCACCATCGCGGGGGCCGGCATCGTCCTGAGCGATGACGGAACGCTGCTCGCCGTGAGCGCGCCCGACTCGGTCGTGACCTCGCACCTCGTCATCCGCCACCTCACCTCCGCGCGCGAGGTTGAACTCGAGGGTGAGGCCGTGGGTGCCGCCTTCTCCCCGGATGGGCGGTCGCTGGCCTACACGGTGCCCGGCGCCCAGGCCATCCGGGTCGTAAGCGTGGAGGGCGGGTTGCCTACCACCGTTGCAGTGGCGACCTCGGGCGGCATCGCATGGCTCGACGACTCGACGCTCGTGCTCGGGGGACTGCGTCGGGTCGCGCTCGGGCGCAGTGGCATCGACACGCTCCCGCGCGCGGCATCTGACGGTCCTGCGTTCGGGTTCCCGAGCAGGCTGACGGCCGATCTCATCCTGGTCTCGGCTGGGAAGTCGCAGGACGTGGCGGAGGTCGGCATCTACTCAGTCACTGACGGGACGTTCCGTTCCCTCGGCGTTCGTGGCACGCGCGCGGTGTTCGTCTATTCGGGGATCGTGCTCTACTTGGACCAAGGAACGGTCTGGGGGCTGGAGGTCGATCCGCGCCGCTTCACGCCGATGGGCAGACCGCGGGCGGTGGTGGACGGGCGGACCGGGTCTCCAGTGCTCAGCTTTGACGCATCGCCGAACGGGGTCCTTGTTGTTCGCCGCACGTCGGCCAGTGCCGGCCGGCGCCTCGTGATCGCCGACCGCACTGGCGCCGCGCGGGACGTTCTGCCGCAGCGTGCACTCTACCGATCGCCGCGCTTCTCCCCCGAGGGTGACCGGATCGCCTACAGCACCGCGCTGCGCGCGACGTTCGGCGGGGACATCTTCGTCGCCAACATCCGCGATGGCGCCACGACGCGCGTCACGAGCGATTCGATGTATCTCGCCCCGGAATGGAGCTCCGACGGCCGACGCATCGTCTACGCATCGAGTCGCACCGGCGGCGCCGACAAGTCGTATCTCATCTCCGTCGATGCGGCCGGCGGCGGGACGGTCGACACGATCCTCGGGCGCGCGAACCGCATCTTCGAGTACGCGGTCACGGCCGACGGGCGGCGCATCCTCTGGCGCGAGGATGTCGCGGTGAACACGCGCGACATCCTCTCGGCCGAGCCGCGGAGCAGCGTCGCGCGTCCGGAGCGGGCCACGCGATTCGACGAGCGAGGGATCGCGCTCTCGCCGGACGAGCAGTGGTATCTCTACACGTCCACGGAGACGGGACGATCGGAGGTCTACCTGTCGCGACTCGGCGGAGACGGTGCGCGTTGGAAGGTCTCGCCGTCGGGCGGCACCGAACCGCGCTGGGCGCGGAACAGCGAAGTCTTCTTCCGCACGATCGACTCGGTCTACGCGACGCGCGTGACGCTCGGCGCGACTCCGCGGGTCGAACCGCCGCGCGCGCTCTTCGCGGACGACTTCTACTACGTCGGGTACGAGGCGGTCTGGGACGTCTCGGCGGACGGCAAGCGGTTCGTCTTCGTGGCGGTCGACCAGACGAGTCGCGCGACGATCGACCTGATGGTCAACTGGATCAAGCCGTGGCGGGCGAACACGCGATGAGTCTCGATACGCGACTCATCGCCGCTTTGGCCGACCGGTACCGCATCGAGCGCGAGCTCGGGCAGGGCGGCATGGCGACGGTGTATCTCGCCGAGGACGTGAAGCACCAGCGTCGCGTCGCGGTGAAGGTGCTCCACCCCGACCTCGCCGCCGCGCTCGGCGGCGAGCGATTCCTCAGCGAGATCCGCACCACTGCGAACCTGCAGCACCCGCACATCCTGCCGCTGCATGATTCCGGTGCGGCGGATGGGTTCCTGTACTATGTGATGCCGTTCATCGACGGCGAGACGCTGCGCACGCGGCTCGAGCGTGAGCGGCAACTGCCGGTGGACGATGCGCTTCGAGTCACGCGCGAAGTAGCCGATGCGCTCGCGTACGCGCATGCGCAGGGCGTGATCCACCGCGACATCAAGCCCGAGAACATCCTGCTGCAGGGCGGGCATGCGTTGGTGGCCGACTTCGGGATCGCGCTCGCGGTGCAGACGGCGGGCGGGCAGCGCATGACGCAGACCGGGTTGAGCCTGGGCACGCCGCAGTACATGAGCCCCGAGCAGGCGATGGGCGAGCGGACGATCGATGCACGCAGTGATCTGTATGCGCTCGGCGCCGTGACGTACGAGATGCTCACCGGTGACGCGCCGTTCACGGGCTCGAGCGTGCAGGCGATCGTGGCGCGCGTGCTCACCGAGAAGCCGGCGCCGATCAGGACGGTGCGTGACACGGTGCCGGTGGCGGTGGAGCGGGCGGTGTTGCGCGCGCTCTCCAAGTTGCCGGCGGACCGTCAGGGGAGTGCGCGCGAGTTCTCGGAGGCGCTCGACGGGCGTGGGGCGACGCAGGACATGGAGGCGACCGCCGAAGCGGGTGCGCAGGTCGGCGCGCATGCTGGACGGTCGCGGGCGGTGCGAATGTGGCAGACATCGACCGTCGCGCTCGCCGCCGTCGCGATGATCGCGGCGGGGGTCGCGTTGCGTGAGCGAGCGGCGGCGAGCATGGCGGCCGACCAAGTGCCGGTGATCCGCGCGCACTTCGATCTCCCCCCGGGCGCGCGCATCGCCGACGCCTTGTCTGGTCCCACGCTCGCGGTCTCGCGCGACGGCAAGATGATCGCCTTCACATCGCTCGCGGTGAACGGATTTCGACTCTACTTCCGTCGCGTGGACGAGCTCGATGCTCGCGAGGTCTCGGACGCGAACATCTCGGGGCGAAACCTGACCTTCTCGCCAGATGGCAAATGGCTGGCCTTCACCGAAGGCAATGTGCTGCGGAAGATCTCGGTGGACGGTGGTCAGTCCACGACGCTCGGTGAGACGGGTGGTGCCGTCCCCTACGGTCTGGAGTGGAGCGAGGCAGGGGTGATCTACATCGGATCGTTCAGCGGCCTGTTCTCCGTAGCGGAGGCGGGCGGCCAACCGACGCGCGTCGCCGGCGCCAATGCGACGGGACCGCTCATGGGCAAGCGGTGGCCATTGCTGCTCCCGGGCGGCGAGTCGATCGCGTATGCGCGCGGGAACGGATCGTCTGACGCAGGAAGGCTCTCGGTCTTGGAGCTCGCGACAGGAGAGATCACCGATCACGACCTGCCTGTCGAGGCGCCACTGGGCCTGATCGACGATCGGCTGGTCTACATCTCGGCGGTCGGCGCGCTGATGGCGGTGCGCGTGGACCAGTCGACCGGTGGCCCGCTCGGGGAGCCGGTCCTGATCGAGGATGGCGTGCTCGTGGACAAGACGGCCGGCGCGAAGGTCGCGCTCTCGCGGTCGGGAACGCTCGTCTACATGCGGGGTCGCGCGGAGTTCCAGCCGGTGCTCGTCTCATCCGGGGGCGCGTCCACACCGCTCATGGAGGAGCTACGAAACTACGGGACGCCGCGTTTCTCGCCTGACGGACGCCGCGTGGCGCTCACCGTATTCGGCCCGGCTTCGACCGACGTCTGGATCTACGACAAGGATCGCAACACCTTCTCGCGCCTCACGACCACCGTCGCGGGTCTGCGGCCGGAGTGGACCGCGGACGGCAAGTATGTCGTCTTCATCTCGGAGAAGGACGGACGCGGATCGATCTTCCGCCAGTTGGCGGACGGCAGCGGGACGGCCGAGCTGCTGTATGCGCCAGCGCTCGAGCCCTACGAGGCCATCGTCTCACCGGACATGAGGACGCTCGTCTATCGCACGGCGCCCGGTCTGACGTTCCCGCGCGACATCCTCTCCGTGCCGTACGTGGTCGCGCCGGGCTCCACGCGCACGGTCACGCCGCTCGTGACGGCGCCGACGACCGAGAGCATGCCGAGGATCTCGCCGGACGGCAGGTGGCTCGCGTATCAGTCGAACATCGAGGGGCGGTTCGAGGTCTACGTGCGTCCCTTTCCCGGTGATGGCGGCACGGTGAAGGCGAGCAACGCGGGCGGTACCGAGCCACTCTGGGGTCATGACGGGCGCGCGCTCTACTACCGTGGATCGAACGGCGAGGTGGTGCAGGTGGCGGTGCAGACCGGCGCGTCCTTCACGATCGGTGCGCGGAGGATCCTGTTCACGGGCGACTATCTGACCGACACGACGCATCCCAACTGGGATGTCGCGCCGGACGGACGGTTCCTGATGCTCAAGCGGGCCGGGGCGCCGTCGCAGATGGTGGTGGTGCATCAGTGGGCGCGGGAGCTGCGCGCGCGACTCGCGGGTGGGCGGTAGATGTCATGGCTCGCACGTCGCCGCGCTCCGAGTCGGTATCTTGAGCAATGACCTCCGTCCTCGACCTCGAGCTCCAGCGTCTCCGCACCATGACCGCCTCCGAGAAGGTGGCGGTCATGCAGTCGCTCTGGCGGCAGGCGTGGTCCCTGAAGTCCGCCGGTGTGCGCGCGCTGCACCCAGAGTGGACGCTCGAACAGGTGGAGAGCGAGGTGCGAACGATCTTCCTCAAGGATTCCGAGTGACCGAGCCCACACTCGTCTCGCTCTTCGTCCGGCCGCTCAACCAGTTGCGGATCCCGTACATGGTCACGGGCGGCGTGGCGTCAGTCGTCTACGGCGAACCTCGTTTCACCCGTGACATCGATCTGGTGATCGGGCTGCATCCGCGCGACGCCGCGCGATTCGCGAGTGCGTGGGCGGCCGAGGACTTCTACGTGCCGCCCGTGGAGGTCATCGCCGAGGAGAGCGGGCGCACGACCGCCGGTCACTTCAACGTGATCCATCAGCACACGACTATGCGCGCGGACGTCTACCTGACCGGCAACGACCCGCTCAACGCATGGTCGTTCGCCCACACGGTGGTGCGGAGGATCGACGACGACGACGTGTCACTCGCGCCGATCGAAGCCGTGATCCTCAGCAAGTTGCGCTACTTCCAGATCGGCGGTTCGGAGCGTCACCTGCGCGACATCGCGTTGATGCTGCGGGTCAGTGGTGCGTTGGTGGATCGGGCCGAACTCGAGCGGTGGGCGAGCCGACTTGGTGTCGTGGGTGAGTGGCAGCGCGCGCAGGAGATCGGTCGATGACGGCACCAGCGGCACTCTCGGCAGCGCTGGCCGACCGCTACCGCATCGAGCGCGAGCTCGGAGCGGGCGGCATGGCCACCGTCTACCTCGCGCACGACCTCAAGCATGAACGCGAGGTCGCGATCAAGGTGCTGCACCCGGATCTCGCCGCCGCCCTCGGCGGCGAGCGGTTCCTCAGTGAGATCAAGACCACCGCGAAGCTGAACCATCCGCACATCCTGCCGCTGCTCGACTCCGGCTCGGCGGATGGCTTCCTGTTCTACGTGATGCCGTACGTCACCGGCGAGACGCTTCGCACGCGGCTCGAGCGCGAGACGCAACTCCCCGTCGCCGACGCCCTCCGCATCGCCCACGAGGTCGCCGACGCGCTCGAGGCCGCGCATGCGCTCGGCATCGTGCACCGCGACATCAAGCCGGAGAACATCCTGCTGCAGGGCACCCACGCGCTCGTCGCCGACTTCGGCATCGCGCTCGCGGTGCAGTCGGCCGGCGGCGCGCGGATGACGCAGACGGGCCTCAGCCTCGGCACGCCTCAGTACATGGCGCCCGAGCAGGCGATGGGGGACAGGGCGGTCGATCATCGTGCGGACATCTACGCGCTGGGCGCGGTGACGTACGAGATGCTCACCGGCGAGCCGCCGCACACCGGGCCGAGTGCGCAAGCGATCGTCGCGAAGCTGCTGACGGAGGCGGTGCGGCCGGTGAGCGTGCTGCGGCCGACGGTGGCGGCGCACGTGGATGCGGCATTGCATGTGGCGCTGGAGAAGTTGCCGGCGGACCGCTTCGCGACGGTGCACGAGTTCAGCGAAGCGCTGCGCGGGGGGACGGGGGCGCGCACCCTGGGTCCGTTCGCCACACCCGGTGTCGGGTCCGGTGCCGCGCACGCACCGCGACGGTCCACGCTGCTCGCCGGCGCCGCCTTGCTCGCGCTCGTCTCAGGCGCAGCGGGATGGCTGCTGCGTCCTGCCTCGCCGAGTCCAGCGACCGCGCAGCAGGTCGTGCTGTGGAAGACCGACCTGATCGTCGACGGCGCGTACTCGCAGCCCATGCAGGCCGATCTCGCACCCGACGGCTCGGCCCTGTTCTACACCGATTCCTCGGCGGCGGGGTGGATGCTCTACCGCAAGGCGCGCGACGAGCCGATCGGCGCACCGATGCTGGGGAGCGAAGGCGCCGTTCTCGCGCTCGTCTCGCCGGATAGCCGGACGGTCGCGTTCATGACGAAGGACGGGAAGCTGCGGAAGCTTCCGGCCGAGGGCGGCACTCCCACCACGATCTTCGACGTGGGCACGGGTGCCGTCGGTGCCTGGCTGGACGACGGTACGATCATCGTCGCGCTCGATGTGAACAAGCTGGCCCACCTTTCCGCGAACGGGACGGTGAAGCGCCGCATCACGCTCGAGTCGGAACTCACCGGTGGGATCCTCTCCGTCAACGCGTTGCCCGGCGCGCGCGGGTTCCTCGTGGACCGATGCAATGGACTCTGTACGAACGGTGCGGTCGTCCTGTCATACGATCTGCGCACCGGGCAGGAACGTGAGGTGATGCGCGGCGCGTCGGACCCCCACTACTCTCCCTCAGGGCACCTGCTCTTCCTGACCGAGGATGCCGGCATCTCGGCGGTGCAGTTCGACGTGGAGACGATGCAGGTGTCGGGTGATCGGGTGCGGGTGATCGAGGGACCGGTGCGGAGCTGGTCACGCATCACCAAGTCGGGTGCGTTCATGTATCAGATGAACGACGTCGCCGCCGGGGCGCGGTCACTCGTCTGGGTGGACCGCGCCGGTCGGGCGACTCCGGTCGATCCCACCTGGCAGGCGCTCTTCGCGTACCCCGCGCTCTCTCCCGACGGTCGCAGCATCGCGGTCACGTTGCGAGGCGCAGCGGACGATGAGGTCTGGGTGCGCCGCGCCGAGGGCGATCGCCAGCGGCTCGAGGTCCCGGGCAGCAACTCGCGCCCGACCTGGCTGCCGGATGGACGCTCGGTGGCGGTGCTCGCCGCCGAGGCGGACGACAATGCCGTCCGCCTCTTTCGTGCTCCGCTCGACGGAGGGACTGCGGTGGAGCTCCTTCGCGCGCCGTTCGGCGTCTTCGAGTCGGAGTTCACGCCCGACAACGATTGGTTGGTGTATCGGACATCTCCACCGGACGGTTGGCGCGTGCGCGGTCGCCGGCTTCGCGGTGACACGGCGTCGTTCCCGATCATGGGCGACTCCCTCCTGACGGGGCAGATCGCGCTGTCGCCGGACGGGAAGTGGCTCGCCGTGAGCCGTACTCGCACGGCCGGTGCCTCCGAGATCTACGTCGTGCCCTTTCCCCAGGGCGCCGCGACGCCGCGTCAGGTGTCGCGTGACGGGGGGAGCGAGCCACGCTGGTCGCGCAGCGGGAAGGAGTTATTCTTCGTCAGCGGCGCTCGGCTCATGTCGCTTCCGGTTCGACTGGGCTCGACCTTCGAGGCAGGTGAGCCGCGCACGCTCCTTTCGCTCGACGGGTATCTCCGTGCCCAGAACCGGCAGCAGTACGACGTTGCGCCAGGCGATGATCGCTTCCTCATGATCCGGCTCGCTCCACGGCCGCCGGTTCCGACGATCATGCTGTTGGATCACTGGCTGCCGGAACTGACGGCCAAGATGAGGCAATGAGCGCGAGCTTGTAGCATGACGTCCGTCGTCCACGATCCAGGGAGCACGCCATGTCCGACCGCTGTCTCCGCTGCAGTAACGAACTCCCCGCGGGAGCCAAGTACTGCCCCGACTGCGGCGTGAGTCTCGTGCTCGCCGCCACGGGTGAGCACGCTCTGGTGGACTTCGAACGCTTCTTCAACTACGGCGTCGATCTCATGTGCCTCGCGGGCACCGATGCCAGGTTCATCGCCGTCAATCCGGCGTTCGAGCGCGCACTGGGATACTCGACCAGGGAACTGCTCGCCGTGAGCTTCCTGACGTTCATCCATCCTGACGACCGCGATGCGACCGTGGCCGAGGTGGGGTCGCTCGCCGACGGGACACCTACGCTCTCGTTCACCAATCGGTACATCCACAAGGATGGACATCTCGTGCGGCTGCACTGGCGCGCGTATCCGGAACCCGGCACTGGACTCATCTACGCGACGGCGCGCGTCACCACGGATGACGAGCATCACCACGCGTGAACCGATCCGAGCGGCGCGCGTCCCTGATCTCCAACGCATGAGAGTCGTCGCGGTCGGCGAGTGCACGATCGACCGCTATCCCGCGCTCGGCGCGGAGCGCGTCGGTGGCATCTCGCTCAACTTCGCGGTGAACGCCAAGCGTGATGGAGCCGAGCAGGTCTCACTGGTGAGCTGCACCGGGACGGACGTTGGCGCGGCGGCCGTCCGACAGAAGCTCGCCGCCGACGGCGTGGACGGATCGCACGTGCACGTGCGCTCAGGGGCGACGGCGTCGCAGATCATCGATATCAGTGTGGGCGGCGAGCGGGTGTTCCCAGCCGGTGGGTATTCGCCAGGTGTGCTCACGGACTTTCGCGTGAGTACTGCGGATCAGGCACTGCTGCGCACCGCCGATGTGATCGCGGTGCCGGTGTTCCGGGAGCTCTCGCATCTGTCGGACGCGGTCGTGCACGCACGCGGCGTCACGGGCATGCGCGTCGCGGATCTGCTCGACGGCGCCGACCTCGGCGCCGATTGGTCCGGGATCGAGTCGTTGCTCGGCGTCTTCGAGTTGCTGTTCGTGAGTGGAGGGGCCGCGATCGTGGAGCGGCTCCTTCCGCTCTCTCGTGACACGCGCAGTCTGATCGTGGTCACGCATGGAGCCGCGGGAAGCAGCGCGCTCGCGAAGGGCGAGCGGATCGAGTGGCCTGCTGACCCGGTGCCGCCCGACGAGTGTGTGGACACGACCGGCTGCGGTGACGCCTTCCAGGCCGCGTTCACCGTGGAGTACGCGCGCCGTCGTGATGTGAGCGCGGCGCTTCGCGCGGGCGCGCGGCGTGCCGCGATCGTGATCCGGCATGTCGGCGCGACGGCCGACATCAGAGTGGCGGCAACGGCGACGCTCGCTGCACCGTCCGCACCATGAGCCGATTCCGCTCGCTCTTCCCCGGTGCCCGTCCCGTGATCGGCATGATCGCGTTGCCGCCGCTCCCCGGGTATCCGACTCACGCGGGCATGGACGCGCTAGTCGAGGCGGCGCTCGCCGATCTCGCGGCGCTCGAGGCCGGTGGCGTGGACGGCGCGTTGGTGGAGAACGACTTCGACCAACCGCACACCATGGTCGGCGGTCCTGAGATCCACGCCGCGATGACGCGCGTGACCCGTGAGGTCGTCGCCCGTGCGCGCATCCCGATCGGCGTGGAGGTGTTGCTCGACGACTGGCGCGCCTCGCTCGCGATCGCCTCAGCGACCGGAGCGCGGTTCATCCGCATGGATTTCTTCGTCGACCGCGTGATGACCAAGTGCGGGCCATTCGAGCCCGATCCGGCAGCAGTACTCGAGTACCGCAAGCGGATCGGCGCCGAGCAGGTGCAGCTCTTCGCTGATCTGCAGGTGAAGTACACCACGCCGATCGGCGGGCCCAAGCCCATGCAGCAGTCGGCGCGCGAGGCCGAGGCGGCGGGAGCGGATGCCGTGATCATCAGCGGCACCGAGACCGGCGTCGGTCCCACGGCGGACGACCTGCGCGCAGCACGCACGGGCACGCTACCGGTGATCATCGGCAGCGGACTCACGCCAGAGAATGCCGATGCACTCATGCCGCTCGCTGACGGCGCGATCGTCGGCACGTCGCTGCGGAGCGGCCGCACCGCGAGCGACCGCGTGGTACGCGCGCAAGTGACTCAGCTCGTGGCTGCGGTACGCGCGGCGGAAGCGTCGGGGACGCCGTCGTCGCGCGCCCCGTGAGCACCACCGCTGCGCTCAAACGCCAGCTCGGACTCTCCGCCGTCGTCGCGCTCGTCGTCGGCAACATGCTCGGCTCCGGTGTTTTCTTCACGCCGGGTGAACTCGCCGCAGTCACCCAGCATCCGTGGCAGGTGCACTTCATCTGGGCGCTCTGCGGACTGATCACGCTCTGCGGCGCACTCACGCTCGCCGAACTCTGTCGGCTGCTCCCGCAGGCTGGCGCAACGTATCATGTGCTGCGCGAAGGGTTCGGTCCGTTCTGGGGATTCCTGCTCGTGTGGATGGAGCTCTGGGTGAGCGGGCCGGGAGCGGTGGCGGGGATCGCGATAGTCTTCGGTGAGTTCATGCAACGCGTGGTGGGCGCGCAACTCGGGATCGCGCCGGCCTGGTGGGGCGCCGGAGCGATCGCGAGCTTCGCGGCGGTGAACATCGCCGGCGTGGTCTGGGGTGCGCGCGTGCAGGTGCTCATGACGACCGTCAAGATCGTCGGGCTCGTTGGACTGATCGGTGGTGCGCTCTGGCTCGCACCTCCGGCGGTCGCTGCCGCGACGACGATCACCCTGCCGGCGGCGACGACCGCAGAGTCGTTTTTCGCCTTCTTCCGTTTCGCCGGACTCGGTGTGGCGGCAGTGCTATTCACGTACGACGGGTGGATCGACGTCTCGCATGTGGCAGGCGAGGTGCGGCGTCCGGAGCGCAACATCCCGCTCGGGCTCGCGATCGGCGTGGGCGCTCTCACGCTGCTCTATCTCGTGGTCAACTTCGCATACCTGCGCGTGGTGCCACTCGCCGCGATGCGCGAGGCGCCCAACACCATCGCGTCCACGGTGGCGACGGCCGCGTACGGCCCCCGCGGCGGTTCGCTCCTCGACGTGCTCATGGTCGTCTCCATCTTCGGAGCGCTCGGCGGGCTCGTCATGACGTTACCGCGACTCTTCTATACCATGGCGGCGGAGCAGGTGAGCGCGGCGAGCGGCGCGCTGCGCTGGTTCTTCGCCCGACTGGGCACAGTCTCGCCGCGCACCGCGACGCCGAATGGTGCGATCATCTTCACCGCTGCGACTTCGATCGCCGCACTGTTCTTCTTCGGGTCGTTCGCTCGGCTCGTGAACTTCTTCGTCGTGCCGTTCCAGCTGATGAACATCCTGATCGTCGCGGCGATCTTCCGGTTGCGGCCGCGACTCGGGACGGCGACGGGGTACCGGACGCCGGGGTACCCGTGGACGCCGCTGGTCTACATCGTCGTGATGTTGGCGTTCCTGGTGAGTGCGGTGGTGGCGCACCCGGTGGATACGCTGATCGGGACAGCGCTCGCGCTGACGGGCGCACCGGTTTATCGCCTGATGGTGAGGAAATGGTGACGGCAGCGCGCTGACTCGGCCGTATCGTCAGGGGACCCCTCCCCCCTTGCCAACATATAGAATGAACAGCCACCTTTCTAGACACACGTACAGAAAGGTAGAAATGGCCATCAGCATCAAGGATCCCGAGACTGACCGACTCGCGCGCGCGCTCGCCGAGGCGACGGGAGAGTCGATCACGGAAGCCATCCGCCTCGCGCTCGCGGAACGGCTCGAGCGCACGGCCCGGCGAACCCGCCCCGCACTCAGCGCGGCGATCGCCCGGATCCAGGAGCGAGCCGCCACCATGTCTGTGCTGGACAAGCGTTCGGCCGACGCGATCCTCGGTTACGACGCGTCCGGCGTGCCCCGCTGAGAATGGTCATCGACACCTCGGCGCTCATCGCCATCATCAAGCGGGAGTCTGTTGCCGATAGACTCGTTGCGGCGATCGACGCTGACGCTACTCGACTCGTCTCAGCGGGAACGGTCATTGAGACATCGCTCGTGCTCCTCGGTCGCTACGGCGAGCTGGGAGAGTCGCTGCTCGACCGACTCCTGCGAGAGATCCGAGTCGATCTCGTATCGGTCGATGACGAGCAGGTGACCCTCGCGCGCGACGCGGCGCTACGCTTCGGGCGCGGTCGCCATGAGGCGGCGCTCAACTTCGGCGACTGCTTCAGCTACGCGCTCGCGGTCGCCCGCGCAGAACCGCTGCTCTTCGTCGGGGACGATTTCGCAAAGACAGACGTGGAGCGCAGCATCTGGTAGCGCGCGATCAACCCGCCCCGTTGTCCGTCGCCTTGGTCTCCCACCCCGCCAGCTGCCGCCCCACCGGCAACTCGCGCACCCGAACACCGGTCGCCGCGAAGATCGCATTCGCGATCGCCGCACCGGCCGGCGGCACACCCGGCTCACCGATCCCGCCCGGTAGTCCTTCGCTCGCGATGATCTCCACGTCCACCACATGCGGCGCCGCGCGCATGCGCGTGACCTGATAGTCGCGATAGTTCGACTGTTCCACCTTGCCTTGAGCGAAGGTGATGCCGCTATACAGCGTATTGCTCATCGCCATGATGATCGCGCCTTCCATCTGTGACCGGGCGCGGTCAGGGTTCGCGACGAACCCGGCATCAGCGGCGACCGTCGCGCGCGGCACGAGCACCGTGCCGTCCGAACGCACCTCGACCTCGATCACCATCGCGATGTACGAGAGGAAGCTGCGATGCACCGCGATGCCACGCCCGCGGCCGCGCGGGAGCGGCGTGTCCCACCCACTGCGCGCCTTCACCGACTCCACCACGCGACGTGCGCGTGCGGTGTCGAGCGGATGATCGGCCCACGGTGCGCCGTAGTAGTTGTCGGGTGCACCCACGAGCCCATTCTTGACGAGATCCACCGTGCGATCCTTGCCGATCAACTCGAGCAGGAAGGCTGCCGGATCCTTGCGTGCCTCGTGCGCGAGCTCGTCCACGAACGATCCGATCGCGAATCCATGATGGATCGCGTTCACGCTCCGGTACCAGCCGATGCGCGTGTGCGCGACCGCAGGGCAGACCTCCACACTCATATTCGCCACGTCCCACGGGATATCGCTCGCGCCGTTGATCAGTTCGTCGGGCGTTGGGCCGGGCAAGTTGGGTGCGAAGGTCGCGCTGATCGTCGGGTACGCCGAGCGATGCAACCAGGCAGTCACCTTGCCCGACGCGTCGAGCGCGCCTTCGAGCCGATGCGCGGCGACCGAGTGATAGTACGAGTTGCGGAGGTCGTCCTCGCGGCTCCACTGCACACGCACCGGCGCGCCGATCTCCTTGGAGAGGAAGGCCGCTTCGCAGATGAAGTCCGGCTTGGACTTGCGACCGAACGCGCCGCCCAACAGGGTGACATGCACGGTGACGTTCGCGGCGTCGACCTTGAGATATTGCGCGAGCGTATTGCGCGCGTCGTTCGGCGACTGCGTCGGTCCCCATGCTTCGACCTTGCCGTCGGCGGTCACGCGCGCGATCGCCGCCACCGGCTCCATCTGTGCGTGCGACAGATACGGGATGTGGTACTCGGCGCTCACCTTCTTTGTCGACGCGCTGAGTGCGGCCGCGACATCACCATTGGTGCGCCCCGGCTTGCCGGGTGCGCGGATGCTCGCTTCGAGCGCCGTCTTGTACGTTTTGGAGTCGTGCGTGCCGTTGGGCCCTGCTTCCCACGTGATCTTGAGCGCGTCGCGGCCGCGCAGTGCAGCCCAGGTGTTCTTCGCGATCACGGCGACGCCGCCGAGTGGGAAGAAGGCGCCGGGGATCGGCGTCTCGGGGATGCGGACGATCCGCTCGACGCCCGGCACCTTGAGCGCGGCGCTGTCGTCGACGCTCACGACCTTGCCGCCCCAGACCGGCGGCCGCGCGATCACGGCGACCTTCATGCCCGGGAGAGTGACGTCTGCGCCGAAGACCGCCGTGCCAGTCGTGATCGGCACGAGATCGATCGACGGCATCTTCTTGCCCTGCCAGCGGCGCTCGCTCGGACGCTTGATGCGCACGCTCGCCGGCGCCGGCATTGCGACTGTGCGCGCGGTCGCGACGAGCGCACCGAAGGTCTTGGTGCGGTTGGAGGGTCCGTGCACGACCGTGTGCTGACGTGCGAAGACCTCAGAGACCGGGACGTTCCACTCTTTGGCCGCGGCCTCTTCCATGAGCGCGCGCGCCGTCGCACCGGCCTCGCGATACTTGCTCAGGAAGTCGCGGATGCTCGTGGAGCCGTCGGTGTTCTGCGAGCCGTACTTGGGATCGCCCACGGCCTGCTCCACACGACACTTCGCCCAATCGGCTTCCATCTCGTCGGCGATGATCATCGGCATGGTGGTGCGAATTCCCTGACCCATCTCGGAGCGGTGGCAGATGATGGTGACGATGCCGTCGTCGGCGATGCGCAGGTAGACGTGCGGCGACCAGGGATCGGCCGCGCCGGCGAGCAGCCGTTCGGCGGCGTCGAGTCGGCGCGCGCCGCCGGGGCCGAAGGCGATCACGAGGCCGGTGGCGCCGAGCAGTTGGACGAAAGCGCGGCGCTCGAGTACGCGCGGGGAATCGTCGGTGGTGCTGTTCAGGACGTGCGACTCGGGCGGCGCTTCAGGCGTCGCGCGCCGCACCCATGGGAGGAACTCGTTCGCGCTCATGAGTTCTTCTCCGCCGCAGCCTTGATCGCCGCGCGAATGCGTGGGTAGGTGCCGCAACGACAGATGTGACCGTTCATCGCGGTGTCGATCTCCTGATCGGTCGGCTTCGGCGTGCGCTGGAGCAGGCCGGCCGCCTGCATGATCTGACCCGGCTGGCAGAAGCCGCACTGCGGCACATCGATCTCGCGCCAGGCGATCTGCAGGGCGTGCTCTCCAGCGGGGTGGAGCCCTTCGATCGTGGTGATCGTCGCGCCCTGGAGCGTGGACATCGGCACCTGACAGGCGCGGATGGGATTCCCGCTCATGTGCACCGTGCATGATCCGCACTGTGAGATGCCGCAGCCGTACTTGGTCCCGGTGAGCGCGAGTTCGTCGCGCAGGAACCAGAGCAGGGGCATGGTGGGGTCGCCGTCGAAGGTGCGACGGCTGCCGTTGACGGTCAGGGTGATCATGGGGGCTCCGAGACGGGCGAGGGGGCGGCCTGCCCAGTGAGAATGGCACCACTCGAGGGTTTCGGACAGAGGGGCGTCCGCGAGAGTGGCATGAGGTCGCGCTGGGCGCCAACTTTGGCGCGTGACCCCTCCCCCCAAGGCTCTCGCCACAGCCCTCGCCGACCGGTACGCGATCGAGCGCGAACTCGGGCAGGGTGGCATGGCGACCGTCTACCTTGCGCAGGACATCAAGCACGATCGCAAGGTCGCGCTCAAGGTCCTCAAGCCGGAACTCGCCGCCGTCCTCGGCGCCGAGCGCTTCGTGGTGGAGATCAAGACCACGGCGGCGCTGCAGCATCCGCACATCCTGCCCCTCTTTGATTCGGGCGAGGCCAACGGATTCCTCTACTATGTGATGCCGTTCATCGACGGCGAGACGTTGCGCACCAAGCTCGACCGCGAAACGCAGCTCGGGATCGAAGACGCGGTGCGGATCACGAGCGATGTCGCGAGCGCGCTGCACTACGCGCACACGCATGGCGTGATCCACCGAGACATCAAGCCCGAGAACATCCTGTTGCACGACGGCCGTCCGATGGTGGCGGACTTCGGCATCGCGCTCGCCGTCTCTGCCGCCGCCGGTGGCCGCATGACCGAGACCGGCTTGAGTCTTGGCACGCCGCACTACATGAGCCCCGAGCAGGCGACGGCAGCGAAGGACATCACGGCCCGATCCGATGTCTACTCGCTCGGCTCGGTACTCTATGAGATGCTCACGGGGTCACCTCCGCACGTGGGCGCCTCGGCACAGCAGATCATCATGAAGATCGTGACCGAGGAGGCCGCGCCGGTCACGAAGCTTCGGAAGTCCGTGCCACCGCACATCGCTGACGCGGTGGGGAAGTCGCTCGAGAAGCTTCCCGCCGATCGTTTCGAGAGTGCGAAGGCATTCTCCTCAGCAATCAACGACGCGGCGTATCGTTCGGAACGATCAGCGACCGCAGTCGTCGGCAGTGCACGGCCCCAGTCGATGCTACGACGCGTGTTGCCGTGGAGCGTTGCGGCCGTCGCCATCGCCGCGTACGCTGTGGTGCCGCGGGGCACGGCGTCGGATCGCGGCCCGAAGCGATTCATCATCACGCCGACGGCGTTCGAAGCGAATGCCACCGAGGGACTCGCGGTCTCACCGGACGGACGGATGGTCGCATTCGCCGGCACGATCGGTGGCGTGCGGCGCATCTATCTTCGGTCACTCGCCGACCCGATGCCGCGCCCGCTGGAGGGGACCGAAGGCGTCAACGGCGTCGTCTTCTCCCCAGACGGGAGGTGGCTTCTCTTCTCGAGCACCGACGACCGGATCAAGAAGGTGCCGGTGGACGGAGGGGCCGCCGAGACGCTTGCACGAACGACCGTGCCGCAGGGGCTCACCTGGGGCGCGAGCGTCGGGCCTGTGTTCGGCATGCCGACCCTGTCGCCGGAGATTCGCGGGTTGACCACCATACCGGAGCAAGGGGACACCGCGCTCAAGGTGCTCACGCAACCGGACGGTGACGGGTCCGACATGGACCACTGGCCGTACGCGCTCGAGGATGGTCGCGCGGTCCTTTTCACGCGTATCGGCGCTCGCCGTGTGCAGCTGGGCATCTATTCGAGTGGAACCCGTGACGCTGCGCTCATCGATCTCGACCTCCTGTCGGTCGTCGGAGTCTCCGACGGCCTCCTCATCTTCATCGATCTCGACGGGAACCTCATGGCCGTGCGGTGGGACGCCGGGCGACGCACCGTCTCCGGCGACCCGATGCGAGTCGGTGACATTCCCGGCCGTATCGCGCACGCCGTGCTCTCGTCGACCGGCACCCTCGTGATGCAGCTCGCGCCAAGCGCGTTCCATGCGGTGCTCGTCGACGAGCGTGGGGACGGTAACGCACTGCTTCCCGACACGTTGCGCCAATTCTCTGCACGCTTCTCTCCCGATGGACGTCGCATCGCACTCGTCGGTGACTTCGTCGGTTCCATGGGAAGCTGGCTCTACGATCGTGCGGGAGGAACGCTCACCCGCCAGTTCGACGCCGCGATGACCCCGCACTCCTTCCGCATCGTCGGCTGGAGCACCGATGGGCGCCGCGTGCTGCTCCAGTCGGCACGACAGGTCGCGTGGGGTACCGTCGACGACGATGGCGCGACCACGATCATCGCGAGCTACGACGATCTGTCGATCGTCAGTGTGGACATCTCGCGCGACGAGCGCTCGCTCGTGATCGGTACCGCCTTCGGTGAGGGAGGGCACAATGTGCTGACGCGTCGACTCGACGGCGACACGACGCTCGTCCCATTCGCGGCCGGCGCCGCCAACGAGACCGCACCCCGGTTCGCTCCTGACGGCCGTTGGATCACGTACGCGTCGGACGAGTCGGGACGCTCCGAGGTGTATGCGAAACCGTACCCGGGACCTGGCGCTCGTGTGCAGGTCTCGGTCGCAGGCGGCGAGCAGCCGCTCTGGTCGAAGGACGGCACGCGCCTGTTCTATCGGAGCGGTCGCGCGATGATGGCCGCCGACCTCGGCCGTGACCGTCCCACGTCCGCGATCAGGGTCCTGGGGCGCCGTCGACTCTTCACCGGTGATTTCATCTCGCGCGGCGGGTTCACCACCACCTACGCGACCTACGACGTGGCGCCGGACGGGAAACACTTTCTGATGGGGCGCGCGCTCGACGGCGATCGTGAGGAGATCATGGTCTGGACCGATTGGCTGCCGGAGTTGAAGCGGCGGATGGCAGCGCGATGAGCGCTTTCCCGACCGGACTCGTCGCTGCCTTCGCCGACCGCTACCGCATCGAGCGCGAGCTCGGCGTCGGCGGCATGGCGACCGTGTACCTCGCGCACGACATCAAGCACGACCGCAGCGTCGCACTGAAGGTCCTGCGATCGGACCTCTCACAGACGCTCGGTGCGGAGCGGTTCCTGCGCGAGATCCGCTTGGCCGCGCGACTGAACCATCCGCATATCCTGCCGCTCTTCGACTCCGGAGACGCGGACGGTGCGCTCTTCTACGTCATGCCGAACGTCCAGGGCCGTTCGTTGCGCGATCGCATGAACGAGGGGCGATCGCTCCCGGTGGACGAAGCCGTTCGCATCGCGACGGCCGTCGCCGGCGCGCTCGACTACGCGCATCGCCACGGTGTGGTGCACCGCGACATCAAGCCGGAGAACATCATGCTGCAGGACGGCCATGCGCTCGTGGCCGACTTCGGCATCGGAAAGGCCCTGAGCGCGGTGGAAGGCGACGCATTCACGCAGACCGGGATGAGCGTGGGCACTCCGGCGTACATGAGCCCGGAGCAGGCAGCGGGTGAGGAGGTCGACGGTCGCAGCGACGTCTATTCGCTCGGTTGCGTGCTCTACGAGATGCTCGTTGGTGAACAACCGTTCACGGGGCCGACGGTGCAAGCAGTGATCGCCAAGCGGTTCGTGCAGACTCCTGCCGATGTGACCGCGCTGCGCGACGGGATCCCGCGTCCGATCGCGCGCGCGGTGCACCGTGCGCTCGCGCGGACGCCGATCGACCGCTATGAGACGGGCGCGCATCTGGTCGCCGCACTCGCCGAACCCGAATCCGCCGCCGTGCATCCGGCGGCACCGGAGAAGTCGATCGCGGTACTGCCGTTCACGTGCCTCACCTCGGACCCCGACGACGTGTTCTTCGCCGACGGCGTGACCGAGGAGATCCTGAACTCGCTCGCGCAGATCCCGGGGCTCGCGGTCGCGGCGCGCAGCTCGGTCTTCACGTTCAAGGGACGCAGCGAGGATCCGCGTTCGGTGGGGACGAAGCTCAACGTGGCCACCGTCCTCGAGGGCACCATGCGTCGCGCGGGCAATCGCCTGCGTGTGACGGTGCAGCTGATCAGCACCAGCGACGGCTACCAGCTCTGGTCGGAGCGGTATGACCGCGTGCTCGAGGACGTCTTCGCCGTGCAGGATGAGATCGCCGCGGCGATCGCCGGGCGGCTGCGCGTGTCGCTCGGGGCCACGAAGGCGGCGGGCGCGAACAACCCGCCGACTGCGAACATCGCCGCCTACCAGCTCTACCTGAAGGGCCGCGCGCTGCTGTATCGACGCGGTCGCAGCATCCTCGACGGACTCGAGTGCTTCAAGGAGGCCGTGGCACTGGACCCCGGGTATGCGCAGGCCTGGGCCGGTGTGGCCGACGGCTTCAGCACCGCCGCCTACTCGGGGTTCCTGTCGGTGGCGGACTCGATGCCGCATGCGCTGGCCGCCGCACGGCGCGCGGTCGCGCTCGAGGCCGATCTCGCGGAGGCGCATTGCGCGCTCGCCTGTGCCGTGCTCATCGGCGAACGCGACTATGCGCAAGCCGAGCGCGAGTTCCTGCGCGCGATCGAGCTGAATCCGAACTACTTGCAGGCGCGCGGATGGTATGGGCTGTTCTACCTGCAGTGGGTGTGCGGCAGGGAACGCGAGGGGCTCGACGAACTCACACGCAACCTCGAGAAGGATCCGCTCTCGGCCTACGCGCACTTCCTGTTGAGTTTCTCCCTCTCGACAAGGGCGGGACGCCTCGAGGAGGCGATCGGGTATGCTGAGCGTGGACTCGCACTCGATTCGGACTCGTATCTCGGCCTGTGGTCCTACCTGATCGCGTTGACCTTGGCCGGTCGATATGAGGAGGGAGAGCGCGCGGCGGAACGCGCGCTGGCGCTCTCGGGCTTGCACGGATGGGCGCTCACTACGCTCGCGGAGCTGTACCGGCGGTGGGGCAGACCGGCGAAGGCGGACGAGCTCTACCGGGAAGCGGTGGAGCGCAGTACGCGCGAGAGGATACAGCCCAGCATGATGATCGTCGCCGCTGTCGCAGTCGGCGACGTGGAGGCCGCCATAGGGTACGCGCGACAGTCGGTCGACGATGGCGATCCGCTCTTCGCGCTCATCGCACGGGATTGGCCGTTCTACGCCCCACTTCGCTCGGATCCTCGTTTCACGGCGATCGTGGCGGAGCTGCGGCTCCCGGACTACATGTCGGAGTCAGCTACTCCAGACTCGGCTCCCACGCCTCCGCCTCGCGCGGCTTGAGATGCGAGTCCCGCTGCAACATCCGCACGCACGTGTTCCACCGCAGGATCGCCTCGTCATTCCCCGCCGGCCGCGTGTTCTCGGCCTTGGCGTACCAGACGAGCGCCTTCTCGATCCAGTCGAACGCCATCTCTGCCGCGCGCGGCACCGCGCGCTGTAGCACCGACTTGGCCCAGCGCTCCGCGATCACGCCATTGTAGTAGGCGTGCGTGTATGGATCACTGAGCCGACCGACCGCCGTACCAGCGCGCGCCAGGTCCTCGGCGCGCCCGGTCGTGAACTGGTCGGTGATCGCGAGCACATGCATCACCAGCGCCTCGATGTTCTCCGGCTCGATCGCCAATACGTCGAGACAGATGCTCTCGGCCGCGATCGAGTCGTTGAGCACGCGGTAGCGATGCCCCTTGAGCAGCGCGGCTGCCACGCCTTCCTTCGTGATCGGCTTGAGCTGCGGCTGAGAGCGGGTCATGTGCGTTTCCCCCGGAGCAGGCGGACAAACTTTACTACTGGATCATAGAACTCGTCGACCACGCGTTCCTTGAGCGGGATGATCGCGTTGTCGGTGATCGCGATGTGCTCGGGGCAGACCGTGGTACAGCACTTGGTGATGTTGCAGTACCCGATCGCGTGCTCGTCCTTGAGGTCGCGCATGCGGTCCTCAGTGTCGAGCGGATGCATCTCGAGCGCCGCCGTGTAGACCAAGTGCCGCGGCCCAATGAACTCGTCGTGCTTCTGATGGTCGCGCAGCACATGGCAGACGTCCTGGCAGAGGAAGCACTCGATGCACTTCCGGAACTCCTGCACACGGTCCACGTCGGACTGCATCATCCGCCACGTACCGTCGGGAGCATCGGGCGCGCGCGGCTTGAACTTCTTGATCCGCTTCTTCTGCTCGAAGTTCCACGAGACGTCGGTCACAAGGTCGCGCACATGCGGGAACGCGCGCATCGGTTCGACCGTCACCGGTTCGTTCGCAGGCAGCTCGTCCATGCGCGTCATGCACATGAGCTTCGGATTGCCGTTGATCTCGGCAGAGCACGAGCCGCACTTCCCCGCCTTGCAGTTCCAGCGGATCGCGAGGTCGTTCGCGTTCTCGGCCTGGATCTGGTGCATCGCGTCGAGCACCACCATGCCTTCGGTGATGTCGGTCGTGTAATCCTTGAAGGCGCCGGTGCCGCGCTCGCCGCGCCAGACCTTGAATGTGTGGGCGGTCATTAGGCTTTCTGCTCCTCGATGATGGCCTTCAGGTCGTCGGGCATGGGCGGGATCGCACGTCGTTCGAGCTCCATCGCACCGGTGCTGCTCTTGCGCAGCACGATGTTGAAGGTGGCGTAGGCGGGGTCCTTGTCCGGGAAGTCATCGCGGAAATGCCCGCCACGGCTCTCCTTTCGTTCGATCGCTGCGAGCGTGATCGCCTCGGAGACGGTCATGAGGTGATGGAGGTCGAGCGCGGTGTGCCAGCCCGGGTTGTACTCACGATTGCCGTGCACACCGACCTTCGTCGCGCGATCGCGCAACTTGGCCACGCCGTTGAGCGCTTGGCGCATCTCGCCTTCCACGCGCACGATCCCGACGAGCTTCTGCATCATCCCCTGCAGTTCGTGCTGGATCGCGTACGGCGCCTCGGGGCTCCCGCCGCGCTCGAACGGTTCCAGCGCCGCCGCCACCGAGGCGTCGGCATCAGCCGGCGCCATGCGCGCCGCCGCGTGACCCTTGGCGAACGCAACGGCATACTCGCCCGCGCGCTTGCCGAACACGAGCAGGTCCGAGAGCGAGTTCCCGCCGAGGCGGTTGGCACCGTGCAGCCCGGCAGCGCACTCGCCCGCAGCGAAGAGCCCCGGCACGTTCGACATCTGCGTGTCACCGTCCACGCGAATGCCGCCCATGATGTAGTGTGTCGTCGGGCCGACTTCCATCGGCACGGCGGTGATGTCGATGTTCGCGAGCTGCATGAACTGGTGGTACATCGACGGCAACTTCTTGCGGATATGTTCGGCGCCCTTGGGCACCCGCTCCTTGATCCACGCGATGTCGAGGAAGACGCCGCCATGCGGACTGCCGCGCCCCTCGCGCACCTCGCGCTGGATGCAGCGCGCCACATGGTCGCGCGTGAGCAGCTCGGGTGGGCGGCGCGCCGTCTTGTCGCCCTGGGTGTAGCGCCAACCCTCTTCTTCGTTGTCGGCGGTCTGACTCTTGTAGTTGTCGGGGATGTCGTCGAACATGAAACGTTTGCCGTCCTTGTTGCGCAGCACACCGCCCTCGCCGCGCACCCCCTCGGTCACGAGGATCCCCTTCACGCTCGGCGGCCACACCATGCCCGTGGGATGGAACTGCACGAACTCCATGTCCACGAGTTCGGCGCCGGCGTCGTAGGCGAGCGAGTGTCCGTCGCCGGTGTACTCCCAGCTGTTGCTCGTGATGTCGAACGCGCGACCGATGCCGCCGGTCGCGAGCACCACGGCGCCGCAGGAGAAGAGCTTGAAGCGGCCGCGCTCACGGTCGTACGCCATCGCACCAGCGACGCGGTCGCCGTCCTTGAGCAGCTGAACGACCGTCACTTCCATATGAACGTCGATCCCCAGATGGATCGCGTGGTCCTGCAGCGTGCGGATCATCTCCAAGCCGGTGCGGTCGCCCACGTGCGCGAGTCGCGGATACCGATGCCCGCCGAAGTTGCGCTGCAGGATGCGGCCGTCAGTGGTGCGATCGAACACCGCACCCCAGGCCTCGAGTTCGCGCACGCGGTCGGGGGCTTCCTGAGCATGGAGCTGCGCCATCCGCCAGTTGTTGAGGTACTGCCCGCCGCGCATCGTGTCGGCGAAGTGCACGCGCCAGTTGTCGCGGTCGTCGACGTGGCCCATCGCCGCGGCCACTCCCCCCTCGGCCATCACCGTATGCGCCTTGCCGAGCAGCGACTTGCAGACGAGGCCCACGCGCGCGCCGCCAGCCGCCGCGGCGATCGCCGCGCGCAGGCCCGCGCCACCGGCACCGATCACCAGCACATCATGTTCGACCCGCTCGTACTCGGCCATCTAGATGATCCTCAGGTCGGTCAGCACGCCCATGGCGCAGAGACGGATGTAGACGTCGGTGAGCGCCACGCCGAAGAGGCTGACCCAGGCCCAGTTCATGTGGCCGCGGTTGCAGGCGCTGGAGCAGTCGTAGGCGAGCTTGCGAACGGGCGACGTCGACATGCGGTCCATGATGCCGCCGACGATGTGGCGCATGGAGTGACAGCCGATGGTGTAGCCGGAGAGCATCGTGACGTTGGCGAACATCACGACGGTCCCCACGCCGACGCCGAAGTGCTCTACACCGTTGGCGTCGGCGAACCAGAGCGCGAGGTAGGCGTCGTGCCAGAGGAAGATCAGGAAGATGAACGAGAGCAGCAGGCCGTACCGATGCAGGTTCTGCATGATCAGCGGGAACGAGTTCTCGCCGAGGTAGGTCTTGCGGGGCTCGCCCACCGAGCAGGCTGGCGGATCGGCCCAGAAGGCTTTGTAGTAGGCGCCTCGATAGTAGTAGCAGGTGAAGCGGAAGAGGGCGGGGACGGGGAGGATGATCAGCGCAGGAGAGAACGGGATGAATCCCGGCCACCACGCGGGCTTGGGTCCGAACCAAGCATGTGGCGACGCGCCGAAGAGTTCGGGCGAATAGAAGGGCGAGAGGTACGGCCCGTGCGTGTAGTAGGCGTTCTGGAACGCGGCCCAGGTCGCGTACGCGAGGAAGCTGCTGAGGACCGTGAAGACGAAGATGTTGGCGACCCACCATTTGTCTCGGCGGAGAGTCTCGCCAAAGCCGCGTTGTTCCATCACTGGCAGCGAACGATTCATGCAGTGGAGTCCGGTCAGTGGTTGGGCGGATCGAGCCCTCGGACCGGGATAGCCAGGTCCGAGGCTCGGCAAACATGCAGCGAGTGGACGGGGACAGCAATGTGACTGAGCGGGAGCCTCGCGTAGCGCTCCGGAGGGAGGCTACCTTGAGGGCCATGCACCAGATCAAGTCGGACGCGAGGCGGGCCCTTTGACCTCGATCCCCGAGCGCCTCTCCGTCGCCCTCGCCGACCGCTACCTGATCGAGCGAGAGCTCGGCGCGGGGGGTATGGCCACCGTCTACCTCGCACAGGACATCAAGCACGACCGCAAGGTCGCCGTGAAAGTCCTCAAGCCCGAACTCGCCGCCGTGCTCGGCGCCGAGCGGTTCGTGGTGGAGATCAAGACCACGGCGAGCCTGAGTCACCCGCACATCCTGCCGCTCTTCGACAGTGGAACCGCGGACGGCTTCCTGTTCTACGTCATGCCCTTCATTGAAGGTGAGACGCTCCGCGACAAGCTGAACCGTGACACGCAGCTCGGTGTGGACGAGGCTGTGCGGATCGCGTGCGAAGTGGCCGACGCACTCGGCTACGCGCACCGGCATGGCGTGATCCACCGCGACATCAAGCCCGAGAACATCCTCATGCACGACGGTCGGCCCATGGTGGCCGACTTCGGGATCGCGCTCGCCGTCTCGGCCGCCGCCGGCGGGAGGATGACCGAGACCGGACTCAGCCTCGGCACGCCGCACTACATGAGTCCCGAGCAGGCGACGGCCGAGAAGGAGATCTCCGGGCGATCGGACATCTACTCGCTGGCGTCGGTGCTGTACGAGATGCTCGCAGGGAATCCGCCGCATGTGGGCGCGTCGGCGCAGCAGATCATCATGAAGATCATCGCCGAGCCAGTGGAGGCGGTGACGAAGTTCCGGAAGTCGGTGCCGCCGAATGTGGCGGCGGCGGTGGCGAGAGCGCTCGAGAAGTTGCCGGCGGACCGGTTCGAGAACGCGAGTGCGTTCGTGCTCGCGCTCAAGGATCCGACGTTCGCGGGTGCGGGCACGGGGGTGTCGAGCGCGGGTGGTGCGCTCGGGATCGCCACCTCGGGTGGCCGGCGCGCGTTCACCGGCCTAGCGGGTGTCGCCGCGATCGCGGTGTTGGTCGCACTCTGGGCGTTGCTTCGGCCTCAGGCCGAGGCACCGACGAGTCGCTTCATCGTGACGCTAAGGTCGAACGAGGCGCTCGCTTACATGGGATCGTTCGAACCACCGCGGCTCGCGCTAACGCCCGACGGACGCGAACTCGTCTTCGTGTCCGACTCGGCGTCCGCGCGCCGGGTGCTCCGCCTGCGTCGCCTTGGTGAACTCGGATCGGTGACGATCCCAGGGACGGAAGAGGCGCGGTCCCCGGTGATCTCGTGGGACGGCGAGCAGGTCGCGTTCGTCGCGTTGAAGAGCTTGGCGTCGGCGAAGCCTGCGATCCGCGTGGCTGCACTGCACGGCGGTACGACCCTCACGGTCGTTGATTCCGGGTTCATCAGTTCTCCCGCGTGGGGACCCGGAGAGTTCGTCTACTTCATTGGCAGCGGTGACGTGATCCGTCGCGTTTCGGCGAGCGGTGGACCGATCGAGGATGTCGTTCGGTTGCCGACGTTGTCGGCCGGATCGCAGTACGCTCCCTGGTTGCGCATCCTCCCCGGAGGGCGTGGTGCACTCGTCGGTGAGGCTCCGCGAGCGAGCATGGACAGGAGCTCCGGCGCCGTTGTCGCCAACGTGATCCGCGCGATCGACCTTCGCAGTGGGCGGGCTGGTGCGAGCCTCCCGGGTACGGCCGGGGAGTATGTCGCTGAGGCTGGCGCTCTCATTCACATCACCTCCGATGAGCAGTTGATGGCGACGCTGTTCGACGAAGCCAAGCTCGAGACGCGGGGCCGGACGATGGTGTTGTTCGGCAATGTCGACTCGCGGACCCCGAGGCCTGATCTCGCCGTTGGGGGCGGGAACCTCGTCTACACGACACCGGGCAACAATGCCGCGGAGCAGGTCGTCTGGGCGCGACGCGGGTCCGATGCGCAGGAACTCATCGACGCGACGTGGACGGATCCCGAGTTCGAGAGCTTCTCCCTCTCGCCGGACGGCCGTCGACTCGCCATCACCATCCGCGCGGCGGATGATCGGCTCGACGTCTGGCTCAAACCGATCGATCGCACCGGAGCGCTCTCGCGACTGACGTTCGGTGGTAACGAGAACAAAGCGCCGAGCTGGATCGGAGACGGGAGCTTCGTGTCGTATGTGTCGGTGAGGGATGGAAGAACGGAAGTCTGGCGTCGTCGCGCCGACGGCACCGGTTCCGAGGAACGCGTGGTGACGAGCACGAACCGTATGCTCGACGCCGTCTGGACGCGAGACGGTACCTGGCTCCTGGTCACCGTGGAGGGATCCACCTCACTGGACATCATGGCGATGCAGGTCGGCAGCGACAGCGCTCTGCGGCCACTGCTCTCGGACGCGTTCGTCGAGGCCGGTCCGGCGATCTCGCGGGATGGCCGTTGGCTCGCGTACTCGTCGACCGAGTCGGGAGCGCCTGAGATCTATGTGCGTCCGTTCCCTCGCGTGCAGGACGGCAAGTGGTTGATCTCGAATGCGGGTGGGATGGAGCCGGTCTGGAGCCGCGACGGGCGTGAGCTCTTCTACCGGAGCGTCGACGGCAACGCGGCATTCGCCGTCGACATGACGAAGGGTCCGTCCGCGGTGACTCCTCGTGCGGTGCTCGGCACGACGGCCGATCGCGTCCTCGAGACCAATCAAGTCGACCGCATGTTCGACGTTTCTCCGGATGGTCGACGGTTCCTCGTGGTTCGGCAAGGGAAGGGAGACGTCTCTGGTGATCTAGTTGTGGTGCTGAACTTCGCAGCCGAGCTCAGGGCTGCGTTGAAGTCCGGAAAACGCTGAACGTTGTCACACACGCCAACCGCCAACATGACCATGCGCCGACTCGCCTCCGCCATCGCCTCCACGCTCGTTCCGCTCGCACTCGTCGCCGCGTCGCTGAGCGCGCAGGGCGCACCGGGTGGCGGCCCCGCTGTCGTGACGCTCCCGCTCAAGACCGCGCGCACGCACACCTTCACCGCCACCGAAGGCACCTGGCTCTCACTCGACGTCTCGCCCGACGGCCAGACGATCGTCTTCGACCTGCTCGGCGATCTCTACACGTTGCCGATCGCCGGCGGCAAGGCGACGCGGATCACGAGTGGCATGGCGTACGACGTGCAACCACGCTTCTCGCCCGACGGCAAGAAGGTGGTCTTCGTCTCCGACCGCAGCGGCGGCGACAACGTGTGGATCCTCTCGCTCGACATGAAGGACACCACGCAACTCACCAAGGGCAACAACAACCTCTACGTCTCGCCCGAGTGGACGCCCGACGGTCAGTACGTGATCGCCTCCAAGTCCGGCGGACTCGGCGGCGCGGCCAAGCTCTGGCAGTACCATGTGGAGGGCGGCAACGGTTTCGCGCTCACGGCGACACCCGCACCGCCGCCGCAACTCAAGATGATGGGCGCCGCGTACGGGAACGATCCGCGTTACCTCTGGTTCGAGGCCCGCACCGGCGACTGGCAGTACAACGCGCTCGGTCCGCAGTACCAGATCTACACCTGGGATCGCGAGAACGGCCGCACCGCGCAGATGACGACGCGCTTCGGATCGGCGTTCCGCCCCACGCTCTCGCCCGACGGCAAGTATCTCGTTTACGCGACGCGCTTCGAGACCAGGACCGGGCTTCGCCTTCGCGATCTCGGTACGCAAGAGGAGCGCTGGCTCGCCTTCCCGGTGCAGCGTGACGAGACCGAGTCGCGCGCGCCGCTGGACGCGTACCCCGGCTACTCGTTCACGCCTGACTCGCGCAGCGTCGTCGTCTCGTACGGCGGCGGCATCTGGCGCGTGCCGGTCGATGGTACCGCTCCAGCGAAGATCGCATTCAGCGCCGACGTCGCGCTCGAGATGGGACCTGAGGTGAAGTTCGCGTATCGCGTCGATACATCCGCGACCTTCACCGCGCGCCAAGTGCGCGACCTCGCGCCCTCGCCCGACGGCACCAAGCTCGCCTTCTCGGCGCTCGACAAGGTCTATGTGATGGACCTGCCGAACGGAGCGCCGCGTCGCGTGAGCACGGCGACCGTCGGTGAGTTCATGCCCGCCTGGTCGCCTGATTCGAAGTCGCTGGCGTGGACGACTTGGACCGACGCGCAGGGCGGAAGCCTCGTGCGCGCGAGCTTCGACGCGCGGCGCGGCTGGACCCTGCAGACGCTCGCGAGTGGCGCGCACTTCTCCGATCTCGCCTGGTCGCCCGCAGGTGATCGCATCGTCGCCACGCGCGCGGCCGCACGTGAGATGCAGGAGGCCGGTGGAGCGTTCTTCGGTCCCGTGGCATCGCAGTTCGTGTGGATGCCGGCGTCCGGCGGCACGCAGACCGTGATCCTGCCCACTGGTGGGCTCGCGAATCCGCATTTCACCGGCGACCGTGAGCGCATCTACGCGTACAGCGGCCGCGACGGACTCGTCTCGTTCCGCTGGGACGGGACCGACCTCAAGACTCACCTGCGAGTGACCGGACCGATGCCTCCGGGCGCGGGCGGGTCGATGACACTCGACGCGGGCCTCGACGCCGAGTCGGCGCGGATGACCGGTGGCCGCGCCTCGCGCCCGCTCACCTCTGCGACGCCACGCGCGTACGATGCCGCAGCGGGTACGCCGATCCGGTCACACCTCGACGAGAACGACCTCGAGAACAATCCCACGCCGCCGTCGGCCGGTCTGATCCTCATGTCGCCGAAGGGCGATCAGGCGCTCGCAGTGGTCGGGATGGACTTCTATATGGTCACGATCCCGCAGACGGGCGCGACCGCTCCCACGGTGTCGGTCGCCGCGCCCGCGAGTGCGGCGGTGCCGGTGCGAAAGCTCAACGAAGTCGGTGGTGAGTTCCCCGCCTGGAGCGCCGACGGCCGCCGCGTCATCTGGGGACTGGGCAACGCCATCTGGACCTATGACCTCGACCGCGCGAAGGTCGTCGACGATTCACTCAAGGTCGAGGCGCGTCGCGTCGCACTCGTGCGTGCCGACACGACCAAGAAGGACAGCCTCACGCGTGCCGACTCGATCACCAAGGCCGACACGACCAAGAAGGAGAAGCCGGGCTACAAGGCCGCCGAGTCACGGATCGCGGTGAGCGCGACCCGTGAGCGGGCGCAGGGCACCGTCTTGTTCCGCGGTGCGAAGGCGCTCACGATGCGCGGCAACGAGATCATCGAGAACGCCGACATCGTTGTGCGTGACGACCGGATCATCGCGATCGGGCCGCGCGGCACCGTGACCGTGCCCGCTGGTGCGCGCGTGATCGACGTGACCGGCAAGGTGATCATGCCCGGCATGGTCGACACGCACTACCATCCGCAGTGGCTCACGCCGGGCGTACACAACACGCAGACCTGGCAGTATCTCACGACGCTCGCATACGGCACCACCACCACACGCGACCCACAGACGGCGACGACCGACTTCCTCACCTACGGCGACCGCGTCGCCACCGGCGAGATGGTCGGACCGCGCATCTATACCACCGGCCCCGGTGTCTTCTCGGGCGAGGCCGTGCGCGATCTGGACCACGCGCGGCAGATCATGGCGCGCTACGCCAAGTACTACGACACCAAGACGCTCAAGATGTACATGAGCGGCAATCGACAGCAGCGGCAGTGGATCATCCAGGCCGCACGCGAACTGCAGATCATGCCGACCACCGAGGGCGGGCTCGACCAGAAGCTCAACATGACGCACGGGATCGATGGCTACCCGGGCATCGAGCACACGCTGCCGATCACCCCCAAGTTCGCCGACGTCTTCGAGTGGTACAAAGCGACGGGCACCTACAACTCGCCGACGTTGATCGTGGAATACGGGGGCCCATTCGGCGAGGGGTGGTTCTACCAGACTGAGGACCTCACGAACGACACGAAGCTCCGCTACTTCACGCACCCGATCGACCTCGCGGGCAAGATCCGTCGTCGCGGCAACGGGAATGCGCCCGGACCGGCCGGCTTCGCGCTGCGCGAGGAGTACGCGATGTGGCAGCATGGCGAGGACATCGCGAAGACCGTGGCCAACGGCGGACGCATC
>JANOWT010000270.1:0-6975 GCA_031418115.1 Gemmatimonadota bacterium
CGCACCGGCGGCCCCGAATACCCGGACCGAGAGCGGCACACGACGCCGCCGCTCCTCGCGGCCGACCGTCGCGAAGCTCGCGCGCGCGCGGTCGAGCAACGCCGCCTGGGCGCTCCGCACCACGCGCCAACCGATCGGCACTCGGTGTCGCGCTCTGATCGTCTGTCGCCACACGCCGCCATGCTCACTGAGCGTGCGGACCGTCCCGGCGGTGAATCCGGTGCTCTCAAGATGGCCGCCGGCTGGCGGCTCGAAGCCGAGTCCATCGCGCTCCTCGATCGGCGCGCGGACCTCGACCGTCACTTCGCCGTCGGCGAAGCCGGTCACGACGCCGAGTTCGACGCCGCGGTTGTCCGGCTGCGTCCGTGTGATGTACTCGCGCCCCGCGCGGCCGCCGTACATGCCGCCGGTGAATCCGCGCGAGAAGATCTGCACCAGTGGTTGCACTTCTTCGAACGTCGGCGCGACGAACTCTCCCTGCTCCACCTGCTTGAGGAACTCGCGGTACCCGCGCGTGACGGTCGCGACGAACTCGGGCTTCTTCTTTCGCCCCTCGATCTTGAGGCACCCGATGCCGGCCGCCGCGAGTTCCGCGAGATGGTCCCATGCCCCGAGGTCCTTCGCCGAGATCAGGTAGCCGCGATCGAGCTCCGCTCCCGTCGCGTCGTCGCGCAGCACGTAGTCCTTGCGGCAGGACTGGGCGCACGAGCCGCGGTTGGCGGAACGCTCCGAGATCATCCCCGACATGAAGCACTGGCCCGAGTACGCGATGCAGAGTGCGCCATGCACGAAGCTCTCGAGTCCCAGGGCCGGCACGGCCGCGTGGATCGCGCGGATGTCATCGAGCGTGTTCTCGCGCGCGAGCACCACACGATCGACGCCAAGGCGTTCCATGACCTTCGCTCCCGACGCGTCGTGCACCGTCATCTGCGTGGAGCCGTGGATCTCGAAGCCGGGATACGTGCGCTGAATGAGCCGCACCAGACCAAAGTCCTGCACGATCGCCGCGTCGATGCCGCGGTCGATGCACTCGCCGAGGTAGCTGAGCGCCTCGTGCAACTCACTCGGCTTGACGAGGATGTTGAGCGTGAGGTAGATCCGCGCGCCGCGCTCGTGCGCGATCAGGCAGGCCTGCTCGAGCTCGTCGAGCGTGAGCTGGGCCCCGTCGTCGCGGGCGTTGAACTTGGAAGCGCCGCAGTAGACCGCATCGGCGCCGTTGGCCACGGCCGCCCGCACGGCGTCGAGTGACCCGGCGGGCGAGAGGAGTTCAGGGATCGGGTGTGCGACGGCCATGCGGCAATCTAAACGGTCGAGGCCACGACCTCATGCAGTTGCAGCAGGTGACGCTCCTCGTGCCGCGCGATCATGAGCGACCATTGCCAGCCGTCGTAGGGTCCGAAGATCGGATGCGGATGCCGGATGAGTGAGAGTCTCGGTCCGGCGTGCCGCATCGCCGCCACCAACTGCACGCGGCCGTCGTTCCACCGGCCGCGTTCGGCCACGAGGTCGATCTCTCCCGTCGTCGGCGGCCGGATCCCCTCGGGCGCCGGGATCTTCCGGCTTCGGTCCTGAAAGTTGTCCTTGTCCAGCAAGGAGAGCACCGAGTCGGTGCGCGGGCCGGGCGGGACCGTCGAGTTGACCGGGAGTACCGCGTCGAGACGCTCGAACATCCGCGCCACGCCGCGCTCGACTTTGGCGAGGTGCCAGATGATCTGGGCTGGGGTCCATTCGTCCGGCGGCGCCTTATGGAGGCGATCCAGCGGAACAGCATCAAGCGCAGCCTCGAACTCCGCACGAACACGGGTGAGTTCCGTCTCGAGCACGGAGACTCGGCGATCGGTAGGTAGGAGCATGGGGGGCTCAGGACGGGGGTCGGCGGACCAACGCGGTTCCACCGTGCACCAACGCTACCCCCGAGCGCGCACAGCCGCCACGCTCCAGCGGGGCCCAGCGCCGCACCTCGGGGTCGAAACCGCCGTCCCTGCTCGCCCGTATTGCAGGCAACAGGAGTGATCCCATGTTCGGTCTCATCGGTCTCGCGGTCGCCTTCGGCGCCTCATGGTTCGGCTACAGCATCGCTCGTCGGTTCGTCCGTGAGCGCCTGCGCTACGTGGAGGCGGCGCTCTCACCCGGTGCCGCGATCATGGTCGGGCTGCTCGCCGCGATCGTGGCGTACCCAGTGGCATGGATCCTCCCGATCATCGGCCCAGGGACCGCCGTCGTCTTCGGGCTCGGCACCGGCCTCGGCGCCCGCGCCGGCGCGGCGGATGTGAAGCGCGGCTACCGCATCAGCAGCGGCAACTGATCCCCTCTCACGGCCCCGATTTCGGGGCCGCGCCGCGGCCGATGAAGCGCAGCAGGAACGCGACCGCGACGAGCCCGATCCCGATCCACCGCACGATCTCCATCTCCAGCCTCACGCCGGTGAGGAAGACCGCCATACCGGCCGCAGCGATCACAAGCTTCGCGGTCATCCGCTCGGTCACGGAAGATCCTCACGCACGGTGCCTGGGATCTCCAACACGAAGTCAGGGCCGAACGCCTTTGACGGCGTCATGAAGCCGACTGGCACGCCACCCGCGAGTAGGCGTTCGGCCGAGCGGACCGCCGCGACCGCCGTCAGAGAGTAGCCGTTCGGCGCCGTGAGTCTCGAGCACACCGCCTTGCCGCTCGCGTCCTTGGCTTCGCCCCACACCTGGCTCTGCGAGCGCTCGAGCGCCGCGGGACTCGGACCTGCGGGCCGGCTCTTGAGTTGCTTGAGCATGAACCGCTTCACGGCGGCCATGCGCAGGATCGGTTCGAGCAAGCGCGACAGGCGGAGCGAGCGTAGCCCGGAACGCGAGGTCGCCATGTAGGTCGTGACGTCCGGGATGCCCGTGCTGTGGAATGCGGTCGACACGTCCCCCCACGGGATCGTCACGCAGAGCCGAGGCTTGTCCGCGAACGCGATGGTGCGTGATCGCCAAGCCGACGGCACGCGTTCGATGCGTCCGTGCCTCCTGACGGCACCGCCGAGCCCCATGCCCTCGATGACGGTCGCGGCCGTTCCGTGCGACGGCCCCGAGCCGCCAGTGAAGGCCAGCTCGAGCGAGATCGCACCGGGCAGCCGACGCTTCAGGTGTGCAGCAAGGCAGTCGGTCGGAACGACATCGAAGCCCACGCCCGGCAGCAGCGTGATCCCGGCCTCGCGTGCCCGCTCGTTCGCGATCGCCAGCCGCTCGAAGACGGCGATCTCCCCGGTGATGTCCATGTAGTGCACGCCCATGTCGAGACAGGCGTCGAGCATCGCGCTCACGGTGCGAAAGAACGGTCCGGCGCAGTGCAGGACGGCGCCCATGCCGGTGAGTGCATCCCGAAGCGCGGCGGGATCGTCGAGCGAGACCGGTCGGGCCTCGAGCCCGTGCTGCGCAGCAAGCGCGCGCACTGCATCGGCATTGCGGCCGGACAGGACAGGACGGAGTCCGCGCGCGAGCGCTTCACCGAGGATGAGGCGACCGGTGTATCCGGTGACGCCATAGATCAGCAGAGGCTTGGCCATGAGTGGGAAGCTATAGTGACCTACGCGACGCAGTACCCTGCGTCAGCGCACGGGGCCGACCATCGGCGGGATCACGTACGGACCGAGATGCGGCCCCGGGTTCTGCCAGGCGGCGCGCAGGGCCATCGCCAGCGTCGTCCGCGTGTCCTCGGGATACACTATCGCATCCACGAAACCGCGGGCGCCGGCGTAGCGCGCATCGAGTTGATGCTCGTAGTCTTCGCGCATCTCCGACATGGAGTCGCGGACGGCGTCGCTCGGATCGCGGCCTGAGACCTTTGCCGCGGTGATCGCGGCACCGTGCACGGCGGCAACGGCGGCTTCGCCTTCCATCACGGCCATGCGACCCGTGGGCCAGGAGAAGATGAAGTCAGGGTCGAAGCCCTGGCCAGCCATGGCGTAGTAGCCGGCGCCTGACGCGTGGTTCACGGTGAGTACGAGCTTGGGCACCGTGGCCGTGGCCATCGCCTCCACCCAGCGCGCGCCGGCACGGATGATCCCCTCGTGCTCGGCCTCCTTGCCCACCATGAAGCCCGAGACGTCCTGCACGAAGAGCAGCGGAATCCCTTCGCGATCGCACCGGTCGATGAAGAACGCGACCTTCTCCGCGCTCTCGGCGTAGATGATCCCGCCAAAGCGAGGCTGCTCACCTGGGCGGCCCTTGATGAGCCCCCGCGCGTTCGCGATCACGCCGACCGGGATCCCCTCGATGCGCGCGTCGCCGCAGATGAGTTCCCGAGCCAGGTGCGGCTGGAACTCGTCGAGCGAACCGCCGTCGAGCACCGCGCGCAGCACGGCGTGCATGTCGTACGACATTCGATGATCGGTAGGCAGCACGTCGTACAACGTCTCCGGCTCGGCACCGGGCGGCAGGTCGGCGTCGTGCGGCGCGAGGCGCACCGGCGGCGCCAGCCGCGAGACGAGTTCACGGACCTTTGCGAGGCAGGCCTGATCGTCCTCGAGCGCGTAGTGCGCGACGCCGCTCACCTCGGTGTGCATCGTCGCGCCGCCCAGTGTCTCACCGTCGACCGTCTGTCCGGTAGCGCCCTTCACGAGATTCGGTCCACCGAGCCCCATGAACGACGTGCCCTTCACCATGAGGATCACATCACTCAGCGCCGGCAGGTATGCACCACCGGCGACGCACTGCCCCATGACCGCGGCGATCTGCGGAATGCGGAGGTAGCGCCGCATGAGCGAGTTGTAATAGAAGATGCGTGCTGCGCCGTACTGCCCCGGGAATACGCCACCCTGATACGGGAGGTTCACGCCTGCCGAATCGACGAGGTAGAGGATCGGGATGCGGCATCGCATCGCGCACTCCTGCGCGCGGAGGATCTTGGGGATCGTCTCGGGCCACCAGGATCCCGCCTTCACGGTCGCATCGTTGGCGACGACAACGCACTCGCGACCATGCACCTGCACGATGCCGGTGATCACGCCGGCGGCCGGTGCCTCGCCCTCGTACAGGTCATGCGCGACGAGGAGGCCGAACTCGAGGAAATGCGAGCCGGGGTCCTTGAGCGCAGCGACGCGCTCACGCGCGGTGAGCTTGCCCTGCGCGTGCTGCTTGGCGATGCGGTCAGGACCGCCGCCAAGGCGCAGCCGGTGCTCGAGCTCGCGGCAGGCGATCGAGAGTGTGCGCAGGCGGCCCTTCACTGGCGTCGCCTCCCCGTTCGAGGCGAGGGCCACGGTCAAGCCTCCTGATGCCGCGCGGCGAACCACTCGCGGATGTAGTCCACGAGGGCTGACGTGGGCGTACCCGGACCGAACAGCTTGCCGACGCCCAGCGCTTCGAGCGCCTCCATGTCCTCTTTCGGGATGATGCCACCGCCCGTGATGAGGATGTCCTCGCGTCCCTGCTCGGCGAGCAGCGTCCGCACGCGCGGGAAGAGCGTCATGTGTGCCCCGGACAGGATCGAGAGGCCGACGACGTCGACGTCCTCCTGTACGGCCGCGGTGGCGATCATCTCAGGCGTCTGGTGGAGGCCGGTGTAGATGACCTCCATGCCGGCATCCCGGAGTGAGGCGGCGACGACCTTCGCGCCGCGATCGTGGCCGTCGAGGCCGGGCTTCGCGACGAGGACTCGGATGGGACGTGTCATGAGGGGAATTCTACTTGCGCGAGCTCGCGTCTACCAGCGCGTGAGCGAGGCCCGTCCGGTGCCCGAGCGCGCGCGCGTCACGTCGCGGGGCTCCACCCACGCGACCGCCGTACGATCAGCGACACTGAACCGGAGGGCGAGACCGCTGCGCCCCGGTTCCGGATTCAGGGGGAACCCGAGGTCGAGGCGATAGATCCGTTTGCCGCCCGAGGGGAAGGCCGTGAGCAGGGAGAGACCAGCCGAACTCAGTACGGGTGAGTCGGCGCCGTACGGCGCGTCGCCGGCCCACAATCTCCCCGCATCCACGAAGGCCCCGATCGCGACGTCCGCACGACGGGGGAACCACGGCATCAGCATCCGCTCTTCGAGCCGGATCACCGCGCGCTGCCCACCGGCACGGTTCGAACTCGGATACCCGATGAGCCCGCCGTCGGGATCGCGCAGCGTGAGTTGGGCCGGGAAGACGAGTTCGTGGATGCTCGCGGCGGCGAGGCTCAGGACGCGCGTGCGGCGCTCCGACGCGATCATATGCCAAGAGAGGCGCGAACTCGCGACCACTCCCGTCCATGAACCCGCGGAGGTCAGCGCGGGCCGCGCTTCGGCACGCATGCTCAACGACGCGAACGAACGCGCATGGCCCATGCCGACGTAGATGTCGCTCGCAACGAGCAGGTCGCGCGTTCGGCGCGCGCGGAAGAGACTCGGAGCGAGGAGGACGTTCACCTGCACACCGGACGCCACGTCCTGTGCGGCCCGGAGCGCGTCATATCGTTCGACCCTGCTGAATCGCAACGCACGCAGGCCGCCGAGGGCCGCGACGCGGCTGACTCCGTAGTCTGGGAATCGTCCCGCGAGCACCGTATCGCCGGTCGCGACGAGACCGGAGTCGGAGACGATCTGCACGACGCCTCCGGTGCGCACATCGGCGCCGAGGAACATCAGCCCGGCCAGCCCGACGACGCGGTTCGGCCGGTATCGCCCGAGGCGCTTGACCCACCCCACGTCGTATGCCGAACGCTGGGTGCGCACCGCAGCGGCGCCACCCGCAGGTCGCAGCAGTGTGGCCCACGACGTCTCCTGAGTGAACTCCGCCTGTGCTGCGTAGCGCTGCCCTTCGGTCAGGAAGAGTTGTGAGATGCCCACGAGTACCAGACCGCCGAGCGGGCGACGTTCGAGTTGGACGCTGGCCACCGCCGGGCGACCGAACACGCCGTATTGGGAGATCTCGATGCCAAAGCCAGACCGGTATGCGCCTCCGCGTTCAGCGAGGGCAACGGCCGAGAGCCCGCGGCTGTCGTAGTCAAGGGTGCCGATCCGCGCCGCGGCAACGTG
>JANOWT010000271.1:0-4513 GCA_031418115.1 Gemmatimonadota bacterium
CGGCCGCAGTGACTGCTCACCCTTCTCGAAGAACTCGCGCTGCCGGTCGACGATGAAGTGCATCACCTTGAGCATCGTCTGGCGGCGCTGCTCGATCGCCTGGATCAGCCACTGGGCCGCGCTCAAGCGGCTCGTGATGAATTCCTTGCTCTCGGCGTCGAACTTCTTCTTGTCGCGGGCGATCTCCTGGTACGCGCGACTGAGCTTGAGGCGCGGCAGGTTGCCATCATTGATGAAGACGAGATACTCGTTCTCGACCTTATCGACGATCAGGTCGGGAATGACGTAGTTGTCACTGCCCTCGCTGTACGCGCGCCCGGGCTTGGGATTGAGCTTGGCCACGGCGTCGGCGGCTTGCTGCACCTCGCCCGGGGGCACGCTGAGCTTGCGACCGATCTCCACCCATCGGTGCGCGATCAGTTCCTGGAAGTGGTCGCGCACGAGACGCTCGGAGAGCGTGCCGACGAGCCCCGAGTCGTTGAGCTGCAGGAGGAGGCACTCATGCAGAGTGCGCGCGCCGACGCCCGGTGGGTCGAGCGACTGGATGAGTCGAAGCATCCGTTCGGCTTCGGGCATCGTATAGAGCGGCGCCTCGCGGTCGTCCTCACGTTCGTCCGCGGCCTTCTGGATCACCTCGTTGATGCCCACGAGGAGTTCTTCGAGCGAACCCGAGAGCCAGCCATCGTCGTTGATGTTGCCGATGAACTCCTCGGCGAGCAGCTCGTCGCGCTCCGAGAGGTCGAGCATCCGCACCTGCGAGCGCAGATGGTCGTCGAGGCCCGTGGTCGCGACGGTCGTCGGTTCATAGTGCTCGCGGTCGTCCCGCTCCTCGCGCTGACCACCGACCTCGAAGCCGTTGAGGAGGATCTCCTCCCACCGCGACTCGTCGTCAGAATCGGCCGGCGTGGACGTCTCTCCCGCCTCCGCCTCCTGCTGCGCGTCGGCTTCGGCCGCGGTCTCCTCGCCCGGCTCGACCTCTTCATCCTCTTCCTCGATCAGCTCGAGGAATGGGTTCACGAGCAGTTCCTGCTTGAGGTGCTGCTGCAGGTCGAGCAACGGCATGTACAGCATGTCCATCGCCTGATACAGGCGTGGGTTGACCTTGAGCTCCTGTCCGAGCCGCGCGGACTGGTGCAGGCCTGCTTTCACGACGCGGCGTCCAGCGTGGCGTCGAGAGAGATGTCGGGATGCTCGTTCCTGAATCGCTCACGCAGGCGTGCCGTGAGCGTCGGACCGAAGTACACCTTGGACACCGTGTCGTCGAAGATCAGCTCGCGCACCGGACCCGAGACCTTCACCGCGCCGTCGAACATGATGTACGCACGGTCCACGATGTCGAGCGTCTGCTCGACGTTGTGGTCCGAGATCAGCACACCGATGCCGCGATTCTTCAGCGACGCGACGATCCCCTGGATGTCGTGCACGGCGATCGGATCGACACCCGCGAAGGGTTCGTCGAGCATCATGAACTTCGGTTCGGTCACGAGCGCACGCGTGATCTCGAGTCGGCGGCGTTCGCCGCCGGAGAGCGCGTACGCCTTGCTGTCACGCAGATGCTTGATGCCGAGCTCATCGAGCAACGCCTCGAGTCGCCGCTCCCGCTCCACGCGCGCGATCGGCAGCGTCTCGAGGATCGCGAGGATGTTCTCCTCGACCGTGAGCTTGCGGAAGATCGACGGTTCTTGCGAGAGGTAGCCGATGCCGCGCCGCGCCCGCTTGAACATCGGCATCCGCGTGATGTCCTCGCCGTCGTGCCGGATGCTCCCGGAGGCGGGCGGGATCAGGCCCGCGATCATGTAGAAGGTCGTCGTCTTGCCGGCGCCGTTGGGGCCGAGCAGGCCGACGATCTCGCCCTGCCTCAGCTCGATGTCGACCTGGTTGACCACGTTCCGCTTGCCGTAGGTCTTCACGAGCTTGTGTGCCGAGAGCAGGCTGCCGGTCGGGACCGCGCGCTGCGCGAGCGCCGGAGTGCGACGCACAGCGGCCGGATACTCACCGGTCAGTTTGAGCTGCGCCTTGAGGCCGTTCGCGTCCACAGCGTGCATAGCGCGGAGCTGGCCGCCAAGCCGCACGCGGGCTTCGGCTGGAGGATGGTGGTCCTCCAGCGGCTCGATCGCACCGGTCGCCACCAGGCGCGGCAGCGCCACGCGCAAGAGATGCTCGCGCACCTCATCGAGCGAGAGTCGTCCCGCCTCGGCTTCTACGTCCCGACCCTCCGCGCGCATCGCGTCGAGGTGGTCGTCGCGGTACGAGATCGCCACTTCGTGGAACGGCGCGCCGCCGTCCGCATCGGCGCGCTGGCAGATCGCGAGCAGGCAGAGCGCGGTCGAGCGGTCGCCACCGGTGAGGCGGGCGAGCAACTCGCGGTCGATACCGCTGGCGGAGTCAGGACTGGTCAAGGGCGCTTGGCCGGTGTCTTGGGCGTGATCTTGGCCGGTGTCTTGGACGTGATCGTGGGCGTGATCGTGGGCGCGCGGACGGTGTCGGTCTTGATCGGCTCGAGGAAGATCCCCGACGCGCGGTCCCGGACGGCGACGTTTGCGACCTCGCCCTCCGTGAAGGAGACGACTATCTCCCGCCCGCGGTTGTAGCTGATGTTGGGCTGTCCCCTGGCGCCACCGGACGGAGCCAGTTGGTAAAAGGCGCGGGCGGTGCCGGAGGCCGTGACCTCACGCATCCGCGCGCTCGTCGTCGTGTCGCCGGTGGCCGCGCTGTCGAACAGCGCGACGATCGTGTCGCCAGAGATCCAGTCGCGCTCCTCGCTGACGATCCGCGCGGTGTCGACCTGCGTGTACGCAATGGCGGTCCGCACCGCGTGCAGCTCGCGGAGACGCTGGCCCGGCATGAGGATCTCGATCGAGTCCGCTTCCATCTGCTGCTGCGGTGTGACGGCCGCGGCTCGACCGCCCCACGCGAAGACCCGCTCCATCTGCTGGTTCTGGATCCTGAGGTCGATCGTATCACCGGTGAGCGTCAACGAATCACTCACCACGCGCGCCGAACCGTCCGACCGGACCCGCTCGATGCGCTGCTGGCGCGACCAGAGATCGATCACCGAGCCTGTGAGCGTGAACGGGCGTTCACCGCGTCCCGTGATCGAGGGCCCCCCCAGCAGGCGCGCGAACCCGGTCCCCTGATCCATGGTCGCCGAGTCCGATGTCGCGCGCATGTCGGGTCGCTCGATCACCACCTTGCCACTCAACCAGATGAGCGAATCGTTCTCCGACACCACGACGTCCGCCGTGAGATCGACCGAGTCGGACTGGGCCTTCGTGCCCGGGACCGGCTTGCGCGGCGTCGTGCTGTCGCTCGGCGCCATGCGCACGAAGGGACGGCCGGGCGCTCTCCAGTGCGGCGTCTGCCGAAGCCCCGGCTTGGCGCGAAAGTACTCGAACTCGGGACCGGTGAACCGGGTGCCGGTGTTGGTCTTGCCACGCACGTTGCCGGTCGAGAGCAGCCGCTCCTCATTCGTGTAGTACACCATCCGGTCGGACTGCATGTTCATCCGCGGCTCCGAATAGCGCACGCGGTTGATCAGGATCAGTTCGCCGCGGTCCGCATAATGCTCGGCGCTGTCGGCGAGCAGCCGGTTGCCCTGCCCTTCGCAAGTCGCGTCGACGCCGCCGCCGATGTAGGTGTAGCGCGCGCCACCGGCGGCGGTGAAGACCTTCATGGCGGTGGTGTCAGCACCACGCGCGACGCCCGTGAAGACGAGCACGCACGGCTTCCCTTCCTGCGCCAAGACGAGGCTCGGCGCGAGGAAGAACGATGCGAGCAAGAGGGCAGCGACACAGCGCACCGTCAGCCCCCAGGCAGCTTGAAGGTGCCGCCTCGGCCACTCTTGACCTTCAGCACTTCGACCGCGTTCAAGCTGGGATCGGCGCGGAACCCGACACCGCTGATCTGCTTCTCACCCGGCTCCGTGAGGACGAACGCCGAGTCGGACGTGACCTGATTCTGCGATTGGACGTACCGGATCATCGGCGTCTTGAGTACGCGCCCATCGACCGAGGTGATCACCACGTCGCCCCACGCCTCGAGCACGTTGCTGCGCGTGTTGAGATTGCCGACGAGCGCGGTCATCGTGGCTTCCTTCGCCCCAGTCGCGCCGAAGAAGTCCCCATGCACCTTGCGCAGCGAAGCCCGCGTGTTCTGGTCGAGGAAGATCGCGGTGTCGGCGAAGATCTCCGCCCGCAACAAGCCGCCGTCCGTGACGAGTGTGCGGAACCCGAACGCGATCTGGTCGGCCGAGTCGAGCAGGGCTGGTGCATCGGCCCCGCTCGTGGATCCATCGCCGACATTCGAACAGGCGGCCGTCAGTGCAGCGGCGACCACTAACGCGAGTGCAGCCGGCGAGGTGCGACGCAGGCGGTGGCGCATGGGCTGTCGCATGGTCAGACCGCCCCCGCGCGCATGAGATCGTGGAGGTGGACCACGCCGACGATCCGGTCGTCGGCACCGAGCACCGGCAATGCGACGATCCCCGTGGTCTCCATGAGATGCACGGCCGCGC
>JANOWT010000272.1:0-1660 GCA_031418115.1 Gemmatimonadota bacterium
CACCGCCGCCGCTGCCGGTCGCAGCTGCGCCAGGAAGTCGGCGGGGAACTCCGCCGCGCGCAGCGCGTCCGCATGGTTGTCCGCCGCCAGTGCCAGCGCCTGCGCCGTCCGCACCAGGCGTTCGCGCTCCAGCGCCTTGGCCGAGGGCGTGAGCGAGGCGAACTCCGGCGCCCCGCGGAGTGACGCGCGGGCGAACTTCACCAGCGGCGTCACATACTTCCGGAGCAGCGTGCGCTCGAGCTCGACGCGCCGCTGCACCTCGCCGCGCACGCCACGCGAGAGGCCGCCCTGCTCGGTCGCGGCCCGATCCAGCTCGGCGACGGCCGCGTCCAGCGTCCGCTTCGCCGCGCTCGCGCCCGCGGACGGCACGGCGTCCGCGTGCACCGTCAGGAACTGCTGCACCTGACGGAGCGACTGCCCAACGTGGAACTGTGTTCTCTGCATGGTACCCTCGATGTGGAACGGTGGTGGACGCGGATGGATTACCACCGGCATCGCCCGCGTCCAACGCGAGGCCGGTACAGTTGTGCATCAGCAGTGAGTGTCAGAGCAGCGGGGGTGCCGCGCGCGTGCAGCGGACACATCGCATCGCGCACCGGACATCGCGGGTCGTGCAGCAGCAGTGCTCGGCCCGTGCGCCCCGATCCTTCAATCGAGCACGAGCAGCGTTCGAGTCGCGCACCGGAACTTTCGAATCGCGCACCAGAACTTTCGAATCGCGCAGCAGCACCCTTCGGTTCGCGCACCGCCTGCCCGTGATCGGGCGCTCACCCCCTTACCCTATCCCCCGGAGATTCGTCGCCTGACACGCGGCAGCGACGTCTTGTGCCACAACATCTTTGGTGACAACGTCTTACGCTTCTCCTGAGGGAATCGGGCCGTTCGCGATTCGCGACGATTCTCAGGAGAAGCCTCCTCGTTCCCACGCTGGTCGACTCCCGCCACCCCTCCGCCCTCCGTCAGCATGCGTGCCCTGTCCATCCCGCAGCCGTGGGCCGAGCTGGTGATCCGTGGCGTGAAGACCGTCGAGGTCCGCTCCTGGTTCGCCAAGCACGGCGGCGGTCGCATCGCGATCCACGCCAGCACCAACATCGAACTCAAGAAGGTCGAGGCGGCCTGGGCCGACGACCGGGTGGTCGCACAGTGCTTCGCCGACCAGGGGTGGATGGACCGCGACGATCTGCGCGCCCTGCCGCGCGGCGCCCTCATCGGCAGCGTGGAGCTGCGCGGAGTGCATCGCGCGCAGGCCGTGCGCGATCCCACCACGGGGCAGCTGCGGCCCGGCCCGGCGCCGGCGCGCACCCTTCCCGTCGCGATCCCCGCGCAAGGCTGGGTGTTCGGGTTCGCCGGGGCGCTCGCGGTGGAGCCGATCCTCGGCGTGGAGGGACAGCAGCACCTGTGGGCGCTCCCTGCGGAGCTGGTCGCCGAGCTCAGTGCGCGCGAGGCGCACGCGCGCTGTGGGAGCTGGACGCGCCCCGCGCCGTCCCCCGAGCGCGTGAGGGACGCGCACGAGGCGGCGAACGACGGCTTCACGCTGGAGGACGAGGGCGCCGAACTCATGCTCCGGCAAGCGATGCTCAAGCTGTCGGAGGGGCGCGGTGCGCGCGACGCGGACGGGCGCGCCTGGGTGCGCGTGCCGAAGGCACTCCGCGCGCTCTAC
>JANOWT010000273.1:0-6954 GCA_031418115.1 Gemmatimonadota bacterium
TCATCGGCAGCGCGCCGCGCGCTGCAATCGTCTTGGCTGCGTTGCTCTGGCTGGCCCCGGCACAGCTCCGCGCGCAGGTCGCGCTCACCGACTCGCTGCGGCCGTTGGTGGAGAGCGCCGTGACGCGCGGCGAATGGGCGATGGTCGACGCCGCCGTCGCACGGCTACGCACCGCAGTGGCTGGTCCGGGCGCACCTGACCCGTGGACCCACTACGAGCTGGGCTATGTGCTGCACCGCCGTGCGAGTGCGTTCCTGATCGCCAAACAGCTCGACCGCGCCAAGCCCATGCTAGAAGAAGCCGAGCGTGCGCTGGCACGCGCGCAGGACCTCGGCGGCGGTGCGAGCGCCACCGCCCTGCGCGGCGCGGTCACAGGACAACTCGCCGGCACGGGTGGCGTGCTTAATGCCATGCGCATGGGTCCGCGTTCATTCAAGCTGCTCGACGAGGCGATCGCCGCGGCCCCTCGCGACCCTCGCGTCGCACTCCTCAACGGGATGTCGCGCCTCAACGCACCACGCGCGTTCGGCGGTGGGCCGGCAAAGGGAGAGCCCGAGCTGCGACGCGCCGTCGCGCTCTTCGCCAGCGATCAATCCGTCAGTGGGGCCCCGGCGTGGGGGCGCGTTGACGCACATATCTGGCTCGGGATCGCGCTCGAGCAGCTCGGCCGCCGCGACGAGGCTCGCGCCGAGCTGCTACGTGCGCTCGCGCTTGCTCCGGGACACGTCTGGGTGACGCGGGAGTTACTGCCCAAGCTCGACCCCCCTCGCGCCCGGTAGAGAAACCCGCCGGCGCTCACCGCGTAGGGTTCTCACACCCTCTGGGAGCGAACCATGTGGCAGATCCTCAAGACCCTGTTCGTGCAGGGCATCCTCGCGAAGACCCTGCTGCGCTCCTTCGGGTGGCTCGGCTGGTTGCTGCCGGTCGGCGCGATCCTCCAGTGGATCGGTCTGCCGCTGCTCTCCGTACTCGCCGTGCTCGCGCTCCCGGTGCTCGTGCTGCTCTTCGTGATCGGTCTGCCGATCTTCCTCGTGTTCATCGTGGGCGGCCTGCTCATGTCGCTCGTCGGCGTGCTGATCACCGTCGGCACCGCGCTGCTCAAGATCATCATCCCGGTCGCGCTCGTGGTGCTCGTCGTGCAGTGGGTGATGCGTCAGCAGACCGCGAAGGTCGCGCCGGATGCTCCGATCACGCCGGACGCGCCGGCCTGATCACTCGGGGCGCGGGACCAGCCGGCCAACGATGATCGTCACGTTGTCGGTGCCGCCGCCGTCGAGCGTCTCCTGCAGCAACAACTCGCACGCCTGCTTCGCCGACGTCATCGAGCCGAGGATCTCGGCGATACGCTCGTCGGTGACATGCTTGTTGAGTCCGTCGGAACAGAGGAGGTGGACATTCCCCCAGTCGGAGTGCAGCCGCGTGACTTTCGGCTCCGCCTGATCGGCGCCGATCGCGCTCGAGAGCACGTCCGAGAGCCGGGACCGTTCGGCGGCCGTGCGCGAGAGCACGCCCTGATCGACGAGGTCCTGCGCGATCGTCTGATCGCGCGAGAGCTGAGTGAGCGCTCCGTCGCGATAGCAGTAATAGCGTGAGTCGCCGACCTGCAGGATGTAGTACCAGGGCCAGACGCCCATCAAGAGCGTGAGCGTGGTCGCCATTGACCGACCACCCGCTTCGGCCGCTGCACGGGCACGCACCAGCTCGTGCGACCGCAGCGCCGCGGCCTGCAGGGTGTCGACGAACTCCTTCTCGTTGGAGCTGGCATGCAGGAAGCAGGTCGAGGATGACGTCACGTATTCGGTGACGACCTCGAGCGCCATCGCACTCGCGCGCTTGCCGCCCACCCCGCCGCCGACACCGTCCGCGACCATCGCGATGAAGGCGACGCGATCGTCCCCGAGCGAGAGGCGGTCGAGTTCCTGCACAGATGTCGCCAGGATCTGTAGCCGGCGGTGCACCGTCGCCAGCATGAACTGGTCCTGGTTGTCCTTGCGGACCTTGCCCTGGTTCGTCAGGCCGAACCAGTCGATCTCGTCGTCGCGCGGCTTGCGATTGGCGTCCATCGGGAACAGGACCTCGTCCGGAGGGAATGGGGACTCTGTCCAAGAAGCGCCCGGGGGCTCCGATGCGCAATAGCTGACTCCCGCATACCTTCAGGGAGCCACCCACTCCCGGAGGGGAATCGATGTCTGGCCTGGATGACAAGTCGATCCAGAATCTCGTGAAGAAGATGCAGAAGTTGGCGAAGCCGCGGAACCTCGAGGCCAAGACCTACGATGCCACGGCTCCGCAGCGCGTCACTGACGACGCCGCTCAGGAGACCGAGCGGATGTTCAAGGAGATGAAGAAGCGCGAGTTCTGAGAAGGGCTTGCACGGAATCGATCGATCCGTCCGTCACGGCGGGCCGCAGTCGGAGCAGGTGTGCCATGAGCGCGTAGACGTGCACATTGCGGAAGGGCGGCACCCTGCGCCCTTCTGCGATGCCCGGGCCCGCCGCAACGAAGACAGCGCCCATGGAGACGAGGTCGGGATCGTAGCCGTGCTGGCCGCCGGTGTAGTCGTCGCGCCCACGTCGGGAGAGCGTCGCCCGATCGGTGATCGTCCATCCCTCGTCGGCGACCGCCACGATCGGTGTGATGCGCGGGTGCGCGTTGAAGTGCAGTCGCGCCGGTACCTCGCCCTTGCGATACACCTGCAGGTGTGGATGCCGACCAGAGAGTGCGCGATACACGCGCTCGACGTCGCCGTCACGCGGGGCGATCGCTGCCACCGGCGTGTAGTCCACGATCTCCACCGTCCGCAGATCGAGATAGTCGTCGAGCACGATCAGCCGCTCGCCGCTGCTCTCTGCCATGCCATGGTCGGCCACGACGATGATGTTCACAACGTCGCGCAACCCGAGTCGGTCCACTCCGTCCATGATCGCGCCGACCGCCGAGTCCACGCGCGCGATCGCCGAGTCGGTCTGCGGTGCGAGCGGGCCGGCGCGGTGGCCGGCGTCGTCGGTGTCGGAGAAGTAGAGCGTGATCATGGCTGGTGCGGAGTCGAGGGGCATCGCGAGCCACTCGAGCACACGCTGCACACGTACTGCGTTGGGCCGACTGTGTTCGTACCGCTCGTACCAGGTGGGGCGCACGCCACCGATCGCCGCCTCCGAGCCGGGCCAGAAATAGGACGCGGCACGGCGTCCCTGCTTCTCCGCCGTGATCCAGATCGGCTCGCCGCCCCACCAGCGCGGCTCCCAGACCGCGAGCGTGTCGTTGGTGCGGAACGTCCCGAGCGCGGAGTCGCGCATCGCATTCGCGACGATGCCATGGTGCTCAGGTGTGAGGCCAGTGACGATCGTGTAGTGATTCGGGAAGGTCTTGGACGGAAAGGCCGGAATCATCCGCTCGGCGCGCACGCCGCGCGCCGCAAGACGACGGAGATTCACCGCATGCGGGCGGTCCACGTAGTCGGCACGAAAGCCGTCGAGGGAGATGAGGACCACGCGCGGCGACTGCGCTGAGGCCGAGGAGCGCATGACGAGCGCGGCCCGCCCGATGAACGCGACCAGCACGACGAGCACGACGAGCACGACCAGCGTTGCAATGCGCCGATCGCGCTTCATGCGACCGACACCGGGTCCTCTGCGAGCAACCGTCGCAACACTTTCCCGATCATCGACTTGGGGAGTTCGTCCCTGAACACCACGCGCGCCGGCACCTTGAACGGCGCGAGGTGGTCCTTGCACCACGCCCGCAGCTCGGCGGTGGTGACGGTCTGCCCCACTCGCCGCACCACGAACGCCACGGCGACCTCGCCACGTGCGGCGTCGGGGAAGCCGCGGACCCCGACTTCCACGACCGCCGGATGCTTGGAGAGCACCTCCTCGATCTCGCGCGGCCAGACCTGCATGCCGCTCATCTTGATCAGGTCCTTCTTGCGATCGACGATGAAGAGGAATCCATCGGCGTCGAGGTAACCGAGGTCGGCGGTGTGCAGCCACATCCGCCCGTCGGTGGCGGCGTGAAGGATCGGGTCGGTGCCCGCGGGCGCGTTGAAGTAGCCCCGCATGACCTGTGGCCCCGTGAGCAGGATCTCGCCGACCTCACCCGTGAGCATCGCTTTGGTGGGGTCGTCGGCGCCGACGATGCGCACCTCGCAGTCGGGCAACGGCACGCCGACCGAACCGATCTTCTGTTGGCCCTCGAGCGGCCAGAGCGTCGCCGCGAGCAGCGACTCGGTGAGCGCGTAGCCTTCGATCACTCGAGCGCCCGTCACTTCAGTGAAGCGCTTGTGCGTCTCGACCATCAACGGCGCCGCACCGGAGACGCAGGCCTTGAGCGAGGCGAAGCTCACCTTGCCGCTCGCCACTCTCGGGTGATTGAGCAGGGCATTGTAGAGCGTCGGAACACCGCAGAAGATCGCCGGCTTGGTGCGCTCGATGGTCTTCACCAGATCGTCGAGGTCACGCGGGTTGGGCACGAGCACGATCGGGTTGTGGCCGATGAAGCAGACCGCCTGCACGCCACACGCACCGTACGAGTGGAACATCGGCAACGGCAAGCAGTAGCTCCCTTCCCACTCGGGGAGCACGTTGCGCAACCACGCGCGCACCTGGAGCCCGGTGCGAATGAGGCCACCATGGTGCACGCGGACCGCCTTGGGCGTACCCGTGGTGCCGCCGCTCATGAGCAGCAACGCATCGTCCTCGGGTCCCGGGCGCTTCACCGTGGGTCGCCGGCCTCGATGCGCCTTGAGCAACTGCGGCAACGTCGGATCGCCGTCGCGCACCTCGGCGCGGTGCCCACCTTTCTTCTCGAGCGCCACTGTGAAGAGAAGTCGCAACAGTGGTGGTAGATACTCCTTGATACTCGTCACCACCACATGCTGGAATCCCGTGCGCTTCTGCACCTGCTTGAGCCGCTCGTAGAACGTCGAGAGCGTGACCACCACACGCGCACCGGTGGTCTTCACTGGCCCCTCGAGTTCATCGGCCGTGTAGATCGGATTCAACGGCACCAGCACTGCGCCGAGCTTCCAGGCGGCGAGCTCTACGATGAAGAACTGTGGGCAGTTGGGGAGCACGACCGCGACGCGTTCGCCCGCATGGACTCCGAGCGAGGCGAGGGCGCTCGCGAAGGCATCGCTCTCCTGCTGCAACTCGCGGTACGACATCGCGGCGCCCTTGAAGAGGAGCGCGGGCGCGTCGGGACGCGCGGCGATCGCATCGTCGATGTACTCGAGGAGCGTGCGCACCGGGTAGGGCTCGAGCGTCGAGGGGACGCCGGCGTCGTACTGACTGATCCAGGTGTGGGCGGTCATGGTCTGGTCGAGGTACATTCAGAATATGCACTCGACCACTACTCGGCGCCTTCTCGGCGCCCTCTCACTCCTCGCGCCAGTTCTTCTCGGCGCGCAGGGCATGGCGATCCCGCTCACCGACCCCGCCGTGCGCCGCGCCATGGACGCGATGTCGCCGTTGCAGGCGTGGACACTCGATCAGCAGGTCTCGATCTGCGAGATCCCTGCGCCACCGTTCAAGGAACAGGCGCGCGCCGAGGAGTTCCGGCGCCGGATGATCGGCTTCGGCTACGCGAACACGCGGATCGACAGCGAGGGGAATGTGATCACCGAGATCGGTCGAGGTGATGGCCCTACCGTGTTGATCTCCGGGCATCTCGACACCGTCTTTCCCGAAGGCACTGACGTTCGCACCACGCGCACCGGTGATCGCATCGCGGGCCCCGGCATGGGGGACGATTGCCGCGGTCTCGCCGTGGTGCTCACGCTCGCGCGAGTGCTCAAGGAGCAGCGGCTCGAACCCAAGGGCCGCCTGATCATGGTCGGCAACGTCGGCGAGGAAGGCCCCGGCAACCTGCGCGGCGTGCGGCACCTGTTCACCAAGGAGTTCGCGGGCAAGATCGACTACTTCATCTCCGTCGACGGCGCTGGTGGCGGTGCCATCACTTCGCGCGCGGTCGGCAGTCATCGGTACCTCGTCTCGTTCGAGGGACCCGGTGGTCATAGCTACGGTGCCTTCGGCATGGCCAACCCCATGCATGCGATGGGGCGCGCGATCGCGAACATCGCGGAGCTGCAGGTACCCGTGCGACCCAAGGTGACGTTCAACGTGGGCATCGTGCGCGGCGGCACGAGCGTGAACACGATCACTCCGCTCGCGCAGATGGAGATCGACATGCGCTCGGAGTCGGCGACGGAGCTCTCGGCGATCGACTCGAGGATCCGCGCCGCGATCGAGGCCGGCGCTGCCGCCGAGCGCGCGCGCTGGCCCAACTCGCGCGCGGGCATCACTGTGAAGTTCGACACGATCGGCATCCGTCCGACCGGTGGCCAGTCCGACGACGCGCCGATCGTGCAGACCGCATGGGCCGCCGTCGAAGCACTCGGGTGGCTCCCGGCGACCGTCGCCTCGAGCACTGACGCCAACCTGCCGATCGCGATGGGGATCCCGGCGATCACGATCAACGGCGGTGGACGCAGCACCGGTGCGCATGGCACCGAAGAGGCGTATCAGGAACTGCCCGATTCGTACAAGGGTCCGCAACTCGCACTGCTCATCGTCGCCGCGCTCGTGGGCGTGGCGCGCTAAGGAGAATGACCATGGATCGTCGATCGTTCGTGCGTTCGGCCCTCGGCGCCGGCGCTGTGCTCGCGGCCTTGCCGCGGTTCGCAGGCGCCGACACTGGAGCCGCCCGTGCCGCCGCTGATGCCGCTGATGCCGCTGACGCAGCCCCGCTCCCGCCGATGACGGTGTACAAGAGCGCGTCGTGCGGCTGCTGCAAGAACTGGGTCGAGCACGCCCGCAGCAACGGCTTCACGGTGAAGACCATCGACACCGAGGATCTCTCCGGCGTGAAGCGCGAGCTCGGCGTGCCCGCGTCACTGCAGTCGTGTCATACCGTCGTGGTGGGCAACTATCTCGTTGAGGGTCATGTACCGGCGTCCGA
>JANOWT010000274.1:0-6101 GCA_031418115.1 Gemmatimonadota bacterium
TGGGAGCTGGCCGACACGACGGGCGGAGCGTTCCCAGGTGTCACGCTCTGGGCCGCCACGCACGTCGGCATGGCAAGCGCCGCCACCGTCAGCAGCATCCGATCGATCACTTCACGATTCATCACGCGCGAAATATGACGAGCTTCACCTATCACCGCCCATCGTCAGTGCGCGAGGCGCTGGCCGCCCTCGCCGAGGCGGGCTCGCGCCCGATCGGCGGCGGCACCGATCTTCTCCCCCGCATCGACGACGGGCTGGTGCAGCTCACACGCGTGGTCGACATCCGCGACCTCCGGGGCGCGAGCGAGATCGAGCTTCGCGCCGACGGCTCGGCGCGCATCGGCGCGGGGGCCCGCCTCGCCGACATCGCGGCCCACGCGGGACTTCGCGCTGCGTTCCCCGTCCTCGCGCTAGCGGCCGAAGCCGTGGGTAGCCCCGCGCTCCGCCACATGGGCACGCTCGGCGGCAACCTCGGCCAGCGCATGCGCTGCTGGTACTTCCGGCGCGGCGTCGAGTGCTTCAAGAACGGCGGCAGCAGCTGTGCCGCGTACGCCGGAGAGCACGAGTATCACGGCATCATCCCCGGTGGCACCTGTCATGCCGTGCATCCCTCCGATCCCGCCGTCGCGCTCGAAGTGCTCGACGCGCAGGTCGAGGCGACGCGCACCGACGGCACCACGCGCCGGTTGAGCATCAGCGTGCTCTACGCGGGGGCCGCCGCCGATCCCAACGGTGAGATGACACTCGCCGCCGACGAGTTGATCACCGCCGTCGAGCTTTCCGCCACGGCCAGCGGCGGTGCGCAGCACTGGGAGAAGGTGATGCAGCGCGGCGCCTGGGATTTCGCGCTCGTCTCGTGCGCCGCAGTGCGACGCACCGACGGCGCCGTGCGGATGTCGCTCGGCGGCGTGGGGCTCGGACCCTGGCGCGTCGCGCTCTCGGTCGAGGAGGACGTCGCATCGGGCGGACTCGACGAGGACAGCATCGACGCGCTCGCCGAGCGGGCGATGTACGACGCGGAGCCGCTCGCGAGGAACGGTTACAAAGTCGACATCGCGCGGGCCGTGCTTCGGCGCGCCATGCGGGCGCTCGGCGCACAGGCGTAGCGGGCAGAGTGTCGCGGTCGAGGCGTCGCCGGCAGGGCGAAACCGACGCGCGTCTCGTGGCCGTATGGATGGCATCTGACCGTCCACCATTCGACCCACCGACCACGCATGTCGCTCCATCGCTCGTTCCTCCTCCTCGTCGCTGTGACGGCGCTCGTCCCGGCGCTCCTTCCGACGATCACCCGTGCTCAGGAGAGCGGCGCACCCGTGCGCCGGGTGATCTCGATCGGAAACTACCCGCGAGTCGACGGTCTGCGCCTCAACTTCCGCGACCGCGACCTCGAGCTCGTGCGGGGCGCGAACGTGACGGTCTGGTCGCCCTACAACGATGCTGGCGGTACGGTGCAGGGCTTCGCCATTGGCCTGCCGATGACCGGCGCCGACCGGATCAGTGGCATCGGGCTCGGGCTGGCGGGCATCAGCGCGAACAAGGATCTGCACGGGCTCATGATCGGCGGGATCGGCGCCGGAGCCGGCGGTGACCTGCGCGGTATCGCGGTCGGCGGGATCGGAGCCGGTGTCGGCGGCTCGATGCGCGGCCTCGCGGTCGGCGGGATCGGTGTCGGAGCCGGTGGCAATGCGCGCGGGATCCTCGTAGGCGGCATCGGCGCCGCAGCCGGCGGCGACTTGCGCGGCGCGGCGATCGGCGGGATCGGTGTCGGTGCCGGCGGCAATGCGCGGGGCCTGCTCATCGGTGGCGTCGGAGTGGGCGCCGGTGGAAACGTCGGCGGCATTGCGATCGGCGGCGTGGGCGTGGGAGCCGGCGGCGACGTGCGTGGCATCGCGATCGGCGGTGTGGGTGTGGGAGCGGGTGGCACGATCCACGGCGCGGCGATCGGCGTCGTTGGTGTCGGCGCGCCGCGGATCGAGGGGATCGCTTTGGGGTCGCTGGTGCGCGCCGAGAAGGTCCGGGGCCTCGTCATCTCGCCGTTGATGTTCCGCTCGCTGCGGAGCGCCGACGTGCGTGGCGTCACGGCATCGGGCCTCAACATCGTCTACGGCCACCAGCGCGGGCTGGCGATCGGGCTCGTGAACTACGCCGAGTCGCTGAATGGCGTGCAACTCGGTGGGATCAACATCGTGCGGGACAATCCGGCGGGGCGTCGCGTGTTGCCGATCATCAACTGGTAACGGACCGCGGGCTGCGCAACGAGGCGCTGGTCTCAGGCGTTCTTTCTCCATAGCTATCGCGGTCCGCGTCCGGGATCGCATCGTCCTGCTTTCTCCCTCCGAGGTCCGTATGTCGCACACCACTCGTCCGCTGCTCGCCGTCGCCGCCCTCGCGCTGCTTGCACCAGCTTTGGTCTCTGCGCAGTGCGTCGCCGCGCCCGCGCAGGAGTGGCAGGTCCCGTGGGGAGCGGCCGACCGGCCGCGCGACCCGTACGTCGCGCCCGACGGCAGCGTCTTCTTCGTGGGGCAGGAGGGGAACTACGTGGCGAGACTCGACCCGCGCACGGGCGACTTCAAGCGTTACGTGATCGACCCTGGCACCAACCCGCACAACCTCATCGTCGACGCGCAGGGTATGGTCTGGTACGCGGGCAACAAGAACGGGATGATCGGCAAGCTCGATCCGCGCACCGGCGCGATCACGCGTTACCCGATGCCCGACTCGACGGTGAAGGACCCGCACACGCTGGTGTTCGATGCGCGTGGCGACATCTGGTTCACGGCGCAGAACGCCGGCGCTGTGGGTCATCTGGAGACGCGCACGGGGAAGATCCGGCTCGCGTTCACCGGTGCGCGCACTCGGCCCTACGGAATCGTCCTCAACTCGAAGGGTGTGCCCTGGTTCAACCTCTTCGGCACCGACAAGATCGCGACGATCGATCCCGCCTCGATGGCGGTGCGCACGTACACGCTGCCCAATGAACGCGCGCGCGGTCGCCGGATCGCGGTGACGAGCGACGACATCATCTGGTACGGCGACTACACGCGCGGCTATCTGGGCCGCCTCGACCCACGCACAGGTGCGATCGAGGAGATCCCGATGCCCGCCGGCGGTGGATCGCTGCCATATGGAATGGCATCGGACGACAAGGACCGCATCTGGCTCACGGAGAACGTGCCGAACAAGGGGACGCGACTCGTGGCCTACGATCCGAAGACCAAGAGCTGGGTCGCGAACGCGCCGGTGGGGCAGCCGACGGCGAATACCGTGCGGCACATGTACTTCGACAAGAAGACGGGTCTGCTCTGGTTCGGCTCCGATCAGGGGACGATCGGACGCGCGGATGTCTCGCGTGTGCGCACAACGATGTGAGCGTCAGACGGGCCAGAACCAGCCGAAGATCCCGCCGGCGACGCCCGCGTAGAGCAGCGAATCGATCACGTTGAGCAGCTGACTCTTCCATGGCCGCCCGAACCAGGTCGATTCAGAGATGCCGCCGAGCGCATACGACATGAAGGTCGCGGTCCCCGTGATGCGGAAGACTTCGGTGTAGGAGGCGGCCGGCGGCAGCGAATGCCAGGCGAGATACGCGACGATGAGCGAGATGCCCGTGGCCGAGATCAGGCTCTGCAGCATCATCGGGCCCATGTTGGACATGCCGGGCTTCCGCACCGTGATGAACGTGATCGGTCCACGCTCGAGCAGCGCCTTGCCCTCGGCGGACTGTGCGCGCTCGCGGTCCCCCATGAACGGTGTCATGTAGCGACCGGGCATGATCCCGCCGGCACGCAGGGCGTCCATGACGGCGCCCTCGTTCACCAAGGCTGCGAACTCGGTCTTGTGATGAGGCAAGGCGGTCCAGACGAGCGCGGACATGATGAAGACGCCGACGCCGCTGACGATGATAGGGACCCATAGGTCGCTCAGGAACTGCATGGTGCCTCCGAGATGGTCGTGTGAGAGACCACAACAGTCTGGCCCGCAGGTGATGCGCGCAATAGCATATGTGGGTGCTGCGCTTCTCCGTCCCTAACTCATCCGATGCGCTGCTCCGCGAACTGCGGGTCTCGCAGGCACTGGCGCGCGTGCGGCAGCTGCCCACGGTCTCGGTGGCGAACCCGCTGCTGGCGGCGACGATCGCGCTGGTCTACTGGGACACGGTATTCCGGACGCTTTTGGTGCTCTTCGTGGCGACGATGATCGTGCTCTGGACGCCCGCCTTTCTGAGTTGGAGGCGACTCCGTAACCGGGCGCGTCCCGCGCGCGTGAGCGTCGGCAACGAACGGCGCGCGATGATCTTCTCCGGGTCGGCGGGCGTGCTCTGGGCGTTGGCGGCGTTCGTGTTGTATCCGGCGGGCGGTCCCGAAGAGCGGGCCACACTCGTCATGCTCATGGCGGGCCTCTGCTCGGGCTCGGTGTCGTTCTTCTCGTCGTCGCCCAAGGCGTCGATGGCGTTCTTCCTGCCATTCATGCTCACGCTCCTCGTGCAGGCGCTCACCTTCATCGAGAGCGCACCGGTTCTGCCGGCCGCGATCGCGGTCTTCATCGCGAGCGCACTCTGGTTCACTGCGACGAGCTGGAACCAGTTCGTCGAGAGCGTGCGGGTGCTGGTCGACCGTGACCGCCTGCTGCAGGAGTCGAAGGCGAGCGGGACTCAACTGGAACTGATGCTCTCGCGCATGAGCGACCTGGCGATGGTCGACGAGCTCACCGGACTCAAGAACCGGCGGGCGTTCTTCGACGACATCGAGCCGGTGATCGCGGGGAGCCGGCGTCGCGGCAAGGCGGTCGCGATCGCGCTCCTGGATCTCGATCATTTCAAGGACGTGAACGACACCCACGGCCACGGCGTCGGTGACGACACGCTGCGTGAAGTGGCGCGGCGGATCGAGGACACGCTGCGTCAGGAGCAGATCGTGGGCCGGTTGGGCGGCGAGGAGTTCGTGGTGCTGCTCCCCGACACGACGCCGCAGCAGGCCCTGGTGGCGATCGAGCGTGTGCGGAAGGCGGTGAGCGGGACGGCGATCCCGGTGACCGGAGGCGGTGAGGTCTGGATCTCGCTGAGCGGCGGGATCGCGCCGTTGCTGGACGGCACGGTGGTCACCGTCGCGATCCAGCACGCGGACAAGGCGATGTACCGGGCAAAGGCTCTGGGGAGGGATCGGGTGGAGGTGTATGGGGCGGTCGAGGGTCAAGTTTGAGGGTTTAAAGTCATGACAGTTGTTTACTAACTCATTATGTATCAACTGCATACATAACAGTTGACATCATTTGTTTACCTCTGGTACGAGCAGCGGCATATCGCAGATCGCCCGCCCCGGGAGTGCCGAGCACTTTCCCTCGTCTTCCTGCGTTCCTTTGATTCATCCGTCATTTCCGACTAGATTGCTTGCCTATCCCTAAAAGGCACCTGAACCCGCAGTAATAATGACTTCGTCCATCGAATCGCTGGTCAACAAAGAGTACGCATACGGCTTCGTCACCGACATTGAGTCGGACACGATCCCGCGCGGCCTTACCGAAGAGACCGTCCGCCTCATCTCGGCGAAGAAGAACGAGCCCGAGTGGCTGCTCGACTGGCGGCTCAAGGCCTACCGTCGCTGGCTCACGATGACCGAGCCGCACTGGCCCAACGTCACCTACGCGCCGATCGACTACCAGGCGCAGACCTACTACTCCGCGCCCAAGAGCGTGAAGCCGCTCCAGTCGCTCGACGAGGTCGACCCGGAGCTGCTCAAGACCTACGCCAAGCTCGGCATCTCGCTCACCGAGCAGAAGCGCCTCACCGGTGTCGCCGTCGACGCGATCTTCGACTCGGTCTCGGTCGGCACGACCATGAAGACCGAACTCGCCGCCGTCGGCGTGGTCTTCTGCTCCTTCGGCGAGGCGGTGCACTCGCACCCCGAGCTCATCAAGAAGTACCTGGGTTCGGTCGTCCCCTATTCCGACAACTTCTTCGCCGCGCTCAACTCGGCGGTCTTCTCCGACGGGTCGTTCGTCTACATCCCCAAGGGCGTGAAGTGCCCGCTCGAGCTCTCGACCTACTTCCGCATCAACGCTGCCGACACCGGCCAGTTCGAGCGGACGCTGATCGTCGCCGATGA
>JANOWT010000275.1:0-3883 GCA_031418115.1 Gemmatimonadota bacterium
CCTTTTGCACTCTCGTAGAGGCCTCAGACATCGCGTGAAGCACTCCCGCTTCCGGACCCGGCTGTTTCTCATTCTCGCGCTCTTCGCGCTCGTGCCCGCGATCGTGCTCACGGCGGCGTGGAGCTATGCGGCGGCCTCCGCTCTGCCATACATGAGCGGGTCCGGCGCATGGGAACGGGTCGCGACGAGTGGACAGCGGGCGATCGATCTCGCTCGGACATCACCTGGCTCCGAGGCAGCATCGGCAGCGCTCGCCGAGCACGAACAGTTGCTCGGCGAGTCACGGATGCAGGCGCGCCGCTTCGGTCTGCTCACTCGCATCGCGCTTCCCAGGATCGTGGTCGCTGGCCTCGTGCTGCTGGCGATCCTCTCGCTCCTCGCCACGCGTGTGGCGGGGCACCTGAGCCGGCAGGTCTCGCGTCCCCTGGACGAGCTCGTCGGCTGGACCGATCGGATCGCGAAGGCAGAGCGATTGCCGTTGCCGCACGAGGGCGAGGCGAAGGGCGCACCGGAGTTCGGAGTGTTACGCGCAGGGATGCGGCAGATGGCGGCGGACATCGAGGCAGGCCGTCGCTCGGCGATCGAAGCAGAGCGCCTCTCGGCCTTTCGCGAGTCGGCGCGGCAGGTGGCGCACGAGCTCAAGAATCCGCTCACGCCGATCCGTTTCGCGATCACGAGCCTGCGGCGGTCGGTGCAGCCCGACCAACGCGATGCGGTGGAGGTGCTCGAGACCGAGTCGGCGCGACTGGAGGCGATGGCGAAGAGCTTCGCGCAGTTCGGGCGGCTCCCCGAAGGACCGACGGCGACGGTGGATCTCGCGGAGTTGGCGCGCGAGACGGTGCGGACCACGGTGCCGCTGGAGATGACGGTGCGGGTCGACGGCGACGATGGTGTGCTCGTGACCGGCCAGCACGACGCGCTGCAACGCGCGCTCGCCAACGTGCTGCTCAACGCGGTCGACGCGACGCAAGCCCGAGGCGCTGTGGTGGTGAGAGTGCAGTCGCAGGGCGGCGAGTCGGTGATCGCCGTGCGTGACGATGGCGTGGGGATCGCGCGCGAACAGTTGGAACGGATCTGGGATCCGTACGTGACGGCGAAGACGGGCGGGACCGGCCTCGGGCTCGCGATCGTCAAGCAGACGGTCGTGGCGCACGGGGGCCGCGTGGAAGCAGAGAGCGAACCGGGACGCGGGACGGAGATCCGACTCCGCTTCCCGCGCGCGACACCAGGACCGAACGGCCCGGGAGGGCATGCATGACAGAGGACATGTACCTGATGACGCTGGTCTTCGGCACGGCAGTCGTGATCGTGCTGGGGCTCCCGCTCGTGCGGGCGTACATTCGGCGGCAGGACCGTGTGCAGACGCTGCCGCCGGGTGAAGGGGAGCGCGACGAGCGATTGGCGCGCATCGAATCGGCGATCGAGACGATGGCGGTCGAGATCGAACGGATCAGCGAAGGGCAACGGTTCGTCACGAAGCTCCTGGCCGAGCGCGAGACCCCGAAGGTCCTTGCCGCCGAATCGCGCGGGCGTCCCTCATGAACGGCCCGGAGATCCTGATCCCGATCTTCGCGGTGTCGTTCGGCATCCCGTTCGTGATCGCACCGCTCGCCAAGGCGATCAGCCGACGGATCGAGAACAGCGTGCCGAAGGTGGACGCCGAGCTCGCCCAACGGATCGCGAACATCGAGCGCAACGTCGACGTGATCGCGATCGAGGTGGAGAAGCTCGCCGAGGGTCAGCGCTTCGTGACCAAGCTCCTCGCCGAACGCGAGCGCGTTGGCGGGGTACTGCCCTCGCGCGACCCTTGAGACCGCCCTCGCTCCGCCCTCAGCCCGCACCGACACGATGCCCTCGATCCTGATCGTCGACGACGAGCCGAACATCCGCCGCATGGTCGGTGCGCTGCTGGCCGCCGAGGGCTATGAGGTGCGCGATGCGAGCGACGCCGCCGCGGGACTGGCGCGTGCCGTGGAGTACGAACCCGACCTCGTCCTGCTCGACCTGATGATGCCGGGCCCGACCGACGGGCTCGAGCTGCTCGAACAGCTGCGCGGTCGCTTCCCCGACCTGCCGGTGGTGATGATGTCGGGACGCGCCGGCCTCGCCGACGCCGTGAAGGCGACGCGCCTCGGCGCGGTGAACTTCCTCGAGAAGCCGCTCACGCCCGAAGGGGTGCTCCTCGCGCTCGCGAGCGCGCTCGAGCTGCGTCAGGCGCGGCGCGAGCGCTCGGCGCTGCGCGCCGACCTTGGCTTGGCCGGCGAGCTCGTCGGCGACAGTCCCGCACTGCGCAGCGTCCGCGAGATGATCGCACGCGTCGCACCGACCGACGCCCGCGTATTGATCGGCGGCGAGTCCGGCACCGGCAAGGAACTCGTGGCGTCGGCGATCCATGCGCAGAGCCCACGCAAGGACAAGCCGTTCGTGCGCGTGAACTGCGCCGCGATCCCGCGCGATCTCCTGGAGAGCGAGATGTTCGGGCACGAGCGGGGCGCGTTCACCGGCGCGACCGACCGACGGATCGGTCGGTTCGAGCTCGCGCACACCGGCACGCTCCTGCTCGACGAGGTCGGCGAGCTCTCGGCGGAGGCACAGGCCAAGCTGCTGCGCGCGATCGAGGCGCGGGAGATCGAGCGCGTGGGTGGTGGCAAGCCCATCAAGGTGGATGTGCGGATCCTCGCCGCGAGCAATCGCGACCTCGCGCGCGAGGTGCGCGAGGGACGATTCCGCGAGGACCTCTTCTTCCGTCTCAATGTGATCCCGATGGTGATCCCGCCGCTGCGTGAGCGCCCAGGGGACATCGCCGCACTCGTGTCGCACTTCGCGGCGCTCCACCGGCGCCGCTCCGGACAGGCGGCGCCGCAGTGGACGCAGGCCGGCGTCGACGCATTCTCGCGCTATCGCTGGCCGGGAAACGTGCGCGAACTCGCCAACATCGTCGAGCGACTCAGCATCCTCTTCGCCGGACAATCGATCGGCGCCGCCGAAGTCGCGAGTGTGCTCCCCGCCGGAGAGCACACCTCGGCGCGACCCAGCGCGCTGCCCGATGGTGAACGGCTCGACATCGCGCTCGCCGACGCGCTCGACGAGTACGAGGGACTGCTGATCACGCGAGCGCTCTCGGCGGCTGACGGTGTGGTGGCCGAGGCGGCGCGACGTCTGCAGACCGACCGCCCGAATCTGTACCGGCGCATGAAGCGGCTGGGGCTCGGCGCGCCCGGTGAGAGTGCACCGTGACACACGTCGCGACACACATCGCGACACGTCACGCGCGTCGAACTCGCGACTGGCCTGAACGAACCACGCTGCAGGTGATGCGGTGATAACGAGTTGGCACTCCGCGGCCGGTCGCACACGGCGCGGCACGCCAAATGCTTTGAGCGTGAGCGTCCTGAACCTTTGGAGTCATTGATGCAGAGAACGATCCTCGTCGCCGCCCTCATGGTCGCGGCGGTCACCTCAGCGGAAGCGCAGCAGCGCGCCCGTACCTCGAGCACGCTGTGGGGCGCAGTCGGTGTCTACAACGCGAGCGGCACGAGCCGGATCTCCGGCCCACTCGACGTCGCAGCGGCGCGCGAGATCACCGGCGACGTCGCGGTGCTCAACGGCCCGGTGGTCATCAGCGGCACGATCACCGGCACGCTCGTGGCGATCAACTCCGACGTACGACTGCGGAGCGGTGCACGGATCGGCGAGGACGTGATCATCGTCGGTGGCGTGCTCACGCGCGACGACAGTGTGAGCATCGGCGGCGAGGTGCGCACGCAGGCCGAACTGCTGCGCTACTCCCTCGACGGCGATCGGCTCGTGCCCGAGGAGGACCGCATGGGTGACTGGCGTCCTCGAGTGGAGCGACCGGGAGAGAAGCGGGGTGAGTCGTACA
>JANOWT010000276.1:0-13031 GCA_031418115.1 Gemmatimonadota bacterium
GCGGAGCGCCGGATCGCCGAGGCGGAGAAGATGGGGATGAAGGTCGCGTATGTGTCGGAGCGCAGCGTGCCGCGGCGCGCACCCAAGTCGCTCAAGGTGCGCGGCGTCGCTGATCTCGGTGCGCTCTTCAAGGAGCTGTTCCGATGAGGGACGTCGGCGTGGTGATCGTCGCCGGCGGCTCCGGAAGCCGCATGGGCGGCGGCGAACTCAAGCAACTGCGTTGGGTCGCGGGCAAGCCGATGTTGCTGCACTCGCTGCAGGCGTTCCAGGCGCGGCCCGACGTCGCGATGGTCGTCTGCGTACTGCCTCGGCAATACGCGGGCGATCCGCCCCCGTGGATCTTCCAGAGCGACGCGGAGCGGCTCTTGATCGGCGTCGGCGGCGCCACGCGCGCAGAGTCGGTGTCCAACGGGCTCGAGGATCTGCCTCCGGAATGCCGCTACGTGCTCATCCACGACGCTGCGCGCCCATTCGCGTCGGAAGGGATGATCGACCGCGTGATCGCGGAGGCTCGCAAGGGACATGGCGCGATCGCGGCGCTGCCGGTGGTCGACACGCTCAAGCGCGTCGACGCTGACGGACGCATCACCGCCACGGTGCCTCGCGACGGTCTCTGGCGCGCGCAGACGCCGCAAGGCTTCCCGCGCGAGATGATCGAGCGCGCGCATCGCGAAGGTCGTGCGAACGGCGCGCAGGCCACCGCGACCGACGACGCCGCACTCTGCGAACTCCTCGGTTTGCCAGTGTATGTGGTCCGCGGCAGCGAGCGCGCGCTCAAGGTCACCGAAGACGCAGACTTCGCTCGTGCCGAAGCCGTCTTTCCAGTGCCGGAATAGCAGCGTGCCCGAGACGCGCGGTATCCCATTCTGGTCGCCGGAAGAGGTCGAGGCTGCCCTCGCGGGCACCATCGCACACCTGCAGGACGGCGGCGTTCTCGCGTACCCGACCGAGACGGTCTACGGGTTCGGCACCATGATCGATCGTGACGCGGTGGAACGACTCGTCCTCCTCAAGCGACGTCCGCCGGCCAAGCCGTTCCTGCTGCTGATCAGTGACACGCGCATGCTCGCGCGCCTTGGCCTGAACATGTCGCGCTCCGCGAGCATGCTCGCGTCGCGGCACTGGCCGGGTCCGCTCACGCTGGTCCTCACCGGCGGTGAGCGCCGGATCCCCGAGCGGCTGCGCGGGCCCGAGGGCGGCATTGCCGTGCGATGGACGCCGCATCCGGGCCTGCAGCGCCTCATCAGCGCCCTGGGCGACCCCATCACGAGCACGTCGGCGAATCTTCCCGGGCAACCGCCGGCTGTGACCGCGGGGGAGATCGTGAGCCAATGGCGGAACGAAATCACTCTGGGCAAGATTCGGCTTCTCGACGGCGGCCGCCTGCCGCCGTCGTCCGCGTCGACCGTCGTGGATTGCACCGGGAGGGTCCCGCGCGTCATACGACCAGGGGCGCTCCCCACGGCGACATTGCGAGAGACCGTCCCCGACCTCATCGGAGACCTGTGACAGTGCGTCTGCTCTTCGTCTGCACCGGCAACACCTGCCGCAGTCCCATGGCCGAGGCGATCGCACGTCAGCTCGCGGACGAGCGCGGGATCGACGTGAGCACGTCGAGTGCCGGGACGAGTGCGTGGGAAGGCGCGCCTGCTTCGGACGGTGCGTTGCTGGTGGCGCTCGAGCAGGGGCTCGACCTCAGCATGCATCGGGCGCAGGTGCTCTCGCGCGAACTCGTGGCGGCGGCGGAGTTGATCCTCGTGATGAGTCCGCACCACGGCGAGCGTGCCGTCGTGCTCGGCGGTGAGGGACGGACGCACCTGCTGACGGACTACGCGGCGAGAACGACCACCGGACGACCGGTGCAGGATCCATTCGGCGGCGAGCTCGATCTGTACCGTGCGACGTTCGCGGAGCTCTCGAGCGAGATCGCGCTGGTCCTCGATCGCCTTGCGGCCGAGCGTCGCACGGAGGACGCGTGATCGATCTCCCTGGGCGTCTCGTGCTGCTGGGGCATCCGGTCGCGCACTCGCTCTCGCCGCTATTCCAGAACGCGGCGCTCGCGGCGGCCGGAATCCCGCTGGCCTACGAAGCGCTCGACGTAGCTCCCGGTGATCTCAAGGCGATGATCGGTCTTCTCGCTGACGCGCGCGCGGCGGGCAACGTGACGCTCCCGCACAAGGAGACCGTCTACGCCTGGTGCGCACGCCGCACCGCGATCGCCGAACGGGTAGGCGCCGTGAATACCTTCTGGACCGAGGAGGGCGGCATCGTGGGCGACAATACCGATGTCGGTGGGTTCAGCCATGCCGTGGAGCGCCTGCTCGGCCGTCGTCCTGAAGGGCTGCGCGTGGGGATGCTCGGTGCCGGTGGAGCGGCCGCCGCGGTCTGCGCGGCCGTGGAGCAGTGGCCGGACAGTCGCGTGGTGCTGCACGCGCGCACGCGTGAGCGGGCCGACCAGTTGGCTGCGCGGTTCGCCGGCGTCGCGACCGTGGTCGAGAGCGAGATGCATACGGTCCGCGGCATGGACCTGCTCGTGAACGCGACGCCGCTCGGGCTCGATGGCGCGCTCATGCCGATCGCGCCGGGGAGCATTCCCGATTCGACCGCCGTGCTCGATCTCACCTACCGCCGCGGGCGCACACCGTTCGTGAAGGCGTGCCGTGCGCGGGGCCTCCGTGCCGACGACGGGTTGCCGATGCTGGTGGAGCAGGGCGCGCTGGCGTTCGAGCGCTGGTTCGGTGCGGCGCCCGATCGCGAGGTCATGTGGCGCGCGATCCGCACGCCGTAGAGGCGCCGCGCTGGCGGCGCGCGGTCTCGGCACTCGGCCAGTTCGCCTTCCCTCGCTCCTGCGCGGCCTGCGAGGGCGCGCTCGACGACGCTGACCGCGGGATCGTGTGCGGGCGCTGCTGGACGCGTCTGCCGCTCCTGCCGTCGCCACGCTGCGATCGGTGTGGACATCCGCAGCGCGCGCGGGGCGCCTGCCAAGGGTGCGTGCTCCTGCCACCCTTCGTGCGCGCCGCGCGGTCGCTCTGCTGGGTCCCCGACGACACCAGCAGCGCGCTGCTCTCGGCACTCAAGTACCATGGCTGGCCGGCCGTGGCCGGCGGGATCGGCGAGCGGCTCGCGCGTCTGCGCTGGCCCGCAGACGTCGACGCCGAGCGTGTGGCATTGGTGCCGGTGCCGCTCGCACCGGTCAAGCAGCGCGCGCGCGGCTTCAATCAGGCCGAGCGGCTGGCCGACGCCGTCGCGGCGCACTGGGGGATCCCGGTGTGGCCGGACGCATTGACGCGCACGCGCGCCACGCCGTCGCAAACGCGATTGACTCCCGGAGAACGCTTGGCGAACGTTCATGGTGCGTTCGTCACGAACGCATCGTACGTGGATCGCCTGCGCGGGCAGCACGTGATCCTGGTGGACGACGTCCTCACGACCGGTGCGACGCTCAACGCCTGCGCGCATGCACTGTTCGCGGTCGGCACACGCACGATGAGTTACCTCACCTTCGGTCGGGCGCGCACCGCCGCGGACCGCTGAAGCCCCGGCAGCACCCACACGCAGTCCCAACGGAGCATCAAGTCAGATGGCCATTCGCGTCGGCATCAACGGCTTCGGCCGCATCGGTCGTCAGGTCGTCCGCGCCGCCAAGGAGCGGAACGCAGACATCAACTTCGTCGCGATCAACGACCTCACCGACACCAAGACGCTCGCGCACCTGTTCAAGTACGACTCGGTGCATGGGCAGTTCGGCGGCACGGTGAGCCGTGACGAGGAGTCGATCACGATCAACGGCGACCCGATCAAGGTGCTCAAGGAGAAGGATCCCTCGGCGCTGCCGTGGAAGGCCCTTGGGGTCGATGTCGTGCTCGAGGCCACGGGGCGCTTCACCAAGGCGGAGGACGCCAAGAAGCATATCGCGGGCGGTGCGAAGAAGGTGATCATCTCGGCCCCCGCGACCGGTGAGGACATCACGATCGTGCTCGGCGTGAACCACAAGAAGTACGACGCCGCCAAGCACCACATCATCTCGAACGCGAGCTGCACGACCAACTGCCTCGCGCCCATGGTGCAGGTCATCCGCGACGCCTTCGGCTTCAAGCATGGCGCGATGGTGACGATCCACAGCTACACCAACGACCAGAGCATCCTCGACCTGCCGCACAAGGATCTGCGCCGCGCCCGCGCAGCTGCGCTCTCGATGATCCCGACGACGACGGGCGCCGCGAAAGCGACCTCGCTCGTGATCCCCGAGGTGAAGGGCAAGATCGACGGGATCGCGATCCGCGTGCCGACACCGGACGTCTCGCTCACGGAGCTCACGGTCGAGGTCGAGCGCGCGACGACGATCGCCGAGGTGAACGCGGCATTCAAGGCGGCTGAAGAAGGCTCGCTCAAGGGTGTGCTCGCGTACACCGAGGAGGAACTCGTCTCGATCGACTATGTCGGCAACCCCCACTCGACGATCCTCGACTCCAAGAACACGAACGTGATCGACGGCACCATGGTGAAGGTCTCCGGCTGGTACGACAACGAGTGGGGCTACTCGTCGCGCTGCGTCGACCTGATCGAGTTGATCGGCAAGAGCCTCTAGCCGCGAGGCGCTGATGAACACCAGGACCATCAAGGACCTCACGCCGGCCGAGGTGCACGGCAAGCGCGCGCTCGTGCGCGTCGACTTCAACGTGCCGTTGGACGACGCGGGCGGTGTGGGCGACGACACGCGCATCCGCGCCGCCGTGCCGACCATCCAGGCGCTGCTCAAGGCTGGCGCGCGCGTGGTGCTCTTCTCGCACCTCGGTCGCCCCAAGGGGAAGCCGGACGCCAAGTACACGCTCGCGCCGATCGCGCCTGTCCTCGCTGCGCTCCTCGGTGGCAAGGTGCCGGTGAAGTTCGTCCCGCATGTGGTCGGGGCCGAAGCTGAAGCCGCGACCAAGGCGCTCAAGGAGGGCGAGGTCTGCCTGCTCGAGAACACTCGCTTCGACGCCGGCGAGGAGAAGAACGACGCCACACTCGCGCAGGGATTCGCCAAGCTCGGCGATCTGTTCGTGAATGATGCGTTCGGTGCCGCGCACCGTGCGCACGCGTCCACTGAAGGCGTCACGAAGCACCTGCGTCCGGCAGTCGCCGGTCTGCTCATGGAGAAGGAGCTCGACTATCTCGGCCACGCGCTCGAGAAGCCCAAGCGTCCCTTCATCGCGATCCTCGGTGGCTCCAAGATCTCGGGCAAGATCGACGTGATCGAGGCGCTGCTGCCCAAGGTCGACGGGATCCTGATCGGCGGTGCGATGGCCTGCACCTTCTATGAGGCGATGGGATTCGAGACCGGCGAATCACTCGTCGAGGATGACCGCGTGGAGATGGCGGCGGACCTGATCGAGCGCGCGGCGTTCAGGCTCACGTTGCCGCATGACGCGATGGTCGCGCCGTCGATCGCCGAGGCGAGCGAGGCGCATGCGGTCAAGCGCGATGCGATCCCCGAGGACGAAGCGATGCTCGACATCGGCCCCGAGAGCGCGGTGTCGTATGCGCGCGCGATCGCATCGGCGAAGACGATCATCTGGAACGGCCCCATGGGTGTGTTCGAGACCAAGCCGTTCGACGCTGGTACGATGGCAGTCGCACACGCGATGGCCGCGGCGACGGCGGCCGGCGCGACGACGATCATCGGTGGTGGCGACTCGGCGGCCGCAGTCGAGCAGGCAGGACTCGCGGACAAGATGAGTCATGTCTCGACGGGCGGTGGCGCATCGCTCGAGTTCCTCGAAGGGAAAGTGCTTCCGGGCGTCGCCGCGCTCGATCAACGCTGAACCGGACCCGATGCCAAATCTGATCTTCGCAGCAAACTGGAAGATGAATCAGGCGCCCGCCGACGCGGCCGCCTTCCTGCGGACCTTCACCGACCAGTACGCGCGCCAGTCGGACCGTCGCGTGCTCTTCTTTCCGCCCGCCGTCTCGCTCCATGCCGTGCTCCAGGCGGTGCGCGAGCGGAACGATCTCGAGGCCGGAGTGCAGAACATCCACTGGGAGGACAAGGGCGCGTTCACCGGTGAGACGTCGGGGCCGCTGGCGCGTGCCGCCGGTGCGCGGCATGTGCTCGTGGGGCACTCCGAGCGGCGTCATGTCTTCGGAGAGACAGATGAGGAGACGGGCAAGAAGGTCGCGGCGGCCTTTCGCGCCGGACTCACGCCGACCGTGTGCGTTGGGGAAACCCTCGCGCAGCGTGAGGCTGGTGAGACGATCGCCGTGGTGAAGCGCCAGTTGCGTGCGGCGCTCGCGGGTGTGGAGGCTGCCGTGTTGGTCACCGCGATCGTCGCGTACGAGCCTGTCTGGGCGATCGGGACCGGAAAGACCGCGACCCCGGCGGACGCGAGCGAGGTGCATGTGGCGATCCGCGCCGAGCTCAAGGCGATCGCGGGGGAGCGGGGGGCGGTCATCCCGATCCTGTACGGCGGGAGCGTCAACCGCACGAACGTCGAGTCGCTGCTGGCGGCGACCGAGGTGGACGGCGTGCTGGTGGGGGGCGCGAGCCTCGACGCCGAGCAGTGGCTGGCGATCGTGCGCTCCTCGTGAGCTGTGCCTCAGTCCGCTCCTCCTGAGGGTTGCCGGAGGGAGGTAACTCCGGTATTCTTAGAGGCTTACCCTGTCCGTCGCACCCGCAGATAGAGCCCCCATGTATACGTTCCTACTCGTTCTTCTCATCATCGACGCGCTCATCCTCGCCGCCGCCGTGCTCATGCAGGCCGGCAAGGGCGGTGGCGTCGCGGCCAACTTCGGCGGCGCGTCGTCGTCCACGTCGTCCGTGATCGGCTCGCGGCAGGCCGGTGATCTGCTCACCAAGACCAGCTGGTGGGGTGGTGGCATCTTCATCTTCCTCGCGTTCGTGCTGCAGCTCATGTCGAGCCGCTCGAGCGGACCGCGGTCGATCCTCGACGACATCGCCGCACCGGCCCCCGCGCAGTCGCTGACCGCGCCGGCACAGGACGCGCCGGCGAGTGCGATCCCGCTCCAGACGCTCCCGACCACGCCGCCTCCGCAGCCGTGACCGCGAACAAGGACACCGTAGTTCCGGGGTTCCTCCTCCTAGAGGACGGGACCCTTTTTCTTGGTCGTCTCCATGCGCCGCTCCCAATGCCCGCGGTGGCTGAGGTCGTGTTCACGACGTCGATGAGTGGCTATCAGGAGACGTTCACCGATCCGTCGTATCGCGCGCAGATCGTGGTGATGACGTCGACGATGATCGGCAACTACGGCGTGAACACCGAGGACGCCGAGTCGGCGCGTCCGCAGATCGCAGGCGTGGTGGTGCGTGAGCTCTGCGAGTCGCACTCGAACTGGCGTGCAGAGCAGGGGTTGGGTGCCTGGCTCGCTGCGGCTCAAGTGCCTGTGTTGTCGGAGGTTGATACCAGGCGACTCACGCGTCACCTGAGGACCGCTGGCGTGATGCGCGGCCTGATCGGTGCGGGAGTCGAGCCTACGTCGGAGCACCGTCGCGTGCTCGACGCCTGCCCGTCCATGTCGGGCCTGGATCTCGCGTCACGCGTGACCACCGAGAAGCCGTATGTCTGGGGCGATGCGAAGGCCAAGCGACACATCGTCGCCTACGATTACGGGATCAAGCGCAACATCCTGAGGATGTTCGCTGAGCGCGATTGCCGCGTCACCGTGGTCCCGTCGACGACGTCGGCCGCCGAAGTGCTCGCCGCCAAGCCGGACGGAGTGTTCCTCTCCAATGGCCCAGGCGACCCCGAGGCGGTCGGCTACGCACCCGAGGCGATCCGCGCGATCGCGAATGCCGGTGTGCCGGTGTTCGGCATCTGCCTTGGGCATCAGCTGTTGGGCATCACCTTCGGCGGCAAGACCAAGAAGCTTCCCTACGGCCACCGCGGCGGGAATCACCCGGTGAAGGACCTTGAGTCGGGAGATGTGCTGATCACGAGCCAGAACCATGGCTTCGCGGTCGAGGGCGGCGAGAAGGGGATCCCGGGCGCCCCCGACCTCAAAGTGACGCACCTGAACCTCAACGACGGCACCGTGGAGGGGCTGCGCCACCGGACGCTTTCGGTCTTCGGCGTGCAGTACCATCCGGAGGCGGCGCCGGGACCGCACGACGCGGTTCCCCATTTCGACGAGTTCATGGCGGCGATCGGCGGGGGCTCCGCGGTGGCACCACCGCTTGACACAACTCGGCTAAGTTCCTAGACTAGTGGCACTTACGGCCCTCGGCGCCAACCCATCCCCGGTATGTCCATGACCAAAGCCGACCTCGTGGAGCGCGTTACGGAGTCAATCTCCCAGACGGCCGGCCCCATGATCTCGAAGAAGGACTGTTCTCGCGTCGTGGACGCGTTCCTGGACGCGATCAAGGACGCGCTCAAGGAGCAGAAGAACATCGAGGTCCGGGGGTTCGGCACGTTCAAGATTCGCAACCGGAAGACCAGGATGGCGCGGAATCCGCGGACTGGTGAGCCGGTCGAGGTCTCGGCGCGGCCGGTGCCGGTGTTCAAGCCGTCGAAGGAGCTGCGGGCGCTCGTGGCGGATATCGAGTACGATCCGGCGCTTGATACGGAGTAGGAACGGCGCACAGTGTCCGAACGGGACCGAGCAGTTGATCGGATCCCGGCGCGCAGACCCGGGCAAATAGAGTCCGCCAACGAGCCCGAGCCGGAGCTGCTGGGCGAACCGCCTTTCCACTCCACGCCAGCGCGGACCACTCCACCGTATTCTGCATGCGCTCGATGACGATCGCACGCGTCTCAGACATCCACGGCATGCCGCAGCCCGATTCACGGGAGCAGCTCGTTTGGCCCCGATGCAGGGAGCATATGCCCCGCTCGGTTCGGTATCTGCTCGAAAAGGGCCTCTAGTGTGGCGAGGTTGAGAACTCTTCGGCGAGGCTTGAGCGTCACGATGCGATCGTCACGCCGCCACTCGTCGGGGTCGCCGCTCGACTCGCGCATTTCGGGTACGACGTGCGCCACGACAGGCCGAACGACTGTTGCTGCAGACGGCTGCCACGCCGCCACTGCAGAACGCGTGGTTAGGCGTCAGAGCGACGATGCCCTCCGCACAACTCGGGATTAGCCTGCTGCGGGCTTCCGTGCCGCCTCGGTGACTCTGCATCCAACGACCAAGATCTGATCGACGCGCGAGCCACCGCTAAGCGCCGAAAGATCAGTCTCACTCCACTCCGCTCGATGTTGGTTTGGATCCAGCTCGAGATCGATTCGAAAGCTCAGCCCACAGTGCCGTTCGATGAGCACGAATAGCTGACCCTCTCCCTCCAGACCTCGCGCATGCGCGTTCGGTGACCGCAAAAGTGCGGACAACGAGGTTCCGACGCCGAGTGAATCAACGGTTCGAATCCCTGGACTCGCGATCTCTAGTCGCCACAGGCTGTCACTCTCGATCGTGGCCCGTACCGTGTCCGAAGGCGTCAACAAGACCGTCATCACGCGTTCGGGAAGCGCTTCGGCCCCGGGTGCTACCGTGTCACTGAGGACGACACACCGTGCCGACAGTTGAGCTGACGGTCGGCCAATCTGAAGTTCGCCAATGCCTTCGCCTGTGAGCGTCGGTCGATCGTCGGCTCCGCATCTGAGCCGGAGCCCAGCCGCAGGCGCCTGCTGAGAAACGTCCGCTCCATCCGCGCGCCTGGGCGTGGCTTGGTCCTCTTGCGGCTGACACCCCAGCAACAACACGGCGACGATGAGGACTCTCACGGCTTCTTCTCCGGCAACGGGACGTACTTGGGGGTTGAGCCCTTGATCTGCTCCGTGATATCTCCGCCCCCTCGCAAGTCGAGGTGAGAGTGCTCCGGAAGGGTTGACCCCTTCTGGTGATAGAGCAGCCGCACACCGAAGGAATCTCGACTCTGGCTCGCCTGCAACAGATCGCGGGTCTCGGCCTTAGTGGTTCCTTCGAAGATCACGTCAGCCCCGGTTCCCTCGAGATGTGAACTTCTTCTGGCTCCACCAACTGCACTGTTCCTCGCGGCGCTTCGGTCGCCACCGTAAACCAAGAGTGGCTTGTCAACTTCTTCAGCGATGGAATTCAGCGCCATCCGAAGGTAGGGACTGCTGACAGTCACTCCTGGCGCGTAGACGGCCGTGCAGGGAATGCCGTCCTTCTTGATCGGGCACAGCCCGAAGGGATCACTGTTGTTGATGGGATCGCCGTCGGCGTACCCGTACAAGTTCAGCCCCCCCGCCAGCCCAATCGGGTCCTGCTGCGTGAACCGACCCGATGTCGCATCGTAGTACCGATTCCGTAGATTCGTCAGCCCCGACGCGTCCCGCCGTCCCCGCACCAGACTCCCGATGTCCGGTAGCGACGAAGACAGCTCCGCAGCCGTGGCGCTGCTCCGGTGCTGCGGGTGCGACTTCTGCACTAGCGCGATAGTCGCGCGCGCAGCCCGGCCACCGCGCGCCGGAACTCTGCCTCGTTGACGTACATGCCTGGATCCTCCACATCGCGGAGCGGGATGTAGCGTGAGACTGTCTCGCACAGGACGCTGCGACTCCCCGACGAGTCCTTCACGACGATGACCATCACCGTGTCAACGCTCGACTCGGGGCGAAACGAATAGCTCTGATATCCGCTCCCTCTGATCGCAACCTCGCCGAGGACAGATAGTCGAACTTCGACAAGCACCGAATCTCTCGCGGCCTCTCGCCAACGGGCGGAATCATCGATCACGATTCGCATTGCCCCATCGCGCGAGCTCAAATCGCAGGTGCCGAGGGAGCGACTGACTTCACCCGTCATATACGCCGCCTCTACGCCCTGACGGGACTCGAGATCAAGCGCTCCTATCGGCAGCCAGATCGGATCGGCAGTCGCGACCGTGCTGCCTTCGGGGTCACCCTGGTGCGCCTGATCGCCAACACAGCTCGCCATACAGGCGACAAGCATGCAGGCACCAAGCGCGCGCAATCTTGTTGAAGCACTGGTGCATCCAAACGCGCCGTCCACGCCACCGATGCGCGCACCTGCACCGAGTGGCTCCTCGTGGATCATGGCGTGTATCCCGTTGGAACCAAGAGGCGGAAGAAGAGCGAGTTGCTGGATTTGACAGTCCAGCTTCCCGTAGCACCATTGCGATATGGCGACTTACCGCCGCCATTCTGCCACGCCCTCACCGAGCCGGCCTTGGCGTCGACAGCGGTGACGATGCCTGCGTGTGTGCCGTTGACGACCACATCGCCCGGCTGCGGCGTCGTGACAGCGACATAGTCCAGCGTCGCCGCTCCACCCTTAAGCGCCGTTGTCGTGTAGTAGGGGACGTTGAACCCGGCGTTCAAGAACGACCGTTGACAGAAGTCAGTACAGTCGCCGACATGGTTTGCGGGATCCTTGTCCGGATTGCCCTCCCACTCACTGCCTTGTGAATACTCCCATTCAGGCATCTGCTTGGCCGCTCTAGCAATCGTTTGTCCCTCAGCGGCCGTCACGGTCCGACACTTCTCGCGAACATTCTGCTTGTTGACTCCCTTGCCGCACAGCCCAAATGGATCTGAGAAGTTGACCGGATCCCCGCTCGCGAACCCGTAGAGGTTGAGCCCCCCCGCCAGCCCAATCGGGTCCTGCTGCGTGGAATAGAGCGTCGCGAGAGGACACAGGACAAGGCCTCGTGGAAGCCGAGAGCTCGCCGGGACCTGGCACGCCAGTTCGCGAGGATCGGTCGGTGCTCGTCTGCGAGTATCCGCCCACACGCCAGCACCGGGTGCGCCGCCAACCAGCCGTCTTGGCGGAGCCCGGTGCCGATTACGCCGCCGCGTCGCCTGCGGGCGCCGAACGATCGTTGCTGCAGACGGCGGCTACAACGCCGCTGCAGAACGGGGCATTAGGCGGTGCGTTTCGCTGGTCCCTCTCGGTCGTCGCCAGAGTCAGCTCCCTGCGCGGCCCCATTCGGAAGTCGAATCACCAGCCCATACACGAACACGCATGCTGCGATGGGAGCAGCTGCGTCTAGTAGCAGATCAACATCGACGAGCAGGATGACGCCGATCAAGACGGACGGGCTCGTGAGGATCCCAATAGCTCGCGACACACGACGGTACCGCTGAAGTCGCACGAGCGACAAGCTGTGGGCCACGCCTCCGACGGCCACGGGGATGAACATGGTTGCGAAGTACAGTGCTGCAAGCCCAACGGCACCGTAGCCGTCTGGCCCTCCAGCCACGTCCCGAAGGGCGAGGAGGACAGACGCTGTCGGAAGCAGCAGGAAGAGCAAGCGAGCAAGGTTGCTTAGCACCAAGCCTCGATCGGCATCAGTCACGTCATTCCTCCGTGCTCCTCACTGGCGAATCGGTCCAACGCCGCAAAGCGCAAGGCACACTGGATGCGACCCAGGCCGCTGGATAAGCGTTTGTGTCTGCCCAGCGTTGTTGTGGTAGTACGCCTCGATGGACGGGAACCTCGTAGCGAACCCTTGCCCTTGATAGCCGCCGTTTCCGTCAGGCGAGAACCGGATACTCCCTGAGAACGCGGGCATGATCGTCTTCGAGTTGTGCCCGACGACCCCAACGTCGATGACGCCATTCGCACCGAAGCTCGCTCCGATCTGACTCAAGAAGGACGGATCAGAGCAGTTGTCGCCACTAGCGCGGCAGGTGCTCGAGAACCCCTTGTCGACAACGCTCTGGTTCTCTACGTCGATCACAATCCACGCGCGCGACTGATTCTTCGAAGAGCTGGACTGGAACCCACGTCCATCGCCTTTGAGGGGGCCGGCGGTCTTGCCCTCGATGAAGAACGAGAGGCAAATCGTGTTCTTCTGCTTCTCATCCGGACAGAGCCCGAAGGGGTCGCTGAAATTCACGGGGTCCCCACCCGCATACCCGTACAGATTCAGGCCCCCGGCCAGCCCAATCGGGTCCTGCTGCGTGAACCGACCCGATGTGGCATCGTAGTACCGATTCCTCAGATTCGAGAGCCCCGACGCGTCCCGGCGCTCGCGCACCAATGGCAGCGTTTGCACGCCGCGAGTTGAGATCACCGGCGCGTTGATCTCGTTCTCCGTGAAGTCCGTGGTC
>JANOWT010000277.1:0-11311 GCA_031418115.1 Gemmatimonadota bacterium
CGCTGCTCGTCGGCGCCTGCACCGAGAGCCTCACTACGGCCGATTCGTGCCCCGCACTCTGCCCCGGGCAACAGCTCAACATCTTCGACACGATCCTCGACCCGGCGATCGTGCTCGACACGACGTTGCAGACCTTCCCGCTCCTCGGGTTCGAGAACTCGCTGCTCGTCGCCAGCCGGGGGGACACGCTCGACACGCGCGCGATCATCCGGTTCGACACGTTGGCGCGCACCTTCTCGCCGCGGAGTGACACGGCGCGTCCGGTGAGCTACGTCGACTCGGCCACGTTGAGCATTCGGTTGGCGAAGACGTCGATCAAGGTCCCTCGGACCTTCTATATCGACGCGTTCGACGTCGGTGACACGACGTTGGTCGACTCGCTCCCGTTGACGCTCCTGCCCTTCTTCACGGCGGGGCGGCTCCTCGGTAGCCTGCAAGTCGACAGCGCCACCTTCATCGATTCGGCCACGGTCAAGATCGTGCTCGACAGCGCACGCATGCGACAGATCGTCTCGACGCCTGGTGCCGTGCTCCGGATCGGTCTGCGACTGCGCAGCACCGAGTCGGGCGCGATCCTGATCACGTCGAGTGATGACGCGAGCAACGGTCCGTTGCTGCGCTATCGCGTCTCGGCGGACACGTTGGTCGCGGCCGTGACATCGCGCCCGACTTCGCTCTTCCCTCGCGTGCCGCAGAACGTGAATGGCGACCTGTTCGACTACCTCGTGGTCGCCGACGCGCCCAACATTCGCCGGGCAGGGCGCTTCACCGTCGGCGGGTTGCCGGGAAGTCGCACCTATCTCCGGTTCAACCTGCCGCGCTGGTTGACGGACTCGACGGCGATCCTGCGCGCGCAGCTCGAGTTCGTGCAGGATCCGGTGCGCGGCATGGATGACCGAGATTCACTCACGATCCGCGCGCAGGTCGTGCTGGCCGGCAGGGCGCTCACCGACCTAAACCGCGCTGCCCGGCTGCTCGCGCCGGCCGGGTTCTTCGTCGGCGATCTCGTTCGCGTCGCCCCCGCTGACTCGGGGATCGTGCGATTGGAGATCAACTCCCTCGTGCGGCTCTGGCGAACGAACTCGGGAGTGCAGAACATCCCGAGCGCGCTCATTCTGCGCTCCGAGATCGAGGGCAGCAGCGGACTCGGCGCGAACTTCTTCGGACTCAGCGCCGCCTCAGGGCTCCGTCCGCGACTGCGGGTGAGCTACGTGCCCAACATTCGATTCGGACAGCCCTGATGCGTCGCTCGATCCGCCTCCTCGCGCTCCTCGCGATCCTGCCGGGCGCCCTGTATGCGCAGGGTGGGCTCTCGATCCAGGGCTTCGGCTATCCCACGGGCCAACTCGGAAGTGCATCGCTGGCGCTCGGTGGCGCGACGGCCGAGCTCGATCCGTCGAGTGCATTGAACCCGGCAGCGCTCTCGATCCCTTCGAGATATTCGGTCTACATGCTGTTCGAGCCCGAGTATCGCCGGACCGCCTTTGGCGGGCAGGCGGATCGCTCGACGACCATGCGGTTCCCGAGCTTCATCGTCACCGGGGGCAATCGTCGGTTCACGGCGGGCGCGTCGGCGACGACTTTCCTCGATCGCACCTGGAGCAACACCTATTCTGACAGCCAGCTCGTCGGCGGGTCGCTGCTCCCGTCGGTGCTCGCGGCGTCGAGCAACGGCGCCATCACGGATGTGCGCGCGGCCGCATCGTACTGGGTCAGCGCGAGGCTCCAGGTCGGACTCGGCATCCACGGCCTGACCGGTGAGAACCGCCTGAGCTTCGGGCGCTCGTTCCCCGACAGCACCGGCGTGGGCGGCGTCGAGCAGTTGACGACGATCAACTACGCCGGTCGCGCGGTCTCGATGGGTGTGATCTTCCTGCCGACCAAGGTCCTCGCGATCGGCGCCTCGGCGCGATTGGGTGCGGGCATGAATGCGCGACAGGACGAGTTGCCTCTCGCCGACGCCAGTGTGCCCGACCGTGTCGGCATGACCCTCGCATACACCGGCATCCCGAACACCACGATCGCGGCGCGCGTGGAGCACACGGGGTGGTCCGCAATGCGCGATCTCGGGACCGCGAACATGAGTGTGTTCGACGCGACCGACGTGGGACTCGGACTCGAAGTCGTGGGTCCTCGTATGGGCGGTGCGCCGTCGTACGCACGTCTCGGCGTGCGTGACCGCGGGTTGCCGTTCGGCGTGAACGGACAGAAGGTAGGAGAGCGCTCGTTCAGCGGCGGCATCGCGATCCCGGTCGCACGTGGTCGCGGACAGTTCGACATCTCGCTGCAACGCGCGTCGCGCACCGCTGCGGGGGCGAAGGAGAAAGCGCTCTTCCTCTCCATCGGGCTCGGCATCCGGCCGTAGGCGATGGGTGTGACCGCCGCGACCGCGCCCACGTCGACCGTGGGCTCCCAGACCCTGGTGCTGGTCGCGGACGATGTCGAGGCGAACGTCGAGCTGTTGCGCGACCAACTCGCGTCGCTCGGCTGTCGCGTCATCCACTCGGTCGACGGTCCCTCGACGCTCGCGCGTTGCGCCGAGGAGCACCCCGATCTCTGCATCCTCGACATCTCCATGCCGCCGGGCGACCTCGGCGTCGACGCGCGCGAGACCGGCTTCGAGGTCTGCCGCCGCCTCAAACGCGATCCGCGCACGGCGCGCATCCCCGTGATCTTCGTCTCCGCGCTCAACGACGCGAGCGACCGGCTCAAGGCGATCGAGGCCGGTGGTGACGATTTCCTGCTCAAGCCGCACAACCGGCACGTGCTCGGCGCGCGTGTGCGCAGTCTCCTCAAGCTCAAGGGCGCGACCGACGCGCTCGAGGAGAGTCTCAAGCGTCTGCGCGAAGTGCAGAAGGCACGCGACGACCTCATGCGGATGATCGTTCACGACCTCAAGACGCCACTCACGAGCATGCTCGCCACGCTCGAGATGCTGCGCGACGGCGACTTCGGAGCGGTCGACGAGCGTCCGGCCCGCGCCCTCTCCGACGTGGAGGGGAAAGCTGAGGACCTGCTCGGACTCATTCAGGACCTGCTCGACGTGTCCAAGGTGCAGGAGCAGCCGCTCGTGCTCTCGCCGGAGCAGATCGCGCCCGCTGCACTGCTGGCCGAGGTCATGTTCGACTGGGAGCTGCGATTCCGTCAGGAGCAGACCGTCGCGCGTACCGAGGTCGCGGACGACGCGCCGGTGTTCCGTGCCGACAAGACGCTGCTCAAGCGCGTGCTCGCGAATCTCGTGCAGAATGCGATCACGCATTCGCCAGTCCCGGTGACACTGACGCTCGCAGCGCGACGCGACCCCGCGGGCATCGTGATCTCCGTGAGCGACACCGGCCCCGGCATCCCGAAGGAGTATCAGGATCTCGTCTTCCAGAAGTTCGAACAGGTGCGCGCGGCCAATGCGCCCCGCGTGCGGAGTTCCGGACTTGGACTCGCCTTCTGTCGCATCGCGGTCGAGTCGCATGGCGGCCGCATCTGGCTGCGCAGCAAGGAAGGGGAGGGGAGCACCTTTCACATTCTGCTGCCGTTGGAACCGATCGAGCGCACCGGCCGCCTGCTCCGGACGGGTGAGTACCCGGCCGTGAGCCGCACATGAAGGTGCTCATCCGCACCTTCGGGTGCCGCGCCAACCAGTACGACTCGGAGCAGGTGCGCGCACTCTGTGAGCGAGCGGGTGCGGAGGTCGTGGAGTCGGGCGAGGCCGATGTCGCGGTGCTCAACTCCTGCGCGGTCACGCGCGAGGCTGAGGCCGACTTGCGTCAGGCGGTGCGACGGATCGCGCGTGAGCGTCCGGGGACGCGCGTGGTGGTCACCGGGTGTGCGGCGGCGCGTTCGGGCGAGGAGATCGCGCGACTGCCCGGGGTGAGTGATGTGATCGCAGGTGCGGACCTCGCGGCGGTGGCGGCGGCGCTCGAGCTCTCAGCGCACAGGAGCGCGCCGCTGATCGGCCTCGCGCGCGCCACGCGGCAGAGCACCGCGCGCGCAACGCTGCGTGTGCAGGACGGCTGCGACGAGCACTGCACCTTTTGCGCGACGACGCTCGCGCGCGGGGCGCACCGCTCACGCGGAGTCGCGGAAGTCGTGGCCGAGGCTCGGCTGCTGGCGGAGCACCATCCCGAGATCGTCCTGACCGGCGTGCATGTGGGCTCGTGGGGGCGTGAGCAGGGCAGCTCGATCGGCGCGCTCGTGACTGCGCTCGTGCATGGCGTTCCCAGTGTGCGCTTCAGACTCGCCTCGGTGGAGGCCACGGAAGTCGACGACGAACTCGCCGAGTGGCTGCGCGACGGGGGCACGCGTGTCTGTCCGTACCTGCACGCGCCGCTGCAGTCAGGTAGCGACGCGGTGCTCAAGCGCATGGGGCGGCACTGGTACTCGGCGCGCGAGTACGCGTCGGCGATCGAACGGCTCACCGCAGGTCGCGCCGTCTTCGGACTTGGGGCCGACATCATGGCCGGTTTTCCCGGCGAAACGGACGCCGATCACGCCGCGTCGGTGGCGTTGGTGCGGGCGCTGCCGTTCACGCACCTCCATGTGTTCCCGTACTCGCCGCGACCAGGGACGGTGGCGGAGCGCACGGGGAGCCCGGTCCCGCCACTGGTGGCGCGTGCGCGCGCCGCCGAGTTGCGTGCGATCGGTGCCGAGAAGGCGACCGCGTACGGAGAGGGTCGCGTCGGCGGAGCGGCCGACGTGGTCGTGATCGGCGTGCACGCGGCCCCTGAGACCGAGTCGCCGCTCCGAAAAGCCCTCACCGAGGACTATCTTGAGGTGCGGCTCGCGGGCGACTTCCCCCGCGGCACCAGGTTGCGCGCCGTGCTGGGCCGCGACGCCACGGCCACCCCGATCTAGTCACTTTCCGCACACCGCACCCGCTCATGCCTTCAGTGTACATCGAGACCTACGGCTGCCAGATGAACGTCAGCGACTCTGAGCTGATGTACGGCAAGCTGCAGGCCGAAGGCTACGTCACGCAGGACACGCCGCAGGGCGCCGATGTGGTGTTGATCAACACCTGTGCGATCCGTGAGAACGCCGAGCAGCGGGTGATCGGTCGACTCGGAGAGCTGCGTCGCGAACTCAAGCCTGGCGCGATCCTCGGCGTGACCGGGTGCATGGCCCAGCGACTCGGCGCGCGACTGCTCGCGACCGACACGCGGGTGCAACTCGTGGTCGGTCCCGATGCGTATCGCATGCTGCCGGCACTGATCGAGGGCGCACGCAATGGCGAGCGCTTCAGCGCGACGGACTTCGATCTCGAGGAGCATTACGAGGACTTCACCGCTCGCCGGTTCGAGGGCGTGAAGGCGTGGATCCCCGTGCAGCGTGGCTGTGACTACCGCTGCACCTACTGCATCGTGCCGACCACGCGTGGCCCGGAGCGCAGTCGCAAGCTCGCCGACGTGGTGCGCGAGACGCAGGAGGTCGTGGCGCAGGGGATCAACGAGGTCGTGCTGCTCGGCCAGACCGTCAACTCGTACAACGATGGCACGCACGACTTCGCCGACCTGCTGCGCGCCGTGGGTGCGGTCGACGGCCTCCGGCGTCTGCGCTACACGAGCCCGCACTCCAACGACTTCTCGGACCGCGTGATCGCCGCCATGGCCGAGACGCCCGCGGTCTGCGAGCATGTGCACCTGCCGATGCAGAGCGGGTCGACATCGATGCTCAAGCGGATGCTGCGCCGCTACTCGCGCGAGGATTATCTCGATTGTGTCGCGCGTATGCGCGCGGCGATCCCGGGACTCGGCATCACGACCGACATCATCGTCGGTTTTCCGGGCGAGACCGATGATGAGTTCGAGGAGACGCTCTCGCTCTGCCGTGAGGTGCGGTTCGACGACGCCTTCACCTTCAAGTTCTCGGCGCGCGAGGGGACGCCGGCCACCAAGATGCCTGCCGAGTGGACCATTGCGACCGAGGTCGTCGACCGTCGATATGAGGCGCTGGTCGCGACCGTGCGCGGTATCTCGCGCGAGAAGAACATGGGGCGGCTGGGTGAACGGATGGAAGTGTTGATCGAGAAGGAAGCGCGGAAGGGTGACCTGTTGCAGGCGCGGTCGCGCGACTTCAAGACGGTGCTCGTGGCGGGAACGCCGGCGTTGATCGGCAGCTATGTGACGGTCGAACTCACGGGGACCACGGGCGCGACGTTCACGGGGACGCCGGTGCAGGAGCGGTTGCCGTTGCCGATGGCGGGCTAGCGCGCGAGTATCATGGAAGCGGCCACGACACAACGAGACGTTGGCTCGACCCTGTAGTCGAACGATCACCCACGCCGAGTGAGCTCATGCGCCAGATCATTGATTCGCAGGTGGTCGAGATCCCGCACGCGATGACCACCACCGCCTTCGAGATCCCGGGTTGCCGCATCGTCGAGAACAAGGGTGTGGTGCGTGGCGTCGTCGTGCGATCGCGGTCGGTCATCGGTACGATCGGTGCTGGCTTGCAGACGCTGGTCGGCGGCAACATCACGCTCTTCACCGAGCTCGCCGAACGCACCCGTCAGCAGGCCTTCGACACCATGCTCATCCAGGCGCATCTGGCTGGCGCGCACGCCGTGATCGGCATTCGCTACGACGCGACCGAGATCATGAAGGGCGTGACGGAGGTGCTGTGCTACGGGACGGCGGTGACGCTGGAGGCGGAGGTCCCGTCTGGCTCTGCCTAGTCCAGTGATCGCCGGTCCCCCTCATCGCGAGGGGGACATGAGGACGACGACCCCGGGGCCAGCCACCGGACACGCACCTCGCCGCGCCGACAAGCTCTCCACGATCCGCGCCATCGCCTCGGCCCGCGCGATCCCCGCGCGACTTGCCAAGAATCCGATCGCATCGTTGTCCTTGGCCGTCTCGCCGTCAGCGAAGATCCACGCCGAGTCGCCGCGCTGCTCGATGAACCAGCCGACCGCATGCCCGAGCGTGTAGCCGGCGACGTCGGCCCGCGCATCGTCCCACCACTGGCCAGCGAGCGCCGAGTCGAGTTGCGCCGCGTCGAGCGGAGGGAGCGAGCGGAGCACACTGCTCGCGCAGAACGACTCGGAGAACTCGCGCTCATGTGAGCCGCCGTGGTGCATCGCGAATGCCTCGCCGACGCTCGCGGGCACCACGCCGCGCCTGCCGACGGTCGCCACGTGCACGAGTTCGTGCGAGTCGAGTCCGCGCGACGGCGTGAGCGGCGCGAAGACCGCGAGCGGCGGCGACACGGTCATCGCGAAGAGCGGGCGCTCCATGCGCACCACGCCAAGCATGGCGAGCGTCGAGTCGCCGGGCGGTCCGACGACGAAGCGTGCTCGGGGCATCGGATCGGTGAAGCCGAGTGCGCGGCGCAAGGCGCGCGCCTCGGCGAGTTGGGCCCGCGCGCGCGCGCCGTCCACGCGCACGCCGCCCAACGCGTACACGAGGGTGCCGCCGTCCTCGAGCACCGCGTGCAGGCGTTGCGCGGTGACTGGTGAACGGAACAGGCGCGACGAGGTAGAGTCCTCGTCGGTGAGAACGAACCATGAGCCGAGTTCGCGCGGGCGCTCGTCCGGATCGGCGGCGAAGGCGCTCAGATGCAGCCGCGCCGGTCTTCCTGGAGCGGCGACGCTGAGACTGTCGCCACGGATCAGCACGAAGTAGCGCGGCGCACCGAGCCGCATCGCGCCCGAGGCGAAGTCCCACTCGCGGCCAGTGAATCGCGCTTCGCGACCGGGGCGGCCGGTGTCGAGTGTGTCGCTGGTCTCGAGCCACTGCGCGTAGAACCGCATCACATCGCAGGAGGGACCGCCGACCGTGCCCAGGCGCGCACCGATCAGGATCACGCCGTGCAGGATGCTTCGCACGGCGGTGCAGGGGACCTCGCTCGGTGCGTCCGACGTTGCACCGCCGACAGTCTGCGCGCTGAGCGGTGCGGCGATCGGTGACGCGGGCCGGGCCGCGATACCGAGTGTGCTGAGCAGGAACAATCGGACGAGAGTGTGCGGGCGCATGCTGTTGTATCCTACCCCCGCGTGGGTGCCGAGGTCACGCGCAACGCGAGGATACTGGGCGCAGTCGATCGATCTCGCGACGATGGTGGTGCCTGGCGCACGATCGCACGGGGCACCACCATCGGGTCCAGTCGCTTGGTTCGCGTCGGGTGCGTTAGCGCACCGTGAGACGGCTGTATTCGGCGCTGAGCGTCGAGTCCTGCGCGACGCGGACGAGCAGGGCTTCGAGCTGCTCGGTGGTGAGGCTGTTCGCCGCGAGGATCGAGTCGACCTTGTCGGGCATGGTCTGCAGCGCGAGCGCGATCCTCGCGGCGCGCTGTGCGTCGTTCTGCTCGACGGGCGGAGTCGCCGCTGCGTCGGTCTTGGCGGCCTCGCCGCCGCAGGCGGCGAGCGCGAGGAGCGCGGCGGCCGGGATGAGCTGGAGTCGGGTCATGGTCGGTATCTGGTTAGAAGGGGCGCGTGCCCTGTGCGCCCGGATTCTCCGGTCGCTTGCCCTTGCTCGCGGCATCGTCGGGCCGCTTGCCCTTGCTCGCGGCGTCATCCGGCCGCTTGCCCTTCTCTGCGCGATCGTCGGGGCGGCGGCCCTGCTGACCCGCACCGGCCGGGCGGCCGCGGCCGTTCCGCTGATGCTCGGCGCGGATCGCCGCAGCGAGTTCCTGGCCGCGCTTGCCGGACGCGAGTTGCGCCTGAACGAACGCGCCGAAGTTGTCGGTTGGGCCGTGCTCCCGGACCGCCTCGGTCTCAACTTCGATGATCGATGACGCTTCCTGCGGCGTGACCTCTCCCCTGCGGAGAATGTCGAGGATGCCCTGCAGCGAGCCGTCCGGGACGCCGGCGCGACGCGCTTCGTCGGTCCGCTGCGGGAGGTTGATCCAGCCTTCGATCCGCTGCCGCAACTTGATCGCGGCGCTATCGGGCGCCTGAGCCGAGAGCGGTGCGGCGACGAGCGCCGCGCCGAGGGCGAGAATGGTGATACGCATGCTTCCTCCAGTGGGGGATCTCTCAATGGTAGCGATTGTTGGCGATAGATGAGAGCCCCTACATCCCCGCGAGTCGCGCGAACGATGCGATCACCGGGCTGAGCGAAGCATCGCGCTACCGGATGCAATGAAGCGATACCGAGCTTCGCAGCGCAGCGTGCGCACGTTGGACCGTGCCCCTCGTTCTCGACGCCGCGCTCGTTTGGATCGCTGGACTCATCTCCGGTCTTTCTGGCGCACCGTTGGCGCCAGCAGCGATTGCCGCGGGCGGCGTCATGCTCTTCAGCATCGCGCGCGCGCAGCGACTGGTCGGCACGCGTGAGTCCGCGGCTGAGCGTCTGAGCGGCTCACTCGCCGCGTCCAAGCTCCTGCCGGTCGCATCACTCTTGCTGCTGTACGCCAGCGCGCTCGACCTCGGCGCGACGACTCGCCGCGACGACGCCTTCTGCTTCGAGCAGGCGCGCGGCGGCGGCCCTTGGTCGGCCGAGCTCATGGCCCCTGCGGCCCCAGGAGCTTTTGTAAGAGCAACCCTGCGCCGCGTCGAGGGCGCGGTCTCTTGCCGCACGCCGCTCGCCCTCGCGGTGAGTCAGGGCTCTGCACCCGCCGGTGCGCTCGTACGTGTCGACCGCGCCGAGCCGAGCGATGGGGAACGCGGTCTGTTGCTTCGCGAGGCACAAGTGCGCCTGCTCGAGCCGCCGAACGCGCTCGAACGCTGGCGCGCGCATGTGGCCGCGACACTCGACCGGCGCTTCGGCCCCGATGCGCCGATGGTCCGCGCACTGCTCATCGCCGACACGCGCGGCCTCGACCCCGACCTGCGCGATCGCTATGCCGACGCCGGACTCGTGCACATGCTGTCGATCTCCGGTCTGCACGTGGCGATCGTCGGTGGCGCGCTGCTGCTGCTCATGAGCGCGATGCGTCTGCCTGGTCAGGTCGCGGCTGGATCGGCCGTGGCGATCACGGCGCTCTACGTGCTCGCGATCGGTGCGCCACCGCCGGCCGTCCGCAGCGTGACGCTCTTCGCCGCCACGCAACTCGCGCGCGCCATTCAACGTCCCGTCTCTCCGTGGGGAAGCTTCGCCCTCGGCGCTCTGCTGCCGCTCTCCGATGTGCGCACGGTGCTCGACCTCGGCTGGCAGCTCTCGGTCACCGGCTACGCGGCGATCATCGTCGCGGGACGCTTGGGCCGCCGGCTGCCGGATGAGTGGCAGGGATGGCGCGCCACCCTGGCGAAGGAACTCATCGCCGGCACGCTCAGTACGCTCGCCACCGCGCCGCTCGTCGCCTGGCACTTCGGTCGACTCAGCCTCATCGCGCCGCTCAGCAACATCGCAGCGGGACCGATCATCTCGCTGCTGCAGCCGACGCTCTTCGTGGTGATGCTGCTGCCCGATGCGCTGGGCGCGGGCTTCGTGGTGGACGCCGCGCGCCCACTGCTCCGCGCGATGGACGGCGTTGCATCGGTGGCGGCGCGCGTGCCGATGGCGACGATCGTCGTCGCGCCGACAGCGACAGCGGCCGTGCTCGCCGGTGCCGGAGCGGCGGCACTTCTCGTCGCAGGGTGGTCACGCGCGTGGGCGCGCCCACTCACCGTCGCGCTGTTGGCCGTCGCGCTCTTGGCGTGGCTCCCTGACGGCCCGCTCTCGCTCTCGGCGCGCGATGGGGTGGTGGAGCTCCACATGATCGACGTTGGGCAGGGGGATGCGCTCGCGCTGCGGTCGCCACGCGGACGTTGGGTGCTGATCGACGCCGGGCGTTCGTGGCGCGGTGGCGATGCGGGGCGTGCGACGGTGATCCCGTACCTCAGGCGCCGCGGAGGTGCACTCGCGCTGCTGGTGCTCACGCATCCGCATGCGGATCACATGGGCGGTGCCTCGAGCGTGATACGTGCACTTCGGCCCGCCGAGCTGCGCGATGCGGCCTTCGTTGCGGCGAGCGAGGACTACCGTGAGCTGCTGCAGACGGCCGAGGAGCAGGGAACGCGCTGGCAACGGGTGCGGCCTGGCGAGCAGATCGACGTCGATGGCCTGATCGTGGAGTTCCTCGCGCCTGATTCGAGCTGGACCGCTTCGCTGCGCGATCCGAACGAGGCGAGCACCGTGGTGCGCGCGCGCTACGGTGCGGTGCGCTTTCTCCTCACCGGCGATGCCGAAGCAGGCGAAGAGTCATGGCTGATCGAGCATGTCGGCGACGGTCTCGCGGCCGACGTGCTCAAGACCGGCCACCACGGGTCATCGACGAGCAGCACGCGGGCCTTTCTTGACGCGGTGGCGCCTCGAGTCGCGCTCGTCTCGGTCGGCACGGCGAATACCTATGGGCACCCGAGCCAGGACGTCATGCAACGACTCGTGGAGCGCGGTGC
>JANOWT010000278.1:0-4860 GCA_031418115.1 Gemmatimonadota bacterium
CACCTGCGCGACGATGCGCCAGCGCGCGACGCCGATCGCGCGCATCACCGCGATCTCACCGATGCGTTCATTCACCGAGACGGTCACCAAGGTCGTTACCAGGAGGAATCCCACCGCGAGCGAGACCGACGCGAGAATGAATGCGAGTTGACGGAAGTAGCTGAGCCGTTCGTCCACGAAGCGGAGGGCCGCGGCGGTGGAGAGCGCGCTCAGGCGCGGGTCGGCGCGTTCGATCCGCGCCCGCACCGCCTCGATGTCAGCGCCCGCGCGCGTGGCGACGAGCACCACCGAGACGCGATCGCGACGCTCTTCGCCGCCCATCGCCTGCACCGTCGCGATCGGAAGCGCCGCCGCGCGGTCGCCTCCAGCGAGCATCACGAAGCGCCCCCGGCCGACGATGCGCACGGTGCGCACTCCGCGCAACCGCCGCACCTGCGTCTCGTAGCCCGCCGCGAGCGCGACCGTGTCGCCCACGGCATAGCCCGTGGTCGCGAGCCAAGCGCCGTTCACGACCATCTCGTCCGCCGCCGCGATCTCACGCCCTTCGGCGAGGATGTAGTCCCCCTGCACCGCGGGGTCGAGTCCGAGCAGGAAGGCTGCGACGACCGAGTCGGTGCCGGCGCGAGTCACGAATCCCTTGGTGCCGATGATCGGCGCGACGCGCACGACGTCGGGATCCCCTCGCAGCATCGCGACGAGCGCCGCCCCTCCGCCCACCGTCGCCTCGGTGTCGAACGGCATGGTGCCACGAGGCGTGAGGCGCAGCTGGAAGCCCTGCTGCTCGATGAAGCCGCGAAAGCTCTCGCGCATCCCTGAGCCGAGCATGACCATGTCGAGCAGCATCGCCGACGCGACCGCGACGCCGGCGGTCGTGAGCGCGGTGCGAGCGCGGCGGCGAGTGAGCGTGGCGAAAGCGAGGCGGAGCATCATCGTCCGACGAGGTCCAGAGGTGCCGTGCGCACGAGCCGTTGCGCCGCGAGGTAGCCGCTGACCACGCCGAGTACCAGCGAGAGCGTGACGGCGAAGGCGACGATGCCAGGCGTGACCATCGCGAAGCGCAGCGGCGTGTCGTAGAAGCCTTGGTAGTACCAGTTCACGATCGCCGACGCCGTCCAGCCGAAGCCGGCACCCATGGCGCTGCCGACGAGGGCCACGAGCGATGACTCGAGGACCACCGCGCGGACCACCGAACCGCGCGAGACACCGAGGAGGCGGAGTGCACCGACGTCGCGGCGGCGCTCGTCGACCTTGAGCAGGGTGATGCAGAGCAGGAAGATCGCGCTCGCGACGATCGTGATGATCCCGATCGCGCGGTGAAACCGATTGACCACGCGAAAGGTCGCGGAGGTCTCGACGGCGACCTCGGCGGCGGGATACGCGCGGAATCCGAAGGCAGTGGCGTTGATGTCGGCGGCGACCGAGGTCGGGGAGACGCCTGTATCGCGATCGTTGGTGTCGGTGCGCGACTGGACTGCGAAGCGCCCTACCCGATCACCCGACCCCGTGATCGACTGCAGATGATCGAGGTGCACCCGCACGCGGAACTCGCTGCGCGCGACCTCGCTCGGATCGGCGCCGCGGCGGGTGATCGCGCCGACGCGCACGGTGTCGCCGATGGAGCCGGCGACGGTCGTGACGGTGACGAGATCGCCCACCGCGAGACCGGCCGCGGTGGCGAGCCGTTCATCGATCGTGATCGTGCGTCGCTCCACCGGGGCCGCGGTCACGGCCTGCGCGTGGGCGGCCGCGGCTCCGAGCGACAGCAGTAGCGAGGAGATCAGGGGTAGTGAGTGCATCTGGTCCATGAACGTAACGCGGGGCGCGCCTGTTCCGGGCGCGCCCCGCGAAGGTCAACCGATCAAGGTCGACGCGTGCCAACGGTTACCACCGTCGACTACCGCTTCCCCTTGAACGAGATGTCGAACTGCAGCTGGATCTCGGGGTTGATCTTGTTGAGCGACGGCTGGAACGACACGCCAAAGTCATTGCGGTCGATCACCGTCTGCCCTTTCACGCGCCCCATGTCGCGGGTGGCATCGAAGAAGACGAGCCGCGACGGGATCGTGATCCGCTTGGTCCGTCCGCGGATAGTCAGGTCGCCGGTTATGTTGATGCGGTACTCGCCGAGCGCGTTGATGAACGCCGACTTGAAGGTGATCGTGGGGAACGAATCGGTCGCGAAGAAATCGTTGCTCTTGAGGTGCGTGTCGCGCTGCGCGATGCGCGTGTTGATGCTCTTCGCGTCGATCGTGATCACGACCGACGACGCCTCGAGCTTCTCCGCCTCGAACATGATCTCGGCGTCCCAACCGTCGAACGTGCCGTGCGCGTCCACGAGTTGGGACTCGGCGACGAAGTTGATCTGCGAATGAGCGACGTCGCGCACGAACGGTCTTGGCGCGACCACTGCGGTCGCGGCGACAAGGAACGGCACGACCGCCAGGGCGGTCATCCAGCGCTTCATAATGAAAAGACTCCGACCGACGGTGGGCAGGTGAGCTATCAGGGCTCTGGCCTGACGAATACCTGCTCGGCGGCGGTCGTTCCCACCACATGATCCGTGGTGCCCACGCGCACCGTGATCGGGCCCTCGAACGGCGCGCGCGCAACGACCTGCACTGTCGCACCCGGACGCACGCCGAGTTCGTCGAGGTAGCGCAGGAACGCGGGATCGCGATCGGACATGCGGATGACGGTCGCGGACTCGCCATCGTTGAGGTCGGCGATGCTGGGCAACCGGGTCTCGTCGACCTCGCCCGAGGCCGTGGGAATGGGCGCGCCGTGCGGATCCTCGGTCGGGTTGCCGATCGCCTCGGCCATCCGCGAGATCAGATCGTCGCTCGCGGCATGCTCAAGGCGCTCGGCTTCGTCGTGCACGTCGTCCCAACCGAAACCGAGCCGCTCGACGAGATAGCACTCGATGATGCGATGCCGGCGGATGAGTTGGAGCGCGGCCGCTCGACCGCCCTGCGTGAGTCGCGCGCCGCGGTACCGCTCAGCCCGCACGAGTCCGAGTCGATGCAGTCTCTGGACCATCCCGGTCACACTCGCGGCGGCGATCCCCAGCCGCGCCGCGATGTCGTTGGTGCCGGCGGCCGATCCACGCTGCTCGAGTTCGTAGATCGCCTTGAGGTAATCCTCAGCCTGACCAGTGAGCGGACCGGTGGACGCGGGCTCGGGCGGTGGCTGCAGCATCACAGGCCGGCTGATGCGTTTCTGCTTTGACATGGCTGGCCTCCGGGGCGGCGGTGAGCGGATGAGAGCCTGGACCGTACCCGCAGGAATCTATCGTCGCGCACCGCTGGCCGACGAGGTGCAGATGGGCCAAGTTCTTGTCTTCTTCCCCATTCTCATTCGGAGTCTCCATGCGACATCTCCTTCCGTTCGCCGTTCTCGCTGGCGCGACCGGCCTCCTCATCGGCGCGGACGCCGGCGCTCGCTCTCGGACCGAGACGATGAGTTTCTTCATCACCAGCGTTGGTGCGGGCGACGGTGCGAATCTCGGCGGACTCGCCGGCGCCGATCGATTCTGCGCGCAGCTCGCTGAGTCGGCGGGCGTGCGCGGGCGCGAGTGGCACGCGTACCTCAGCGCGACGGCACAGGGTGGCAAGCCCGCGGTGAATGCGCGTGACCGGATCGGCGCAGGGCCATGGTATAACGCGAAGGGAGTGATGGTCGCGTCGAATCTCGCCCAACTGCATAGCGAGGAGAGCGCGGTCGGCAAGGAGAACAGCCTCAACGAGAAGGGCGACAAGGTCAATGGACGCGGCGACACGCCCAACACCCACGACATCCTGACCGGTTCGCTTCCCGACGGTAACGTCGCGGTCGACACGCTCGACACCACCTGCGGCAACTGGACGAGCAACACCGCCGGCAGCAGCAGCGCGATGGTGGGACATCATGATCGGCAGGGCGGCGGCGTGCGGCCGACGTCGTGGAACTCGGCGCATGGATCACGCGGCTGCAGTCAGCAGAATCTGGTGGCGACGGGCGGGAACGGGCTCTTCTACTGCTTCGCACGATGATGAACACGAGAGCTCGTACATCAAGGAGTGCTCGCGTCGTCGCTGTGTTGGTGCTCGGCGCGCTCAGCGTGCTCGCCGCTGCTCCGGGCGCGGCGCAGGTCGCTCCAGCCGCACCCGCCGCGGGGACCAAGCGCGCGCTGACCATGGAAGACCTTCTCTCATGGAAGGGCATCCGCAATCCCACGCTCTCCAACGACGGCCGCTGGATGGCCTACGTGCTCGCTCCCAACGAAGGGGACGCCGAGTTCGTGGTCCGTTCGACCGCGGCGGGAGCGAACGAGACGCGCGTTGCGATCGGTGAACCGCCCTCAGGCTTCGGTGGTGCGGGCGGCGTTGCCATCTCGGGCAACAGCCGCTGGGTCGCATACACCGTGTATCCGAAAGCCGAGGACGCGAAGAAGGCGCGGCGCGACCGGCGCCCGTTGACGACGAGGGTCGGTGTGATCGAACTCTCGACGGGCACTAAGCGCGAGTTCGACCGCGTGCGGAGTTTTCGCTTCGCAGGCGATCGGTCGGATGTGCTGGCGCTGCAGTTCATGCCGCCAGACGCACCGGCCGGTGGGGCAGCAGGAGGTGCAGTCGGCAACGCGACCGGCGCGGCCGCTCCAGGTGGCACGCCGACCGGGTCAGTCGTGCAGATCGTCGACTTGTCGGGTGGCACGCCGATCACACTCGTCGGAGTGGGCGAGTTCGCGTTCGATGCCGCCGGCCAGTTCCTCGCGTACACGCTCGACCAACGCGATCAGCTCGGCAACGGTGTGCAACTGCGAGAGCTCACAACGGGAGTGGTCCGGGCGCTCGACTCCGAGAAGGCGCTCTATCGCCGCCTCGT
>JANOWT010000279.1:0-8790 GCA_031418115.1 Gemmatimonadota bacterium
GCTGCCGAGGGTGTCTGGCGTCGCGAAGGGGCGGATGGGCCGTCGTACGGATCGATCGTCGGCTCGGGGCCCAACTCGACGACGTTGCACTACAACCGGAACGATCGGACCGCGCAGGCTGGTGAGTTGATCGTCATGGACATGGCCGCGTACTTCGATGGCTATGCCGCCGACATCACACGCACGGTGCCGGTGAACGGGCGCTTCAGCACCGAACAGCGCGCGATCTACCAGATCGTGCTCGACGCACACAAGGCGGCCGAGCGACAGATCCGCGTTGACGGACCAGCGCGCGCGATGACCGACTCCTCCAATGCGGTGCTGGCCGCCGGTCTCACCGCGGTGGGACTGATCGAGTCGCCCACCGCGACGTACGATTGCGGCAGCGCCGACCAGCCGCGCAACTGCCCGCAGATGTCGCTCTACTACATGCATGGGCTCGGCCACGGGATCGGCCTGCTGGTGCACGACCCCGACCAGTACAGCGCTACGGGGAAGTTCGCGGTGGGAAGTGCGTTCACGATCGAGCCCGGCATCTACGTGCGCGGCAATCTGCTCGAGATCATCTCTGACACGCCGCGCAACCGCGACCTGAAGGCGAGGATCGGCGCTGCGGTCGCACGTCACGCCAACATCGGCGTGCGGATCGAGGATGACTACTTGGTCACGGGCGGCGGCGTGACGCGCCCGTCGGCTGGCGCTCCGCGTGAGATCGCTGACATCGAGAAGCTGCTCGCCGAGCCGCGCACCGCGCGCGATGCGTCGGTGGTGGAGCGCTACCGGAAGTTCAAGACCGGTCGTTAGCGGGTAGCGTCAGCGGGCAGCGTTCCCGCGCAGGATGTCGCCTCGAATGCGCCGGGCCTTCTCGCCGGCGCTCGCGTCCGGACCGATATGCCGGTCGATCAGTGTGGTGATCTCGACGATGGCGTCGATCTTGAGGACCTCGGACCCGCGGCGCACGTCGAGCGTCATGATGGCGCCGGGGCGCTTGCCCCAGAACTCGCGCCACGCATCGCCGAAGCCCGGATCGAGCGTGGGTCGTCCACCGATCGCCGTGATGATGTCGCCGACCTCGAGCCCGGCGCGCACTCCGGCGCCCTTCTCGTCGAGCGCATCGACGCGAACGCCCAGCTCGTGCGCTCGCAGCAGCGCGCCGAGTCGGGGCTCGGTGCTCGAGTCCTCGACGATCCGCCAACCTGCGAGCGGGAGCCATTCGGTCCACGGGTAAGCGTCTCGACCGTCGATATAACGCTGGTCGAACTGCCCGAACGCTTTGCCCCCGGCGGCGCGCGTGACGGCGTTCCAGAACTCGTCGGACGTGAAGCCGCGGCCGGCCTTGGTGGGGCCGGTCCAGAGTTCGCGCATCACGTCGTCGAGCGAGCGCACACCGTCGGAGGCGTCACGAATGAGGATATCGAGCGCGAGCCCCGCGAGCGATCCCTTGTCATAATAGATGTCGCCGGTGCCGTCGCTCATGCCGAGCCAGGTCTGCAGCGACGCGTCCTCGAGCGCGATCACCGGAACATTGGCCACATGGTCGATCTTCCCGAGCGTGGTGTTGAGGAAGGCCGCTTCGTCGGTCAGGCCGCTGCGCACGAGTGCGAGATCGGCGTAGTAATCAGTGAGACCTTCGCTCATCCAGAGCCAGGGCGTCGGCTGCATGCGGTCGTAGCGGTACGGCACCATGTCGGCGGGGCGCAATCGCTTGACGTTCCATGCGTGGACGATCTCGTGCGCATGCACCGAGGTCACGAACGGCTCGTCCAAGTACTCGGCCGCGACGATCGCGAGCTCGCTCTCCGCGTGCTCGAGCGCGCTCATGCCGCCGAAGCCGGAGTCGATCACCTGGAGCACGGTGTAGGTCGTCCAAGGCACCTCGCCGAACACCGCGGCGATCGGCGGCACCGCGCGCGCGAGTGCGTCCCACATCGCCTTGCGCCGCGGAGTCGAGAGCGCGCCCACCGGATACGTCGCGAGCCGCATCCACTTGTCGGCGACGCGCAGGCTATCGAGGTCGAACTTCCCGACGAAGAACGGGTGGTCCATCAGGTCGTGAACGTCGTGCGCGACGTAGCGGCGCGTGGAGTCGCCGGGAGTCATGCCGGTCGCCACGAGCCAGTCGGGCTCGGTACGGATGCGCACCGACGCCGGGGTCTCGGGACGGCCCTCGACCATGAGGAACACGGTCGTTCCGTTGAAGAACCCGAAGTCCTGGCGGGTCCAGGCGCGCGCGTTGTCGAGCGTGTCGGCGCGCACGCGATACTCGAGCGTCACCTCACCGCGGCCGCTCGGGATCACACGCCACGTATCGGGGTCGAGCTTGTCCCAACGAACTTCGCGCCCGCCCTGCGTGGCGGTGAAGGCGGACAGGTGCCGTGCGAAGTTCGCGATCTCGTACGATCCCGGTGTCCACGCCGGCATCGACAGGATCACGGGCTCCCGCCCCTCGACGCGGAACGTCGCCGTGACGCGCAGGCTCTGGAGGAAGGCCTCCTCGGCGGCGAGGCCGACCTCGAACCGCAGCGCCGATACCGGCGCCGAGCGCAGCGGGCGTTCAGCGGTCTGGGCGGCGGCCGTCCCTGCGGCGAAGACGAGCGTCGAAACGAGCGCGGCGAGAGCGAGCCACAGGGCGGCAACGAAAGAGCGAGGGCAGGAGTGCATGGTGGAGAAGCCTCGGCAGGCCACCCACCCTGCCGCAAGGGATTGCGTTCCCTTCTGCGGGGGTGAATCGTCTTTAGCGCTGGACCCAATCCCCGCGCCCCCATCATAATGACCGCACCGACCAGCAAGACCCGCGTGCAAGAGAGCAAGCGCCTCCACGCGGTGATGCGAGACGGCTCCCTCCTCGAGGGATCCGTGCACATCGCCGAGGACATGTCGCTCGTGAACTTCCTCGGCAACCGCAAGGGCGGCTGGATGAACTTCACGGACGCCAGGCGGCCGAAGCTCCAAGAGGAGCCGCGCCACATGATCGTGCAGACCGACCTCGTGGTGCTGGTGAGTGCTCCTGACGGCGACCTGCAGGTGGTGTCGTCGTCGGTCACCGGGCATGGCGAGCGACAGGTGGAGATCTACCTGACCGGCGGCAAGCGGATCAAAGGTGCCATGTACCTCGCTCCGATGCAGCGCATGAGCGACTACCTGCACCAGTGCGGCAAGTTCGTGGGCGTCAAGGCCGCGACGATCCTGCCCGAGAACCACGAGCTCGGAGACATCGCGGTGAGCACCGCGGCGATCGCTTCCATGCAGGAGACGAAGGTCGAGTAGACGGGGGCGGCTCGCCGGAGGCAAGTTTCACCGTCCTCTTCCAGCGAACCGATGCCCCTCTGCTTTCGTTCGGCCCAGCACTTCGTCGCGCTCTGCGTCTCCGTCGCCGCTCTCTCGAGCCCGGTCGCCTCCCAGGCGACCGTTGCCACGCGTGCGACCGCCTCCACGCCGGTCGTCTACGACATCCGTTTTCCCAACCGCGTGCATCGCGAAGCCGAGGTCTCGGTGCGATTCAGCGGCGTGCCCGACGGTCCGCTGCGGGTGCGGATGGCCCGCAGCTCACCCGGCCGCTACGCGCTGCACGAGTTCGCCAAGAACGTCTATTCGGTGAAGGCCGAGAACAGCGCCGGTCGCGCGCTGACCGTGACGCGCCGCTCGCCGCATGAGTGGACCGTGACCGGCCACACCGGCGTCGTGATCTTCAGCTACACGCTCTACGCCGATCGCGCTGACGGCACGTATGCGGGCATCGACGAGACGCGCGCGCACCTGAACATCCCCGCGACCTTCGCCTGGTCGCCGCAGCTCGCCACGCGCCCGATCGTGGTCACCTTCCACCGGCCGGATCCGGCGTGGAAGATCGCGACGCAGCTGCAGCCGACCAACGACGCCGAGACGTTCCGCGCGCCCAATCTGCAGTACTTCATGGACTCGCCGACGCACCTGGGCATGCTCGACATCCGTGAGTGGCAGGTCGCGAGCGGCGGCCGCACGCAGACGCTTCGCCTTGCGATCGACCACACGGGGAGCGCGGCGCAGGTCAGCGAGTACACCGAACTCACCAAGCGCGTGGTGAACGAGACGGCGGCGGTGTTCGGCGAGCTGCCGGCGTTCGACTTCGGCACCTACACCTTCGTGGCCTGCTATCGCAGCAACTGCGCCGGCGACGGGATGGAGCACCGCAACTCGACATCGGTCACCTCATCGAGCTCGCTCGCCGAGAACCAGATGGGCCTCCTCGGCACCGTGTCGCACGAGTTCTTCCACGCATGGAACGTCGAGCGGATCCGGCCCAAGTCGCTCGAACCGTTCGACTTCACCGAAGCGAACATGAGTGGCGAGCTCTGGCTCGCTGAAGGGTTCACGAGTTACTACGGGGATCTCGTCATCGCGCGCGCGGGGATCGTCACGGCGCCACAGTACGCGCGGGGCCTCGCCGGCGCGGTGAACACGCTCACCAACAGCCCCGCGCGCGCCTTCAGCGGCGCCGTCGGCATGGCGCAACAGGCTCCGTTCGTCGACGCCGCGGTCTCGATCGACCCCAACAACCGCGCGAACACCTTCATCTCCTACTACACCTACGGCGAGGCGGTCGGACTCGCGCTCGACCTGATGCTGCGCGGGCGCACGAGCGCGGTGACGCTCGACGACTTCATGCGCGAGATGTGGCGGCGGCATGGCAAGATCCAGACTCCGGCGCTCGCTCCCGCTCGCCCGTACACGCTCGCTGACGCCGAGTCTGCACTCCGCGCGGTCACCAAGGACTCGGCGTTCGCCCGGAGCTTCTTCGCACGGTACGTGGTGGGGAGCGCGCTCCCGGACTATCCGGCGCTTCTCGCGCAGGCGGGCTTCCTCGTCCGCCCCGCGCGCGCCGGCCATGCGTGGATGGGCGATACGCGAATCTCGGCCTTGGACGGCGAGGTGATCGTGGCCGGGCCAACGAGCATCGGCTCACCGATGTACGAGGTCGGGATGGCAGCCGGTGATCGGATCACCCGCGTCGGCGACCGCGCCATCACCACGGCACCCGAGCTGCGGCAGGCGATCGAGGCGAAGAAGCCGGGCGAACAGGTGCGCATCACCTGGATCGGTCGCGGCGGCGAGAAGTCGGCGATGATGACGCTCCGAGAGGACCCGAACGTCGAGGTCGTCACGTTCGAAGAGGCCGGCCGCACGCCGACGGCCGCGCAGATGGCGTTCCGCGCGTCGTGGGTGGGAAGTAGAATCCGCCAGTAGTCGTTCCGTCATCCCTTCCGGACCAACCCGATGATCCGTTCACGCACTCTGATCATGCTCGCGATGGCGGCCGCTCCCTTGTCCGCCCAGCAACAGCCCGCCGACCTCGTCGTCACCAACGGCCGCATCTACACCGCCGATGGCGCCCGACCAGTCGTCGACGCGATGGCGATCCGCGCCGGTCGCGTGGTCTTCGTCGGTGACCGCGCCGGCGCGCGCGCGCTCACGGGCGCCAACACGCGCACGCTCGACCTGCAGGGGCGCACCGTGATCCCCGGCATGACCGACGCTCACGCGCACGTGACCGGACTCGGCCAGTCGCTGCTCAACGTCGATCTCGTCGGCACGACGTCGTACGAGCAGGTCATCGCCAAAGTGGTCGAACGTGCCCGAAACACGCCGAAGGGCGAGTGGATCATCGGCCGCGGCTGGGATCAGAACGACTGGGGCGACACGCGCTGGCCCACGCTCGAGGCGCTCTCCCGCGCCGTCCCCGACCACCCGGTCTTCCTCGAACGCGTGGACGGGCATGCCAGCCTCGTGAATGCGCTCGGACTACAGAAGGCCGGAGTCACCAAGGCGACCACGGACCCCACCGGCGGCTCGATCGAACGCGACGCGCAGGGCAACCCGGCCGGTGTCTTCGTCGACAACGCGCAGGGGCTGATCGAGCGCGCCATCCCCGGGCAGACCCGTGCGCAGGTGAAGAACGCGATCAAGCTCTCGATCGCCGAGATGCACCGTTGGGGCCTCACCGGTGTGCATGACGCCGGCGCCTCGGCGCAGGTGCTCGAGCTCTACGAGGAACTCGGTCGCGAGGGAGCGCTCAACATCCGCATGTACGCGATGATCTCCGACAACGCGCCGACGATCGATGCCTGGTTCAAGCGCGGTCCGCAGAGCGGCCTCTACGACGGTATGCTCTGGGTGCGCTCGGTGAAGCTCTATCAGGACGGTGCGCTCGGCTCCCGCGGCGCAGCGCTGCTCGAGCCCTACTCCGACGATGCCAAGACCTCGGGCCTGCTCGTGTCGGCGCCTGAACACATCAAGGATGTCGCCACGCGCGCCCTGCGTGCCGGCTTCCAGGTGAACTCGCATGCGATCGGCGATCGCGGCAACCGCCTCGTGCTCGACTCGTACGAATCAGCGCTCAAGGCCGTGCCTACGGCGGACCATCGCTTTCGCGTGGAGCATGCGCAGATCCTCAACTACGACGACATCCCGCGGTTCGCACAGCTCGGCGTGATCCCGTCCATGCAGGCCTCGCACCAGACGAGCGACATGTACTGGGCCGGCAACCGACTCGGCGAGGGCCGTCTGCGCGGCGCCTATGCGTGGAGGTCGCTCCTCGAGAGCGGCGTGGTGATCCCCAACGGCTCCGACTTCCCCGTCGAGTACGTCGACCCACTCATCTCATTCAAGTCAGCCGTCTCACGGCAGGATGCGCGCGGCTGGCCGGCCGGCGGCTGGTATCCGGAGCAGCGAATGACGCGCGACGAGGGCCTCAAGTCGATGACGCTCTGGCCAGCCTACGCTGCCTTCCAGGAGAACGAGCTCGGTTCCCTCACGGCGGGCAAGCGCGCCGACTTCGTGGTGCTCGATCAGGACATCATGCGCGCACCCGACGGCGTGCTGCAGGACGCGCGTGTGCTCTCCACCTGGGTCGGTGGGCGCGTGATGTACGAGCGGAAGTAGCGCGATGCGTCAGATCTTCCTCATTCGACTCGCCCTGATACTCGGCGTTGCGATGTTCGCAGGACTCACGGTCTTCCAGCGCACCCAGGGCATGATCCCTGACGCGACCGACGCCGATACACTCGACACGCTCAGGACACTCCGCTACGCGGTCTGGGCACTCTCGGCCTTCGCGATCGGATGGGCGTTCTTCTTTCGCGCCCGAGTCGACGCTGCGAAGACAGAGCAGCAGATCCACCAAGCGCTGATCCTCGGCTGGGCGCCGGCCGAGGGCACCGCCCTGCTCGCTGTCGTGCAGTACTTCCAGGGCGGGGCGCTCGCGACCATGGCGACCGGGATCCTCACCTTCGCCGTCGTGCTCCTGCTGCTCCGCGTACCAGACACCCGCAGCTGATGCGCGTCATCTCACTGCTCCCGAGCGCGACCGAGATCGTCGCCGCGCTCGGAGGGATGGAGCACCTCGTCGGCGTGACGCACGCCTGTGATCACCCGCCGCTCGTGGATTCGCGCGCGCGTGTGACGCGCACCGCGATCGACGACGCGGCCGCGCCCGGCGTGGTCGACGCGCAGGTGCGCGAGATCGCCGCGAGCGGTGCTCCTTTGTATACGCTGCACGAGGACCGCATCCGTGTTCTGCACCCCGACCTCATCCTCACGCAGGCACTCTGCGAGGTCTGCGCGGTGATGGAGTCCGACGTGCGGGCGGTCGCGGCGCGGCTCTCTCCGGTGCCGCGTGTGATCACACTCTCGGCGACGTCGTTCGACGGCGTACTCGACGACATCCGCGTGGTCGGCGAGGCGATGGACCTCGCTGACGAGGCGGCGGAGTTCCTCAGCGGCGCTCGCGCGCGCCTGCGCACCGTGCACGACACGCTGAAGGCGGCCAAGGCGCCGCGCCCGCGCGTGGCGGTGATCGAGTGGGGCGACCCGCTCTACGCGGCCGGTCACTGGGTCCCCGAGATGGTCAGGCGCGCTGGCGGCGTGGACGTGCTCGCGAAGCCGGGCGAGCACTCTGTGGTGGTGACGATGGAGACTGTTCGTGCTGCCGATGCCGAGGTGATCCTCATCGCACCCTGCGGCTACGATCTCGCACGGTCCGCATCCGAAGGTGAACGACTCCTCGCGCGGGACGACTGGGCATGGGCGCGCGAGCGCCGCGTCTACGCGCTCGACGCCAATGCCTTCGCCAGTCGGCCCGGCCCGCGCCTGGTGGACGGCGTGGAGGTCATGGCGCGACTATTCAATCCATCGCTCTTCACGCCGGTCGAGCCTGCGTTCGCGCGCGCGCTCACACCGTCTGCGCACACTGCCTGAGGTCTCTCGTATGCTGAAGCCCGCCGCCTTCACCTTCCTCAAGTCGCTGCTCGACACACCCGGACCCTCCGGCTATGAGTCGGCGGCGGCCAAGGTCTGGCGCGCCGAGGCTGGCACCTTCGCCGCCGAGGTGCACGGCGATGTGCACGGCAACTCGATGGCCGTGGTGAACCCCACGGGCTCGCCGACGATCATGCTCGCGGGTCACATCGACGAGATCGGTGTGATCGTCACGTACATCGACGACGACGGCTATGTGTACTTCGCGCCGATCGGCGGATGGGACCCTCAGGTGCTCGTCGCCCAGCGCATCCAATTCATCGGCCGCGACGGAGACGTGTTGGGCGCGGTGGGCAAGAAGCCGATCCACCTCATGAAAGTCGAGGATCGCGAGAAGGCCTCCAAGATCACCGATCTCTGGATCGACATCGGCGCGTCCACTCGTGCGCAGGCCGAGGCGCGACTCTCGATCGGTGACGCCGGCGTGATCGACTCGCGCACGCTCGACTTCCCCAACGACCGGATCGTCTCACGCTCGATCGATGACCGGATCGGCGC
>JANOWT010000280.1:0-1660 GCA_031418115.1 Gemmatimonadota bacterium
TGCGCCGACCGTGAGTCGGCCGTCTGCGATCGCGCCCGATTGCGTGAAGCCGCTCCCACGCAGCAGCGCGAGACGCGGCGCCCAGTTCACCCGCCTACGCGCGGCGTCGACCGAGTCGGAGGACTCGGTGATGATGAACCATGCGGGCGCGTTCCCCGCGCGACCGGGAACGACCGGAAGCACGGCGAGGCCGGTGGCGGTATCGATCGCCTGCGCCGCGCCGATCGTGGGCTTGAGCATGCGGTCGGTCATCGCGGTACGACCGCTGCACGCGGCTGCCAGTACGACGAGCGCGAAGGCGGCGAGTCGGGCTACCCTGCTGAAGCGACGCGAGAGTGGGAGCATGCCCGAGGAACCCCGCGCGCGTTCTCGGTGTTCCCCCTGCAGGCTCATCTCCCAAGGTCCGATTCTCATGTACGCTGGATCACACTCGATCATCGGCAGCGCGCCGCGCGCTGCAATCGTCTTGGCTGCGTTGCTCTGGCTGGCCCCGGCACAGCTCCGCGCGCAGGTCGCGCTCACCGACTCGCTGCGGCCGTTGGTGGAGAGTGCCGTGACGCGCGGCGACTGGGCGATGGTCGACGCCGCCGCCGCACGGCTACGCACCGCCGTGGCTGGTCCGGGCGCATCTGACCCGTGGACCCACTACGACCTGGGCTATGTGCTGCACCGCCGTGCGAGTGCGTTCCTGATCGCCAAGCAGCTCGACCGCGCCAAGCGCATGCTAGAGGAAGCCGAACGTGCGCTGGCACGCGCGCAGGACCTCGGTGGCGGTGCGAGCGCCACCGCCCTGCGCGGCGCGGTCACCGGACAACTCGCCGGCACGGGTGGCATGCTCAACGCGATGCGCATGGGTCCGCGCTCATTCAAGCTGCTCGACGAGGCGATCGCGGCGGCCCCTCGCGACCCTCGCGTCGCACTCCTCAACGGGATGTCGCGCCTCAACGCACCACGCGCGTTCGGCGGTGGGCCGGCAAAGGGAGAGCCCGAGCTGCGACGCGCGGTCGCGCTCTTCGCCAGCGATCAGTCCGTCGGTGGGACCCCCACGTGGGGGCGCGTTGACGCACATATCTGGCTCGGGCTCGCGCTCGAGCAGCTCGGCCGCCGCGACGAGGCTCGCGCCGAGCTGCTACGTGCGCTCGCGCTTGCTCCGGGACACGTCTGGGTGACGCGGGAGCTACTGCCCAAGCTCGACGCCCCTCGCGCCCGGTAGAGAAACCCGCCGGCGCTCACCCCGTAGGGTTCTCACACCCTCTGGGAGCGAACCATGTGGCAGATCCTCAAGACCCTGTTCGTGCAGGGCATCCTCGCGAAGACCCTGCTGCGCTCCTTCGGGTGGCTCGGCTGGTTGCTCCCGGCCGGCGCGATCCTCCAGTGGATCGGACTGCCTCTGCTCTCCGTACTCGGCGTGCTCGCGCTCCCGGTGCTCGTGCTGCTCTTCGTGATCGGCCTCCCGGTCTTCCTCGTGTTCATCGTGGGCGGCCTGCTCATGTCGCTCGTCGGCGTGCTGATCACCGTCGGCACCGCGCTGCTCAAGATCATCATCCCGGTCGCGCTCGTGGTGCTCGTCGTGCAGTGGGTGATGCGCACGCGGGCCGAGAAGGTCGCTCCCGGCGCGGTCACTCCGGGCGAGGAACCAGCCGGCCAACGATGATCGTCA
>JANOWT010000281.1:0-1982 GCA_031418115.1 Gemmatimonadota bacterium
TCGCGTTCCTGGGCGCGAACGTCATCAAGATCGTCCACGGTGGCTGGGTCCCGCTCCTGCTCGGCATCTTCCTGTTCGCGCTGATGACCAGCTGGAAGCGCGGCCGCGACATCCTCCGTGAGCGCGTCACCGACATCGCGCTCCCGCTCGAGACTTTCCTCGAGGACATCAGTCGGAAGGCCCCGGTGCGTGTGTCGGGCACCGCAGTCTTCATGACGTCAGAGTCGGCGGGCGTGCCGGTCGTCATGCTGCACCACCTGAAGCACAACAAGGTGCTGCACGAGACGGTGATCCTCCTCTCGATCACGACCGACGACGTCCCCGAGGTCCCGCGTGCCGAGCGCGTGCGGATCGAAGCGCTGGGGCAGGGCTTCTTCCGCGTGATCGCGCACTACGGCTTCATGGAGTCGGCCGACGTGAAGGAAGTGCTGCAGAAGTGCCGCGATTCAGGCATTGCCGCGCGTCCGCTCGACACCAGCTACTACCTCGGCCGCGAGCAGCTCATCCCGCGCCGTGGGCCGTGGAAGAAGGGCGGTCTCTCGATGAACATCGTGCGCAAGAAGCTGTTTGCGATCATGTCGCGGAATGCGCTCTCGGCGACGCAGTACTTCCAGCTTCCGCCCAATCGGGTGGTGGAGTTGGGGACGCAGATGGAGTTCTAGTCCGTAGCAGCTTCCGTGGGCATTCACGTCAAACCTCTCACGCACACCGCATCATGCGCACGCGCTTCGTAGCCCTGCTCGTCCTTCTGCCGAGCGTGCTGAGCGCGCAGGGCCGAGTCCCCACGGACTCCCTCCGCGACGACCGCAACTACAGCTTCTACGCCAAGGGCCCGTACCGCACCACGGTACCGCGCCCCGAGACCACACTCGGCTACAACGTCGGCTCCTGGCATACGCAGTACAGCCAGCAGGAGCGCGTGCTCCTCGCGATCGCGCAGTCGGCACCGGACCGCGTGCGCGTCGAAGAGATCGGCGTCACTGCCGAACGTCGCACGATGCGCATCTACATAGTATCCACGCCCGAGAACATCGCGCGGATCGACGCCATCAGGGCCGACCTCGACCGAATCGCCGACCCGCGCGGTGCAACGGCAGCACAGCTCGACGCCGCAGCGGCCCGCACACCCACCGTCGTCTGGTTCTCCGGCTCCGTGCACGGCGACGAAGTCCCAGGCTTCGAAGCGTCGATGCAACTGCTCTATCACTTCGCCGCGACCGAGGACCCCGCGCAGCTCGCCCTGATGAAGGACGCGATCGTCATCATCAACCCCAGCTCGAACCCCGACGGCCACGAGCGCTTCTCCGTCTGGAGCAACTCGATCGCCGTCGGCAGCCCCGAGCGCCAGGCACTCGAGCAGCAGCGTGGTCAGCCGTGGGCGATCAGTGGGCGCTTCAATCACTACCGGTTCGACATGAACCGCGACCTGATGGCGATGACGCAGCGTGAGGTGCAGGCGATCGTCGGCGGGATGCTGCGTTGGCATCCGATGGTCACCGCCGACCTTCACGGCTATGTGTCCACGTACTACATGGCGCCAGCGGCGCGTCCGGTGAATGCGAACATCTCCGGCTGGCCGGTCAAGTGGAGCGAGGCGATCGGTCGCGGCAATGCTGCCGCCTTCGACGCGATGGGCTGGCTCTACAACGTGCGCGACGCCTTCGACCTCTACTATCCGGGCTACTACGACTCCTGGCCCGCGCTCAATGGCGCCATGGGTGCGACGTACGAGACCGATGGCGGGCCGGCCCTGCTCAAGCGGCGCGAGGACGGTACCACGCTCTCTCTGCGCGACGGCATCTCCAAGCACTACGTAGCCTCCATCTCCACCTTCGAGACCTCGGCGCGCAACGCGCGCGAGCTCGTCCGCGATTACGCCAACTTCCGCCAGAAGGCCGTCACCGACGGCCGCAACGGCACCATGAAGCGAGTCGTCTTCGTCCCGGGTTCCGATCCGGCCCGCGCGGCCGAACTCGCGGCAG
>JANOWT010000282.1:0-7581 GCA_031418115.1 Gemmatimonadota bacterium
CGCCGCGATGAGCATGGCGAGTCCCACGCCGAGCCCGGCGCCGATCGCGGCACCGAGCACCGAGAGCGTCGCGGCTTCCACGAGGAACTGGGCGATGATGTCCTGACGCCGGGCGCCGAGCGCCTTGCGCACGCCGATCTCACGGGTCCGTTCGGCGACCGCCACCAGCATGATGTTCATGATGACCAACGCGCCGACCACGAGGCCGATGGCCGGCAGCGCGGTGCCGAAGAGGATCAGCTTGCCCTTGAGCTCGGCGAAGAAGCTGAGGGCCGCGTCGGAGGTCTCGATCGCGAAGTTGTCGGGGTCGCCGGGGCCGAGGCGGCGGAAGCCGCGCAGCCCTTCACGGACCTGCTCCATGCCGTCCGCGAGCATCTCCCGGCTCGGGGCCTGCACCGTGATCGCATCGATGTCACCCCGCGGCCGGATCGCCCGCGTGAGGGGCGAGGTGTACGGCGCGATCGCCATGCGGTCCATCGAGAAGCCGAAGACCGAGCCCTGCTCCTCGATCACCCCGATCACGGTGTACGGCTGGCCGCCGACGCGGAGCTCCCGGCCGAGCGGGTCGAGTCCGTCGAAGTAGTAGCTCGCCACCTCGGAGCCGATCACGATCACCTTGGCCCCGATCGCGACCTCCTGCGGGGCGAAGGCGCGGCCGCTCGTGAGGCCGAACTTCTTGATGTCGAAGTAGCTCGCTTCGGTCGCGATCGCCTGCACCGAGCGCGGCCGCACGCCCGGCACGACGGCGTTGATGAAGGTCTGGTTGACGATCGCCGACTTGAACGACGCGGGCAGCGCGCCGCGGACGACCTCCGCCTCCGGATCGTAGATCCGGGGGTTCCGCATCGACGCGCGCTCCTGCTCCTCCGTCTCGTTCGGCGTGAAGTTCGACCTTCGCGAGACGTCGAACGTGTTCACGCCGATGATCTTGGCCGCGAAATCGTTCTCGACGTAGTCACTCATGCCCTCGACGATCGAGACCACGGCGATCAGGAACATCACGCCGATCATCACGCCCACGAGCGTGAAGAAGCTCTTCATCTTCTGAACGAGGATCGTCTGGATCGCGAGGCGGAAGGCTTCGAAGAGAGGCAACGGATGCTATTCGTGTCGGAGGGCTTCGACCGGATCCAGGCGCGAGGCACGCGCCGCGGGGATCATGCCGAAAAGTATGCCGGTGACGGCACTCGCGAGGAGTGCGGCCACCACCGCGAGCGGTGGCACCGAGGCGGCGATCGACGTCGAGCTGCGGATCGCCAACGCCACGAGCCACCCTCCGAAGAGCCCGATGATCGCCCCGATACCCGTCAGCGTGACCGCCTCGATCAGGAACTGCCAGAGGATCGTCGCCCGCGTCGCACCGAGCGCCTTGCGCACGCCGATCTCGCGCGTCCGCTCGGTGACCGAGATCATCATGATCGCGACCACGCCCACTCCGCCGACGATCAGTCCGACCGCCGAGAGGACGATCATCACCAGGAAGAACATGCCGAAGATGCTGTCGTAGGTCTCCATCAGCTTGTCCTGCGTGATGATCGCGAACGTCGACGCGTCGCTCGGCCGGAGCCCGCGCGCCCCGCGCAGCGCCGCCGTCACCTCGTCCACCATGACGTCGCGCGACACGTCGGCGCGCGGCTTGACCACCACGCCCATGTCGCCGCGCGACACATTGAGCGCGCGCTGCAACGTCGTCACCGGCATCACGCCCTTGGGACGATCACCGCCCGAGAGGAAGCTCCCGGTCTCCTTGTACACGCCGATCACCGTGAACGGGATGCCGTTGATCGTGACCACCTTCGCCAGCGGGTCGGACTCGCCGAACAGGCGCTCGGCCATGGTCGTATTCACCACGACCACGCGCGCCGAGCTGCGTGTCTCCTGCTCGGTGAAGATGCGTCCGCCAGGCTGCATGTCGGGCGCGCCGAAGATCGACCAGTTCGAGGTATAGGCCTCGATCGATGCGCCCGCGAGCGCCTTGTCGCGATACTTGAACGCGCCGCTCCAACGCATCTGCACGCCGACGGCCGCTGCATTCGGGAGACGCTGCAGCGTCTCGATCTCGTTCCATGAGACCGATGGGTTCCGCAGCCAGGCGCAGGTATCCTCGGTGCCATCGCAGGCTTCGAACGTGATGGGATACCGCGAGACGAAGAAGGTCGTCGGGCCGGTCGACTCGAAGTCCTTGGCGACGCTCTGATTGATGCCGTGGATCGCGGCCGAGATCACCACGACCACGAAGACGCCGATCGCGACGCCGAGGATCGTGAGACCCGCGCGCACCTTGTTGCCGACGATCGCCTCGAGCGCGATCCTCACGCCCTCGGTGAGATTGTAGAGTCGTGCGGAGAAACGATTCATGGGAGTTTCCTCACTCTGACCGAAGGGCGGTGATCGGGTCGAGCAGCGAGGCGCGACTCGCCGGATACACACCCGACACGACGCCGACGACGATCCCGGTCAGCACGCCGACCACGATCGACCACGGAGCGATGCTCGCCGGCAACGGCGTCAGCGCCGCGATCAACTGCGAGAAGCCGATCCCCAATCCGATCCCGATGATCGCCCCGATCGTGCTCAACGTCGCCGACTCGACGAGGAACTGCGCGAGGATGTCTCGCCGCTTGGCGCCGAGCGCCTTGCGGATCCCGATCTCTCGCGTCCGCTCCGCCACTGCCACGAGCATGATGTTCATGATCACGATCGCGCCCACCACCAGGCCGATCGCCGGCAAGGCGATGCCGGCCAGCTGCAGCTTCGACTCGATCTTGTTCCAGAACTCGAGCGCGCTCGCCGAGGTCTCCATCGTGAAGTTGTCCTTCTGACTCGGGCGCAGGCCGTGCCTCGTCCGCATGACCGATCGTACGCGCTCCTGCGCTTCGTTCAACCCTTCGGCGTTCGCCGTCTGCACGATCACGGCGTCGATCATCTGCGGTTCAGGGTTGAGCAGCTTGCGCATCGGCGAGCGCCAGGGCGCGATCACGAAGTTGTCGAACGAGATCCCGAAGACGCTGCCTCGCGACTCGGTCACCGCGATCACGCGATACGGCACGCCACCCACGCGCAGTTCACGACCGATCGGGTCGAGGCCACCGAAGGCGCGGTCGACCATGTCGGGGCCGACGATCAGGACGTTCTCGCCCTGTGAGAGTTCCTGGTCGGTGAAGGGCCGGCCATCCCTGAGTGCGACGTTCTTGATCGCGAACCAGTCGCCGTCCACGCCGATCGCGTTGGTGCTCCGTGGCCGCGTGTAGCGACTCACGACCTGCACATTCGCTTCGGCCTCGAGTGCCCAACGGGTGCCCGCAGGGAGCGCCTCGACTACCGGCAACAGGTCGCTGATGTAGAGCCGCGGCCGGCGGCGATACTCCTCCCACACGGATTGGTCGACGTCGCCGATGTTGATGTTCGGGCGACGGCGCAGCTCGAACGAGTTCACGGCGAGCAGTTTGCCCACGAGGTCGTCCTTCATGTACTTGCCCATCCCGTCGATGATCGAGACGACGGTGATCAGGAACATCACGCCGATGCAGACGCCCGCGAGGGTGAAGAAGCTCTTGAGCTTCTGGACCCGGAGAGTCTGGAGGGCGAGCCGGACGGCTTCGAAGAGCGGCATCTGATGCCGCCTAGTGCGACAGGCCGAGCTTCTCGGTGAACTTCTCGCGCCGCTCGTCGCTCGCGATCTGGCCGTCGCGGAGGACGACCACGCGGCGCGCATGCGCGGCGATGTCGGGTTCGTGCGTGACCATGATGACGGTCTGGCCGTTGTCGGCGAGCCCCTCGAAGACGCGCATGATCTCCTCGGATGTCGCCGAGTCGAGGTTACCGGTCGGTTCGTCGGCGAGCAGGATCGAGGGACGGTTGACCAGCGCGCGCGCGATCGCGACGCGCTGGCGCTGGCCGCCCGAGAGCTCGTTCGGCCGGTGATGCACGCGCTCACCGAGCTGCACCGACTCGAGAGCCCCCATCGCCCGCTCGCGACGCTCTTTCGCCGACACGCCGGCGTACACGAGCGGCAGTTCCACGTTCGCGAGCGCGGTCGCGCGCGGGAGCAGATTGAACGTCTGGAAGACGAACCCGATCTCCTTGTTGCGCACGCGGGCGAGTTCGTCGTCCTTCATGGTCGAGACGAGCTGGCCGTTGAGCCAGTACTCGCCGTCGTTGGGCGTGTCGAGGCAGCCGATGATGTTCATCAGCGTCGACTTGCCCGAGCCCGACGGGCCCATGATCGCGACGTACTCGTTGCGGCGCACCGCGAGGTCGAGCCCACGAAGCGCACGGACCACTTCGCCGCCCATGTCGTATTCGCGCTTGAGACCACGCGTGACGATCACCCACTCCTTCGACGGCGTCGCCCCCTGACTCTGGACGATCGCCTGGCGTTCGGCAGTGAGGTTGAGCGGCGCTTCTTCGGTTTCCTGGCTCACGGCGTCCCCGCGGCCTTGGTGGCGGCCGGTGTCTGAATGAGTTCGCGAACGAGTTGTCCGTCCTTCAACTCGCGGATCGCCTGATAAGTGCCAGCCACGATGCGCTCGCCCGGCTTGAGCCCGTCGAGCACCTCGAAGTACTTCTCGCCTGCGATCCCCACTCTTACGGGGCGGAAGGTCACTTTGTTGTCGGTCCCGACCACGAACACGCCCTCGACGTCGCGCTTGCCGACCTGCACCGCCGACGTGGGCGCCGCGTTCGGTGCGGCCTGATCGCTGTTCTTGAGCGCCGAGTCCTCGCGCACGGTGAGTGCGATGATCGGGATCGCCAGCGACTGGCTCCGCGTGTCGGTCACGATCTTCGCCGTCGACGAGAAATCGGGTCGCGTGTCGATCGGCGGGTTCAGGATGCGCACGGTCACTTCGTAGTCGATCGCCTGGTCGGTCGTCGCTGCCGACGCGCCCTTCACCGAGCTGTTGGAGATCTCGACGACGCGACCGATGAACGTCGTGTCGGGGAAGGCGTCGATCTGGATCACCGCCGAGTCGCCGACCTGGATACGGCTGACGTCGGTCTCGTCGACCTTCACCTTCGTCTCCAGGATGCTCATGTCGGAGATGGTGAGGAGCGTGGCCGCGTCCTTGTTGAGCGTGCCCATGATCGCCGTCTCGCCGAGCTCGACGTTGAGACGCGTGATGCGTCCGGTCATGGGCGCGTAGATGGTCGTGCGCGACAGCTGGTAGCGGGCGTCCTTGAGCGAGGCGTCGCCCTGCTTGACGTTCTCCTCGGCCGCCGTGACGAGCGCCTTGTTCACGTCGAGCTGCGTCGTGAGCTGCTCGAGTTCCTGCGCCGAGACGAGCGCGACGTTGACCTTACGGATCTCCAACTGGCGCTCGAGGTTTCGCTGTGCCTGCAGCAGGTTGGCCCGCGACTGGGCGAGGCTCGCCCGCGCGTTCGCGAGGGCCGCCTCGGCGCGCAACACCTGCGCCTCGTACGCCTGCGGATCGATCTGGAGGAGGAACTGTCCCTCCTTCACGTAGTCGCCGTCCTTGACCACGAGCCGCGTGATGCGTCCCGTGATGTCGGCCGAGAGGTCGACCTTCGTGCGCGGGATCACCTGGCCACTGGCGGTGACGGAGGCGACGAGGTCCTGCTTGGAGACCTCCTCGATGCGCACCTCGGCGCCCTTCTCCTTCTTGGCGGCCGAGACCGCGACGAGCGCGCCGATGGCGATCACCACCACGCCGAACACACCGTACTTCATCTTCTTGCTCATCATCGCCTCAGTCAGCGGAGGGTGCGTCCGACGGCTGCTTCCAGCGCCGCGTACGCCCGGTGGAATTCATAGATCGCATCGATTCGGTCCGTCTCGGCCCGCTCATACTCACCGCGCGCGGTGGTGAGGTCCACGAAGGTGTTCGACCCCACGCGGTACCGCTCTTCGGCCAACTGCAGTGCTTCGCGCGCTGTGGCGGCGTTGCGCGCCTGCAGCTCCGCCGCCTCGAACGCCGCCTGCAGCGTCACCCGCGCCGACGTCACGTCGGCGGTGAGGGCGAGCTCCTGCCGCCGCACGCTGTAGCGCGCGTCGGTCTTGGTGGCGTTCGCTTCCTGCAACCGCTGTTCGCGACCGAACCCGTCGAAGAGCGGCAGCGAGATGCCCAACGAGAGGTTGTAGGGGTTCCGAGTGAAGTCGAACGGGAAGGCGTTGTTGCTGTTGCGGATCGCCGCTTCTTGTGCCGGAGTGAACTGGATCGCCGCGCACTGCCCTGCGATGCTGTTCAGGCCAGCGCCGACGCGGATGGAGTCGGTGGTCAGGCAGCTGCGCTGCGCTCCGAGCGCCTGGTTCTGCGCCTGCAGGATCGATGGGCCTACGTCGGACTGCTGCTGCGCGACTCCACCGACCGAGGCCGAGAGCGAGAGCGACGGCGTGTACTCGCCGCGCGCCGAGCGGACACCGGCATCGGCCACGCGCTCGCGCGCCTGCGCCGCGCGCAGGGACGGGTTCGCTACGCGGGCCATCTCGAGCAGGTCGCTCACGGTGGACGTGGGCGCGGACACCGGCAGCTCGGCCGAGAGTACCACGTCGGCCGGCATCGCGACGCCCAACTGCTGGAAGAGCTGCAGGCGAGCGACGGCGGCGGTATTGCGAGCGCGGAGTGCCGCGACCTGTTGCGTGCCAAGGCCGACTTCAGCGCGCTTCACGTCGAGCGAAGTGCCGGAGCCGACGCCGGCCCGTGCTTGGGCCAGTTCGAGCTGAAGTCGCTGCTGGATCACGAGCGTGTCCTGCAGGTTCGCGCGCGCCTGCGTCTGCAGTGCGAGCAGGAACTGGGCGGTCACGCCATTGCGCAGTTGGTACTGAGAGGCCGCGACATCGGCGTCGGCCGCGTCGAGAGCCGCGTTGGCGCGCCGGATGGTGTAGAGCGTGTTGATGCTCAGGCGCGCGTTCGCCGAGAGGTTCCAGCTCGACGAGATGATGTTCGACGTTGCACCGAATGCCACGCCGCCGAAGAACTGCGGACGCCCTTCTCGGAATCCGGCGCTGAAGTTCGCGTCGGCGCTCGGGAGCAGCTGACCGTATGCCGAGCGGACCGCCGCCGACGCGCGCGTGCGGCCGGTGATCGACTGGAGGTAGGTCGGATTGTTCTTGTTGGCGATCTCGATCGCCTCGGTGAGCGTCAGCGTCGCACGGGTCTGAGCCGCCGCCGGCATCGCCAGGCCGAGAAGAAGGGTCGCACGCCACAACACTCGCATCTATTCAAGATCCTGTTTGGGAGAGTTCTGTGAAGCTGTACGCCGCCGGAGGCGCCACGGTTTCAGGGAGCGCCTCGTCGCGGACGGCGTCGAGGTTCTGGGCCGGGATCCGAACGCGCAGGAGTCGTCCCCGCGGGTCAGTCCAGGCTTCGCGGAGGACCGGACCCCCGGCTGCCGCTCGGATCTCCCACTTCCGTGCAGGGAATACGTCCGCGCCGATCGATACGCTGTCCACACCCACGTCCTCAAGCACCAAGTCGCGGACGCTGAGGCTGCGCGGCGTCAGCAAACGGGCGAGTGGGCGGGCCGCGAACCGGACCAGGAACCAGGTCTCATGGATGACATCGTCGTCGGCCCCGACGACCGGCTCGGGGAGGCGGAACTCACGGCCCGACTCGCCGGCCG
>JANOWT010000283.1:0-7042 GCA_031418115.1 Gemmatimonadota bacterium
GACCACATCGGTCACGCCCCCTTCCGCCAACTCATGCAACACATGATCGAGCAATGGATGCCCGGCCACCGGCATGAGCCCCTTCGCACCTGCGGCCGCGGCCGCGCGCTGCGCCTCTGTCAGCGACACGCCGTCCTCCGCGCGCATCCGCGTGCCGAGTCCGCGCGCGAGGATCACCGCGGTCGTCGCACGCGGAGTGGCCGCGTCGCCGTGCCGCGGTCCCACTGCGCTAGTCCGCCTTGGCCGGCTGCCAGAAGCCCTGCAGCACTTTGAGCACCCCGGCACCGCTCACGACGAAGACCACTGCCCAGGCCGTCGCGAGGGGCGCGTTGCCCATCAGGAACGACCCCACGCCGAAGAGTGCGGCGTACACGAAGAAGATGCCGCATACCCAGCCGAGCATCGCCTGCGAGATCGAGTCGGGCGACGACGTGATGCCGGTCGCGGCGCGCACGCGCGCCCAGCCCGGACCAGCCGGCCGCACGAGCGCGTAGAACGACTCGAGTACCTTCTCGTCCGTCTTGGGCCCGAGGAATGCGGCAGCGATCCAGACCACCGTCGTCACGCCGACCGTGCCGAGCAGTGATGTCGTCGCGCTGATCTCCATCCCGCGCGCCTTGAGCACCTGGAACGTGATCGCCGTGACGAACGACGCGGCCATGGCCGCGATCTCGGCGCTCGCGTTCACGCGCCACCAGTACCAACGCAGCAGGTAGAGCAACCCGGTACCGGCGCCGATCGAGAGCAGCAACGTGAATCCCGTGGACGCGGTGTTGATGTACTTCGTGACGAGTGCCGCGACGAGCATGAGGCCGGCGGTGACGAGCCGACCCACGAAGACGTAGTGCCTCTCAGTCCCGTCCTTGCGGATGAAGCGGCGGTAGAGATCGTGGACGAGGTACGACGTACCCCAGTTCAGGTGCGTGACGATCGTCGAGACATACGCCGCGAGGAGTCCCGCGATCATCAGCCCGAGCCAGCCGACTGGCAGGAAGGTCAACATCGCGGGATACGCGATGTCGTTGCCGATCAGGTTCGCCGGCACGTTGGGGAACGCCGCCGAGATGTCGGAGAGCTGCGGGAAGACGAGGATCGAGCTCAGCGCGACGATGATCCAGGGCCAGGTGCGGAGCCCGTAGTGCGCCACGTTGAAGAAGAGCGTCCCCACGAGCGCGTCCTTCTCACTCTTGGAAGCGAGCATGCGCTGCGCGATGTAGCTGCCACCGCCCGGCTCGGCGCCCGGATACCAGACCGACCACCACTGCACCGTGAGCGGCAGGATCAGCACGGTGACGAAGACGCCCCAGTTGGAGGAATCCGGAAGGAACGCGTAGGTCTCCTTGGGCAACTTGGCGAAGAGCCCGGCCAACCCACCGACCTCTGGACGCTGCAGCGCGAAGTAGGCCGCAGAGAACGACCCCGTCATCATGATGCCGAACTGGATGAAGTCGGCGACGAGCACACCCCAGAGCCCGGAGATCACGGCGAATCCGACATTCAGTATGGCGCACCAGAGCAGCGTCTTCTCCATCGGCCAGCCGAGCATGATGGTGGCGATCTTCACCGCGGCGAGGTTCACAGTGGCCATGATCACCACATTGAAGACCAGTCCGAGATAGACAGCGCGGAAGCCGCGCACGAACGACGCCGCCTTACCCGAGTAGCGGATCTCATAGAACTCGAGGTCGGTCAACACGCCAGACCGCCGCCACATGCGGGCGTAGAACATCACCGTCGCCATGCCCGTGAGCAGGAACGCCCACCAGACCCAGTTCCCGGCCACACCGCCGGTGCGCACGAGGTCCGTGACGAGGTTCGGCGTGTCGGTGCTGAACGTCGTCGCGACCATCGAGACGCCGATCAGCCACCAGGGTGCCGACCGACCCGACGTGAAGAACTCGGCCGTACTCGAGCCCGCGCGTCCGGCGAGGAACAGTGCGGGAACGAACGCGATCGCGAGCGAGACGACGACGATGATCCAATCGAGCTTGGTGAGCAGCATCAGGCGCTCCAGTTGCCGCGTGTGAAATCAGGGAACTTCATCGGTTTGCTGCCGGTGGCGACCGACATCTGGCTCAGCGGCATCGGTGCGCTCCAGCTCGCCGAGTCGTAGACGTCGATGTCGGGCACCAACCCCTCGCGCATGGTCTCGATGAGACGGTACGCGAGGATGAAGTCCATTCCACCATGACCGCCCTTGGTGCGCGCGAGCTCGCCGATGCGCGTCCAGAGCGGATGTTCGTGCGTCTTCTTCCATTCGTCGATCCCGGTGAAGCGCTCACCGCCTGCCTGACCCTCTACATAGATGCGCGCCGGATAGTCCTCGAATACGCCCTTGGTGCCCTGCACGCCGTTGAGGCGCGAGTACGGGCGCGGGTTGGACACATCGTGCTGCAGAAGGATGTTGCGCCCCTTGGCGGTCATGATCAGCGACGAGTTGAGGTCGCCGGTCACGTAGCGCTCCTGCCACTTGGGATCGTTGCGGTCGGGGACCGTTGCCTCGCGATGCAACGTGAGGCCGCGCTCAGGCGTGCTCATGGAGACCATGTAGGTCATCCGGTCGCCGCGATTGAGGTCCATGTACGCCGCCACCGGCCCGAGGCCGTGCGTGGGATACAGGTTGCCATTCACCTGCGTGTGCCAGCCGCGTCGCCAGAGCCCTTCGTCGCGGTTCTCGAACAGGATCTCGCGCAGATCGTGCAGGTAGGCCGCCGAGCCGTAGAGCACCTCGCCGAGCACGCCGTCGTGCACGAGGCGGTTCACGAGCATCTCGTTGTAGCCGTAGTTGCAGTTCTCGAGTTGCATGCAGTGGCGCTGCGCCCGCTCGCTCGCGTCCACCAACGCCCAGAGGTCCTTGAGCGTCACGCCGATCGGACACTCGGCGCCGCAGTGCTTCCCCGCGCGGAGGGCGGCGAGGAGGACCGGCACATGCCATTCCCAGGGCGTCGCCGTGTAGACGTAGTCGATGTCGTCGCGCTCGACGAGGCGTTCGAAGTCGCGCTCGCCGTTGGTGTACACATCGGGAGCCGGCTGGCCGGCGTCAGTGCACATCTTCACCGCGCGAGCAGCCTTCTCGGGCACCGTGTCCGCCACTGCGACGATGCGCACACCCTCTATCGCGAGGAACTCGCCGATCTGGCCTCGACCGCGCAGTCCGGTGCCGACGACCGCGAGGCGCACCACGTCGTGGCGCGCGAACGGCACGCCCTTCATGGACTTGGCGAACCGCTCACGAGGGGGCTCGGCATCCGGCGCATCGACCGCCGTGATGTTCTCGGCGACCGCGGGCATGGGTGTGAGTGCGCTGGCCGCGGCGAGTCCGGCACTCGTGATCAGCGCCTGCTTGAGCAGGTCGCGGCGGTTGATCGAGTCGGTCACAGTGAGACCCTGGAGGGGTGGAACGACGACGCGCGCGGACGGCAGCCCGCGCGCGTGAAGTAATGTGTCCTCTCCGACGGAGTGACGCGAGGGCGGCGCGACATCTCGCACGCTCGTACGGGAGCTCAGATCTGCGGCGCCCGCACTTCGGTATGATCCCCAAGGCTCACCGATCCCTTGACTCCTTCCAGCAGCACCTGGTCCCCGATCATCGAGTCGGTCAAGACGCACGAAGAGAGCGTCGACTTGTCGCCGATGATCGTGTCGCGCATGGTGCAGTTGCTCACCACGCTCTCCTTGCCGATCACCACGTTCGGTCCGAGGATGCAGTCGGTGACCATCGCGCCGTCCTCGATCCGCACCGGATCGACGATCTCGACGTTCTTGAGTCCTCGGCTCGGCAGGTGCGATCTTCCCTTTTCGAGCATCACGCGGTTGGTGTCGAGGAGCGTGTCGAGCTTGCCGGCGTCGTACCAGCCTTCGACGTCGACCACACGGATCTTGGCGCCCTTGTCGATCATGTACTGGAACGCATCCGTGAGATAGTACTCGCCCTTGTTCGTCGGCTGCTGCAGTACGTGGGCGATCCCCTCGTACAGGAGCTTCCAGTTGCGCATGTAGTAGAGACCGATGTTCGCGCGCTTGGAGATCGGCGTATCCGGCTTCTCGACGATCCGCGTCATATGGCCCGCGGCGTCGGTCACCACCACGCCGAAGCGTTGGTAGTCCTCGACCTCCTTGGTCCAGATGATGCCGTCATCGGTCGAATCGTTGATGATCGAGAGATCGGTGTCGAAGATCGTGTCGACGAAGATGATGAGCACCGGCTGATCGACGAACGGCCGCGCCAGCTCGACCGCGCCCGCCGTGCCGTCCTGCACCAGTTGCTCGACGAAGATCCCCGGGATCTTGAAGGTCGTTCTCGCGTGCTGCTCGACCGTGCCTTTGAGGTGTCCCGTGATGTAGATGACCTGCTCGACGTTCCCGAGCTTGGCCACATCGTCCATGACGTAGTCCATCACCGGCTTCCCGGCGACCTTGAGCATCGGCTTGGGGACCGTATGCGTATGCGGGCGCAGGCGCGTGCCCTTGCCCGCGAGCGGGATGATGACCTTCATGGGGCGGATGTCCCTTCGCGACCGTAGCGGTCGGTGAGGCGCACGACGTCGTCGAGGTGCGGAGTGGAGGATTCAAGGATGTCGCAGTCCGTGACCGCTTCCATCTGATGAACGGTGCCCGGCGTGTTACGATAGCTCTGGCCCGCCTTGAACGGCAGCTCGACCAGCGCGTCCCCCTGCTTCACGCGGTAGATCATCTCGCCGCGGAGCAGGTGGATCGTCTCGTCCTTCATGTTGTGGTACTGCAGCGAGAGCGCGTGCCCCGCTTTCACGTGGAGCACCTTGCCCACGTAATGCTCGGTGTGGGCCCAGATTGTCTCATGCCCCCACGGCTTCTGCACCACGCGTACGTCGAACCACCCAGCCTGCGCTGTCACGATAGCATCTCCATTGGGGTCGCGGTGAGGCTCGACGGCGTCGTCACGCACGCCGCGATGCACTGCCCGCATCCGGTACAGGCCGCGCCGATCACCGGGCGACCACGATCGTCCAACCTCAACGCGTCCTCGCCCACCGGGCAGACGCGCACACAGATCCCGCACTCCACGTCGCGCCAAGTGATGCAGCGCCCCTGGTCGACCATCAACTCCGCCATCTTCACGTCGCGCCAGCCCCACGGCGGCACCTCGAGCGCTGGTGTCGGACAGACCTGCGCGCAGGGCATCGTCTCGCACATGATACACGCCGTCACGTCCAACTCGAGCGCCGGCGTTCCAGCGGCCAGCCCGGCCGACGACGGCAATGGACGGATCGCATGCACCGGACAGGCCGATGCGCACTCCCCGCAGCGCGTGCACGCCGCCACGAATGCGGGCTCCGGCAACGCCCCGGGGGGCCGGACATGCTGGACCGGCGCGAGGCGATCACTGAACGCCCCCACGGCCTCACGCAGCGCGCGCTGCAGCCCGTGGGCGAAGAATCCCCTCCGGTCGAGCCGGTCCGAGTCATCTTTCATTGACTTGAATTGACGATCCAGCGGAGAGAAAGTTTGGCCGGCCGGCGCGCCACGGCGCTGAGACTGCTCACCGCGCGGTGCGCTACTTGCCCATCAGCGCTACCGGCACAGTATCCGCCCCGAAGGGGAACTCAGGGCGACCAGATGACCGCACTCGGCGCCAACCGCGTGAGCACCATCGTCCGCCGACGGCCGAACGCCGCCACCCGTACCACGTTGACCTGGTCGCGATGCCGCTCGTTCAGCAGTTCCTGCCGCATGGTGAGCGAGCGCGCCCGCCCAGCGGTGCCCGAGCGGTAGCAGAGCAGGTATGCCTCGCCTTCCCTCGCGACGCCGCAGCGTTCCAGCGGTCGCGTGGCTCCCGTCTCGTCCACGAGCGCGACGGCGCTCCGCACATAGTCGTCGAGCGCCGGCAACGCGACCGAGGAGTCGCGCGGGACCGCGGAGCCGGCGCGGAGCGCGACCGCCGCCGAGAGATCGTCGGCGAAGACGCGGATACGGAGTTCCACCACGCTCCCGCTCTGTGTCACCTCGGTCATGGTGCTGTGGATCTCATGCATGCGCAGCGCACTCGCCGCGGCGGGCACGAGGGCGAGCAGGCGGAGCGCCGCGATCAGGGCCATCGTTGACCCGCCCAGATCGCGGCGACCACGGTCACAGCCAGTGAGACGCCGGTCGACCGCCACCGGAACGCCATGCGCGCATCGCTCCGCGCACGCGGCAGCCGCGCGAGCGCGCCGTCGAGTGCCGCGAATCCGAGCGCGGAGGCGAGTAGGATCACCACTTGCCCTGCTTCGACCCCGAGGTTGAACCCGAGCAGTGGCACGACGACCACGCTCCCCAGGAGTGAGCGAAGATACGTGGCGAAGCCGGCGCCATGCACGAGTCCGAAGACGAGCGCGAATACCGGCCTGAGCCGTGCGGCCACACCTGTGGCGGCGCGCTCGCCGCGCACGAGGTTCTCCATGCCGGTCGCGACGATGGTCACGGGGATGAGGAACTCGATCCACCTCGTCGGCGGCGTGACCCAACCGAGCGCCGCGGCGGCCAGCGTGATCGAGTGTCCTACGGTGAATGCTGACACCACCAACAGCGCCGAGCGCCAGTCGCGCGGTCGGTAGACCGCGCCAAGCGCCAGCAGGAACAGGAGATGGTCGGCGGCGTTGATGTCGACGATGTGATGGAACCCCAGCGTGCCGAACGCGACGAGCTCGCTCATGGCGGTGTCTGGCGCACGGCGCGCGGTGCTTCGCTGAGCGCCACGGCACCCCTGGTCGCAGCGATCGACTCCGCATGCTTCTGCAGGAGCGGATCACGAGTGCCGAGCCGCTGGGCCTGCCGGTGCGCGGTCGCGGCCTCGACGTCGCGCCCCGCCTTGTGCAGCGCCCACGCGTACAGGTCGTACGCGTAGATGTCGCGACGCTCGCACAACGCCGCCTCGGCGCGCGCGAGCTCTTCTGCGACGCGCTCCCCCCGATCGAGCAGCAGTAGACTCCAGGCGCGATGGAATGGCGCCCCCAAGGTGTCGGCCGTGGCGACGTCGAACGCGAGGCGGGAACGCTGGGCTGCCGCGGGGTCACCGGTCGACTCG
>JANOWT010000284.1:0-1580 GCA_031418115.1 Gemmatimonadota bacterium
GCGCCCCTCATAGGCCGCATACACCCCGACCTGCCGGAGGATCAACGCGGCGCCGTTCACGGCCCCTTGGGGACGGATGATCTCGCCGTCCGGGGCCGCGACGACGGGCTCACGACGTACATCGCGCGGGACCCAGCTCTCTCCGGTCGTGCGCCAGAGCGGAGTGGACTCGTGGCCCGCGCCGTAGAGCACGAGCCGACGCGTGAGTGGCAAGAAGGCCGGCTGCAGTGGGAAGTCACTTTCGCGCGCGTCGAGCGCCATCGCGAGGAGGATCACGCGGCCCTCACCCGTCCTGCGTTCGATGAGCGCGGGCGCGCCGTCGTCGAAGCGTGCGAGGACGTCGGCGCCGACCGCGGGCTCCAGACGCGGATATCTATAGAAGCGCGGTGCGACGAGTGCTGCGGCGCTCGCACGGAATGGCGTGAAGAGCGGATGCTCCTCGCGCACGTCACCGAGCATCGCGCCGCCGGTCCGACGATCGGCGATCCCGTTCACACCAGCGACACCAGCAAGCGCGGTGATGCGTCGCGCGCCAAGGCGCGGACCGGCGGCGATCACGAGTCCACCGCCGGCGTCGATCCAGCGCGAGAGCGCGGTGCCCCCCGCGCCGGTCGGCGGCGCGACGTCCCAGAGCAGGACGAGCGCCGACCGGTCGAGCGTCGCGGCGTCGAGCGTGCCGGAGCGCCGGCGTTCGACGCGCACCGCGGGCGCACGTCCGATCGCCAGTGCGCGTTCCAGATAGAGCGTCTCATCGCGGGCGATGTCGTCGGGGACCACGAGGAGGACGGTCAGGCCGTCGTCGGCCGGCAGCGCGAAGTGGAAGCGATCGTCGGCAGCGAGAAGGTCAGTATCAATCGTGACTTCGCCCTCCACGGCAGTGGACGGCGCAGGGATGGCGTCGAACACCACGGCGAGTTCGCCGTTGGGCTGCAGCGTCGCGGTGCGCGCGGCGACCTCACGTCCGGCGATCCGCAGCGTGAGCCGCACGGTGCGCGGTGCGGCGAGTTCGCGCGTTACCACGCGGGCCAGCACCTGCAACTGCACGCGCTCACCGGCAACGACTCGGCGCGCCTCGACCGCGCGCAGCGACGTGTTGGGGCGCGTCGCGGCCGCGACCTGAGACACGCGCATCGGGAGCCCGGCAGGGAGTTCGAGACCGGCAACACCGGTGAGGCCACTGCGCTGGAGGTCGGTGACGAGCACGAACTCGGAGGCACCTGCGGGCGCGGACACCAGCGCGCTGCGTGCCACGCGCAACGCGGCGCCGAAGCGAGTGCCCCGGCTCACCGGCGTGCTGGCGTCGATGATCGCGCGTACGGTGGACTTGTCGCGAGTCCACGGCTGCGCGAGTTCGGCTTCCTCATCGAAGAGCACGAGCGCGAACTGGTCGTCGGCACCCAACGACGCGAGCACGGCGCGCGCCGAGTCCTGCGCAGCGGCCCAGTTGCCTTCGTAGCCCATGCTCAGGGACCGATCGAGCAGGAGCACCACGTTGCGCACGCGCGCCTCAGCGGTCGCTTCGGCGCTGCGCCCGAAGAAGGGACGCGAGAAGGCCAACACGAGTACCACGATCGCGAGTG
>JANOWT010000285.1:0-5476 GCA_031418115.1 Gemmatimonadota bacterium
CTGCGGCGTGCGATAGCCCGAGTCGAGCAGCCGGAACTTCCGCTGCACCCGTGCCAGCGCGAGCATGCCGTTCTCGCGCAACGAAGCTGCGAACTCCTCGGCGGCGAGTCCGTCGATCTGATGACCGCCGTACGTGATGAAGTTGAAGACGAATCCCATCTTCCCGAGCTCCAGCGGGAACTGCCGCATCTCCTCGTCGTTCATCCCGGTCGTGTCCCAGTTGAACGACGGCGAGAGGTTGTAGGCGAGCATCTTCTCAGGGAAACGCGCGTGGATCGCGTCGGCGAACTTCTTGGCGTCGCCCAAGTGCGCGCTCTTGGTCTCCATCCAGAGCAGATCGGCGAACGGTGCGGCGGCCAGTGACTTGGCGATCGCGTACTCGAGACCGCCGCGCACCTGGTAATAGCCGTCCGGCGTCTTCACGTGCTCGCAATCCCAGGTGACGGCGAGTCCCAACGAGCGCGCCTTCTCACGTGCTCGGTACCAGGGCGCGTTCGCGGCGAACTCCAGCCAGGCCGCCTTGGTGATCGGGAGCTGCTCCGCTTCGGCACCGCGCAGGTCGATCGCCGCGGCCACCGCGTCCGCGTAGGTCGACACGCCAGCCTCGGCGCGCCAGAGATCGGCGAACTTCTCGAACACCATGTCGAACGCTGCGTCAACGCTGAGCACGCCCGCGTGGTGCTCGGATGCCGCCGCCGCGATCCGCTGGTCGAGACCCGCGCGCGCGAGCCAGGCATCGGCCGCGGTGTACTCCTCGTCGCAGAGCGCATAGAGCTCGTGCCCGCTGAGTTCCTCGAGGCCCGAGTGCTGCAGCTGACGCAGGATCGCGAGGAAGGCCGCCCGGAAGGTCGGAACACTGAGGTTGGTCGCGCCAAGGATGAACGGCTGGTCGCGCTCGTCGCTGCGGCCGTCGAGCAGTGTCGCCGACTCGGCATCGGTCCGCGCGACGATCAGCCCCGGCACGCCCATGATGTCGAGCTGGAACCGCGCCGCGACGAGTCGCTTGATCTGCTCGTCCTCGGCCACGAGCACTTTGCCGCCCTGGTGACCGCACTTCTTCACGCCGGGCTTCTGGTCCTCGATGTGATAGCCGGGCACACCCACCTCGACGAACCGACGGACGAGATTGCGCACATGCGCGTCGCCGCCGTGCCCCGTGTCGGCGTCGGCGATGATGTAGGGCCTGAAGTCGATCTCCGGAGTCGCGTTGCGCTCGGCTGCGGTCATACGGGCGCGCGCGTGGAACTGGTTCTTGTCCGCCGTGAGCAGCGCACGCACGATCGGCGCGGCTTCGTCGGGGACCTGACTGAGCGGGTAGCTCGCGAGATCAGGACCCGGGTCCTCCTGCACCGAGCCCTTGGCGCTCGTCGCCCAGCCACCGAGATAGATGGCGTCGATCCCCATGCGCTTCATCGCGACCGCCTGTCCCGGCGAGTAGGGTCCGAAGGTCGTGACGCTCTTGCCCTGCTCGAAGAGTCGCCGGAGGAGTTCATGGAATCGCTCGGCGGCGTCGCGCGCGACGGCGTAGTCGCCGCGGATCGTGCCGCGCTGCTCGATCACCTCGCGCGCCGAATGCACGCGCGTGATGCCGTGGAATCGCGGCGAAGCGAACCAGGCCCGGAGTCGTTCTACGTCGTCGTCGAAGCTCATGTCGTTCCCCATTCAGGTAGCACGCAGGTCGATGGTGTCGGTGAGACGGGTGCCGTCATGCGCGAAGGCGGTCATGAAGGTGTCGATCCGCGCGGTCGCGCGCGCGAGGTCGTGATCGTCGAGGTTCAGATTGAGCAGGTCCACGAACCAGGGCGCCTTGACGGGGCTCCGCACGTAGCGCGCGACGATCGCGCGCGCGATCGGGAGCGTGGTGCGTTTGGAGTCGTCGTGCACATCGCGATCGGTCGCGTGCACGAGCCTGTCGTACTCTTCCGCGAGCAGGCGGTCGAAGAGCGCCGGTGTGAGCGCGTCACCGGCGGCGATGCCAGTAGCGGCGTCGGTGTCGGTGAACCGCGCGTCCTTGTGCAGCCACTCCCAGAGGATGCTGAGCCTGATCTCGCCGGTCGCCATGTCCTCCATGAGGTAGAGGACGTCGGGGTCGCCGAAGGCGTCGGCGGGCTTGAGCGCGGCCGCCTGGTAGCCGCGTCCGAATGCGTTCCCGTACTGCAATGCGACCGAGAGAAGGTCGCGTGCGCCGCGTACGGTGCGTGGTGCGGACTCGAGCAGCAGCAGTGCGTCAGCAGCGGCGCGGTCATACGCGAGTGAAGGGAAGGCGCGCCCGAGCTGGTTCGGTGCTCCCACCGCTTCCCAGATCGGGCGCAGGACGTGGACCATCTTCCAGTGCGCCACCCACTTGCCACTCGCGCCCGCCTGCTGCTCGCGCATGCCCCCAGCCTTCGCGCGCGCCATCCCGTCGGCAACGCCCTTGGCCGATCCGACGGGGATGTTGGGTTCCATCCCGCCTTGCCAGAGTGCGCACCGCCCATTGCGGTCAGGCGTGTTCACGGCGCTGCGTACACGATTCTCGTAGTGACGCATGTAGCCGTACGTCATGGTGATCGCGCTGATGTCGGGATTCACGAACGCGCCGTCCCATGCCAGCGCGTCGGAGACGCTGTTGATGTAGTCCCAGCGTCCCGTATTGAATCCGACGAAGCGGCGGCCGAGCGCGGCGCGGATCTCCATCAGCTGGAAGCAGGCCTCGAGTTGTTCCACGAGCACGTAGGTCTTGATGCTCGCTTCAGGAAGGCCCACCTGACGTTCGAGCGCCAGCAGGATGTCATGCCAGAGCGCGGCCTCCTCGGCCGTCTGGATCTTGGGCAAGTAGAGGACCAGCGAGCGTCCAGCTGCCCGCAGGACCTCGTAGTTGTTCACGATGTAGAGCGTCGCGTCCACGATCGACGCCGAGAGGTGCCGGCCGTCGCGGTCACGGACATGCCGGTCGACCAGGTGCAGGCCGCGCGCCCGGAAGATCCGCGTGGTGAACTCCAGCTGCGCGCGCCAGTCGGCGATCGCCTCGCGGCCGAGTGTCTCGCGTGCCCAGGCGTTCATCTCGGCCGCGACACGCTCGGCGACGTCGAGGAACCTGGGGTCGGACGCAAACGCGAGCTTGAGGTTCCTGTGGTTGTCCAGCGACATCGTCTCGACCTGACCGAGCGCGTCCTCGCCGTCGAACATCCAGCCGTCGGCGCCGGAGAGCAGGGCGTAGGCGACGTTGCGGAGGCCGGCGGCCAGGTCGCAACGGGGCCGCGTGGCTGGGCCGGTACCCTGGATCCACTGACGCTGCAGGTCGGGCGGGATCTCGGAGCCGTCGAACCGCCCCGCGCGAGCATCTCGAACGGTGAGCGAGGTCCGGGGAATGGTGAGCGCGGGGTCGAGGAAGTCGATCCGTTGTCCCGCGCGCGCACGGGCAGCGCGCCGCTCGACACGCTCACGCATCAACCGTTTCCGGTCGTCGTCGAGGGAGGCCAGCGCCTCGAGGGCACGCCACACCGCCGGCGTGAGCACGTCGGCATAGCGCTGCGCGATGTCGGGGCGCACGGCGAGGCCGCGTCCGGGCGAGTGGGGGGTGGTCGTGCTCACGGCCATGCGCGCGTCTGCTCCTCTGGTCAACTCGTGCTAAGATAGGACATGGAACTGGCCAGCGACATCGCCGGAGCGATCCTCGAGGGCTTCGACCGGCACTATCGCATCTTCCGCAAGATGTGCGCCGAGGCACAGGGGCGGTTCGAGCGCGCGGACTGGGCGGCGGTTCGCGCCGCGCAGGGCGAGCGCATCGATCTGTACGACGCGCGGGTACGCGAGGCCGTCGATGCCATCTCCGCGCGGTTCCCGCGTGCGCGCGACGACGAGTCGGTCTGGCCGCACGTCAAGCGTTCTTACATCGAACTCCTCTACGACCACCGTCGGCCCGAGCTCGCCGAGACGTTCTTCAACTCGGTCGCGTGCCGGGTGCTCGAACGGACCTACTACCGCAACGAGTACATTTTCTGGCGCCCGGCGGTCTCGTCGGAGTTCATCGAAGGGGACCAGCCGGCGTATCGCTGCTACCATCCGGCGACACAGGGATTTCGGCGCACGCTCCGGGCGATCGTCGCCGATGCAGCGCTGCGGGTACCGTTCGACGACCTCGCGCGCGACCTGCGTTGTGTGGTCCGCGCGCTGCAGGCGGCCTTCCCGGCACCGGAGGAACGCCACGCGAACCTGCAGGTGCAGGTACTCTCGTCGCTATTCTATCGGGGCGAAGCAGCCTACATCGTGGGACGGATCATCAACGGCGCCCGCGAGCATCCGTTCGCGGTGCCCATCCGCCATGCGTCGGGCGACGGTCCGCTGGTGCTCGATGCGCTGCTCATCGGCAGTGCGAGGCTCGACGTCCTCTTCAGCCTCGCGCGCAGCTATTTCATGGTCGAGATGGACGTCCCCTCCGCGTACGTGGCCTTTCTGCGCAAGCTCATGCCGGCGCGCTCCGCCGCCGAGCTCTACACGGCAGTCGGCCTGCAGAAACAGGGCAAGACGCTCTTCTACAGGGACCTGCAGGAACACCTCGCGCACGCGACCGATCAGTTCGTCGAGGCACCAGGTGTGCGCGGCCTGGTGATGGTCGTCTTCACGCTGCCGTCATTCCCCTGCGTGTTCAAGCTCATGCGCGACACCTTCGGAGCGCCCAAGCAGTCGACGCACGACGACGTGCGTCGGCAGTACCAGCTCGTGAAGCATCATGATCGGGTGGGCCGCATGGCCGACACGCTCGAGTTCTCCGACGTGGCGTTCCCACTTGCACGCTTCGACGCGGTGCTCCTGGCCCAGTTGGAGTCCGCGTGCGACTCGATCGTGGAGCGCGACGGCGACCGGCTGATCGTGAAGCACCTGTACATCGAGGCCCGCCTGACGCCGCTCGACATCTACCTGCGCGGCGCCGACGATGCGCGCGCGCGGCACGGGATCGACGAATATGGTCGCGCCATCAGCGAGCTCGCGGCAGCGGGGATCTTTCCTGGCGATCTGTTCTGCAAGAACTTCGGCGTCACGACCAGCGGGCGCGCGGTGTTCTACGACTACGACGAGGTCGCGCTGGTCACCGAACTCAAGTTCCGCGATCTCGTCGCCGCGCGCGACGAGATCGACGAGCTGGCGGCGGAGCCTTGGTACTCGGTCGGACCGAATGATGTCTTTCCGGCGGAGTGGCCCGCGTTCCTCTTTGCGCCGGGGCGGGACAGGAACTTGTTCGTGGAGAACTTCCCGGACCTCGTCACCGCGCGATGGTGGGTCGAGCGGCAGAACGAACTGCGGCGCGGCGTGGTGCCCGACGTACTGCCGTATCCCGATGACCTACGCTTCGGCCACGACTCCAGACGACGCCACGACCCGCCTACCCCTCGAGCGTCGTGATGTACCTGGGCCCCCGCCGCGCCTTCGTCGCCTGCTCGAACGCATACGCATACTTGAGCAGCGCCGCCTCGCTCCACGCGCGCCCCGTGAACGT
>JANOWT010000286.1:0-2857 GCA_031418115.1 Gemmatimonadota bacterium
AACGAGTACCTCTACCAGATGCTCGCCAAGGACAACGTCGAGACGCTCGGCAAGTATGGCGTAAAGACGGTCGTCACGGCCTGCCCGCACTGCTTCCACCAGCTCGGCAACGAGTACCCGCAGTTCGGCGGCGAATACGACGTGGTGCATCACTCCACATACATCGAACACCTGCTGGCCGAGGGGCGCGTGCCCATCCGTCAGGACCTGCATGCGCCGGTGAGCACCTTTACCTACCACGATTCCTGCTACCTCGGCCGCTACAATGATGTGTACGATGCGCCGCGCGAGACCTTGAAGCGAGCGCTGCCGGTGATGAACCTCGTGGAGATGCCGCGCAGCAAGGACAAGGGTCTCTGCTGTGGCGCCGGTGGCGGTCGCATGTGGATGGAAGAGAAGGAAGGGAAGCGCATCAACATCGAACGTGCCGAGGAAGCGCTCGCCACCAACGCGGGCTCGATCGCGGTCGCCTGCCCGTTCTGCATGACCATGATGGCGGACGGCGTGAAGGCGAAGGGCAGCGAGGTCCCGGTGTACGACATCGCCGAGGTCGTCGCACAACAGTTGGCCTGAGGAGCATGCGATGAGTCAGGTGCGCGAGGCGGTGCGCGTGGGGCCCGACCATCCCGACCATCCCGACCTGCCGTACAAGCCGCCGCTCGCGTACCTCGCGGCGATGGTCGTCGGCGCCGGCGTGCATCACTGGTGGCCCATGGCGGCGCGCCCAGCCACGTGGATGCCCGTCGGCGCTGTGCTCGTCGTGCTTGGCGCAGCACTTCTCGCATGGGCGCAGATCTCCTTTCGAGCCAAGCGCACGCCTCTCGAACCATGGAAAGCGACCAAGGCGATCGTGAGCGACGGCCCGTTCGCCTGGTCGCGTAATCCGGTCTACATCGGGTTCGCGATCATCCAGGTCGGGATCGGCGTCGTGAGTGACAAGTTCGCGGTGGTCGCGTTGGTGCTCGTGCCGATCGTTGCGACGGCAGTGTTGATCGTGCCGCGCGAGGAAGCGTATCTGCGGCGGAAGTTCGGCGCCGAGTATGAGGACTACTGCGCGCGAGTGCGGCGCTGGGTCTGAGCGGCTTACCGAGCGGGCACGACTCGTAACGCGCCGTTCGCGTTCGACCACGCGATGATCTTTCGGTCCGCGGTGACCAGTGGTGCGCCCGCAGCGATTGCCGTCACCATGATCGCGCGGTCGAATGGGTCGCTCGGCGCGCCCGACCCGAGTTCAGCGGTGCGCATCATCAACTCGGGCGAGAATGGAATCATGCGCGTGCCAGGCGCCAAGCGAGCGCGCTCGATCCATCCGCGCAGCGGAAGGCCCAGTCGCATCGAGCCTCGTCCTGCCTTGAGTGCAATCTCCCAGACGGCCGACTCGGGGACGAGCATTCCACCCGACTGCTGCGCCGCGGAGATCACGCGCAACGCTTCGGTCCCCAACGCGTACGCGCTCGGATCGAGGAATCCCACCCAGGCATGAGTATCGAGCACCACGCGGTTCGCGACTGCGGTGTACTCGGCGAATGCGATTTCTGCGACGCGGCCGGCGCGTGGCCGCGGACTCATCGCTTCGGGAAGATCGAGGCGTCCAGATCCCACACATCCTCAGGCGCGGTCGCATCTCCGACGAAAGTGACCGTGCCGTTCATCCAGCCGTACGCCGAGGACAGCGCATTCTCGGGCGCGACAAGACGGGCGACCGCCTTGCCGTGCTTCGTGATGATGACCTCGTCGCCCGTGCGCTGAACATCGTCCATGAGCGAGAGGCACTGTGCCTTGAACTCCGTTGCGGACATCGTCCGGCTCCGCTGAGACCGCTTTGTTGGCATTTGACCGCTCCAGGATGAATGACCATAAATATGTGGTCAGCGAGCATCGGCGCAAGCCGCTCGAGCACGGCGAGGTTCACTCCCGCTCGGACGCGGAGTCGCGCGACCCCGCGGCCCGCCCGAGCGACCGAGCCGAAGCGGAGAGGAGCTTCTGCTCCGCAGCACTCATCGCAAAGAGCGCCGCCGGCGTGGCAAGCCCGCTCGAGACGATCGCATCGATCTCCTCCTTCGTCAGCCCCGACTTCTTGTTGCGTTGCTTTCCCCCCAACTCCGAACGCAGACGATCGCCGGCGCGCCGGATCGCCCAAGCCGCGCCACCGAACAGCACGAGCAGCGCAATCACTCGCCACCCCCCGGTCGGCATGCTACCCGTGCCTCAGTTCATAGATCGTGATCGCGTGCACGGCCGAGCCCTCCGGGGCCGGTGGATTGGTAGGACGGGTCTCGAAGTGCACGATGCGCGCCGTGAGTCCGCGAGCCATCGCCTCCTCGAGAAAGAGGCTGAGCGCCACACGCCCCTGGTCCGAGACCCACGCCACCCCATCGGGCGCGAGTGTGCGCTTGATCGCCTCGGCGACCAGCGGAGCGTAGAGCTTCTCGTAGAGCACGTCGGCCGCGAGCACCACGTCGAATGTGCCGAGGTCGTCAGGGAGATCGCGCCAGTCGACCATGCGCAGTGCCGGCTCGCGCCCGACCACGCGAACGGCGTTGCGCGCCGTGAGTAGCGTGGCATCGGCGTAGTAGTCGGTGGCGAGGACTTCGTGTCCCGCGAGCATCGCCGCGATGGTGACGAGACCAAGGCCGCAACCGAGCTCAAGTGCGCGCGGTGAGACCACGTCGGCGACACCGCGCGGGTCGGTGGACTGACCGGCCTCGGCCGCCAACATCGCCCGCTTCTCGAGGAACTCCGCCAACACGATCGCCGCCGGCCAGAGATCGGCCCAATAGGGCAAGCGATCATCCTTGGCGAAATCAGCCTCGCTGATCAGGTCGTCAGGGTTGCTCGGCTTCTCGAGCACCACGCG
>JANOWT010000287.1:0-4622 GCA_031418115.1 Gemmatimonadota bacterium
TCCGCGTGACGAGGTCCTGCTTGCGCGTGCGCTCCCGGTACGCGTCCACCACGGCACGCTGTTCCGCCGTGCTGATCGTGTCCACCAGCGGGTGCTCGGGCGCGAGCACCAGGTAGGTGGCGCCGAAGATCGTGTCGGGACGCGTGGTGAACACGCGGATCCGGTCCTCGGCGATCGCGAACTCCTCGGTCACCGCCACCGTCGCGCTCCCCGCGTCGGCCTGGGTGTCGCTCACCGAGAACACCAGCTCCGCCCCGTCCGACTTCCCGATCCAGTTGCGCTGCGCCTGCTTCGTGGTCTCCGACCAGTCGAGCCGCTCGAGGTTCTTGAGCAATCTCTCCGAGAAATCGGAGATCTTGAAGAACCACTGCTCGAGGAATCGCTGCTCCACCGTCGTGCCGCAGCGCTCGCAGGTGCCGCCCTCGACCTGTTCGTTGGCGAGCACGGTCTTGCACGACGGGCACCAGTTCACCGCGGCGGCCTTCTTGTACGCGAGCCCCCGTTCGTAGAGTTGCAGGAAGACCCACTGCGTCCACTTGTAGTACTCGGGAGCGGTCGTGTCGACCGAGCGCGACCAGTCGACCATGAGGCCCGCACGATCGAGTTGCCGGCGGAAGTTCCGGATGTTGCTCGGAATGAGCTCCATCGGATGCTTCCCCACCTTGAGCGCGAAGTTCTCCGAGTGGATCCCGAACGCATCGTAGCCCAACGGCTCGAAGACCGTGTGGCCTTGCAGGCGCTGGAACCGCGCGTAGATATCACATCCGGTGAACGCGAAGAGGTTCCCGACATGCAGCCCTTCGGCTGACGGGTACGGGAACATCATGAGCGCGTAGAACGGATTCGCCCCGTGCGCGATGTCCGTCGTGTGCGTGGCGCGATCGGCCCAGCGCTGGCGCCAGAGCGATTCTACTGCCGACGGGTCGTAGCCGATCGGCTCGATTGGTGCTGTCATCAGTCTATATAGGAAGGGAGTCTGAGCAATCTAGCCATCACCGCTGCGGGAACAAAAGCGAAGGCGAGGGCCGACGGTGAGTCAGTGCGCAAGCACATCATCGACCGCCTCTCCGGCTGGGGTGCGATCGGGGGCCTCGCCGGCTTCGCCGCGCTCGTCATCGTCTTCTGGTCGCGGGTCGTCGCCATGGCCGAGGCCGGCGGCATCGTGCTGCTCTCGGCACTCGCGATCACACTCGCGGGCGGCATCTCCGCCGCCTTCTTCCGCTGGTTCATCTCGCCGGTCGTGGGCGAGCAGTTGCGCGACATTGCCGACGTCGCCGAGGCGATCACGAGCGGTGACCTTACGCGCACGCCGGCCGCGGCCGGCGAGGGCGGTCAGCTCGGCCGGCTGGCCCGGGCCATGGTCGACATGTCGTTCGAACTGCGCCGGCTCGGTCTGGCGATCCGCGAGAACGCCGCCGAGACCGCGCGGCGCTCGGGCGAGATCACCGGCGGCACCGAGCACATGGCGACCGCGGCCTCGGGGATCGCCGAGACGGCGAGCACACTGAGCGCCCAAGCGTCCGACATGGCCGACACGATCAAGCTCCTCTCGATCGATGCCGGCCGCCTCAACTCGCTCGCCGCGACGATCGACTCCGGCGCTGCCGAGGGCATCGCACGCAACGAACGGCTCAAGCTGCTCGCGTCGGAGAGCCACGAGCAGCTCGACGAGAGCGCGCGCCGACTCGACGCCCTCGTGCTCGACGTACAGGTGAGTGCGCGCGTGACCGAGTCGCTCGCGACGGCTTCGGACCAGATCCGCGGCTTCGTGGTGCTCGTGCAGAAGATCGCGCGTCAGTCAAAGCTCCTCGCGCTGAATGCGGCTATGGAAGCCGCGCGCGCGGGGGAGCAGGGTGAGGGTTTCTCGGTGGTCGCTACCGAGGTCCGTCGCCTCGCGCAGAGCTCGGCCGAGGCCGCCGAACACACCGACAAGCTCATGCAGGACCTGATCGCGCAGATGGAGAGTGCGCGCACGACGAGCGCTCGGTCGCTCACCACGGTCGAGACCGTCCGCGCTGCCACGACGCACGGCCGTCAGGCGTTCACGCAGGTGGAACTCGCGGTCGACGCCGCCAACGAGTGGGTGAGCACCATGGCGAGCACCGCCTCGACCGGCAAGAAGCTCGCCGCCGAGATCACGCAGAAGCTCGACTCGCTCACCGCCGGCACGCAGAACTTCGCGAGCGCGATGCACGACGTCGCGGCGGCGAGCGAGGAACAGAGCGCGAGCACACAGGAGATCGCGGCGGCCGCGAACGCGCTCGTCTCGGCGGCCGAGAAGGTGAGCGGAACGGCGAAGGCGTTCGGGAGTTAGGCGGTGCAGCGTATCGCGTTGGTCGCGGTGAGGACGATCGTCGCGCTGAGCACGCTGATCGCGTTGATGACGTCACCCACCGACGTCGCCGCGCAACGCCCGGCCGCACCAGCGTCAGGGCAGAACCCGTCGCCCATGAGCGAGACCACGCGTGCACATGAGCGCCTGACTCAGCGCGACGTGCCCGGCACCGCCCGCTCGTTCATCGGGCCCAGTGGACGCACGGTCTCGGTCCGCGTGCCCGTCGCGGTGAGCACGAGCCTCGACCTCGTGATCCACTTCCACGGAGCCGCCTGGATCCCTGAGCAAGCGGTCGCAGCACTCGGCGAGGCGACCGTGGTGGCGGTGGTGAACCTCGGCGCCGGATCGGGAGCGTACGTCCGCGCGTTCACCACCGCCGAGATGTTCGACTCGTTGCTCTCCGGCGTTGCGAAAGAGGTCGCCGTGGTGACCGGCGCTCCCGCGACATTCACGCGCCTGACGCTCGTGGGCTTCTCGGCGGGCCACGGCGCCATTCGCGCGATCCTGCGCGAGCCACGCCACTTCGCGCGTGTGAACGCGGTCCTGCTGCTCGACGGGATGCACACCTCGTACGTGCCCGAAGGCCGCGTGCTCGCCGACTCCGGTGCGCTCGACACCACGAACCTCGTCGCGTTCACCGAGTTCGCACGTGCGGCCGTGCGAGGTGAGAAGCGATTCCTCGTCACGCACTCGGAGATCTTTCCCGGCACCTTCGCCAGCACCACCGAGACCGCCGACTGGTTGCTCGCGGCACTCGGCGTTCCTCGGACGGCGGTGCTGCAGTGGGGAGCGCGCGGGATGCAGCAGGTCAGTGAGGCCCGAGCGGGTGGATTCGAGTTGCTCGGCTTCGCCGGCAACTCGGCGCCCGATCATGTCGACCACTTTCACGCGATGCCGGAGCTGCTCGCGCGGGTGCGAGCGCGGCGCTGACCAGAGAACTTTGAGACGCGACCACCGATCGGCGGGGTACTGCCAGGTGTGCACTTCACTCCGGAGCGCTTGATGCCGTCCGTGACACCCTCATTCCGCACCTGCCTGCTGACGCTCGCCACCACGACGGTGCTCTGCGCCCAGTCAGCGCAAGCACAGGCGCGGGGAGCGCCGCTTCCACTCAGGCAGGCCCTCTCATTCGACCTGAGCGCGGCGCTCGACGATCGATGGCGCCTGACGGTCGAGCCGCTCGTGATCGGCCGCTTCACTTTGGGTCTCTCCGGCTCGCACACCAGCGAAACTGATCGGCCGGAGCAGCCGCTCCTCTACCGGAGCTTCGCAGAACCCGCGCGTGATCTCCCGTTCGCGCCCTGCCTGCCGGAGTATAGCTCCTGCTTTCCAATCCCGAGCGGCGAGCCGACCTACCGCGCATCGAGTCTGGCACTCCACGCTCGCTGGTATCCCGCCGCCCTCTCGCGCGACGGCGAGCGCCAGAGCTTCGCTGTCTACATCGGAGAGTTCCTGAGCTACGAGAAGCGGCGGATATCGTATCCTCAGTGGATCACTCCGCCCTACTACCCGACGGACTCGCTGATCATCGTGATCCCCAGACCTCCTACCCCCGGCCCCGCGATGGTGCAGCGCCTGAGCGGGTGGGAGCCGGGGGCCGAGATCGGGGCGCGCGTGATGATGGGACGGCACGTGTTGATCGACGTCGGAGGCATGGTACGCGTGACCACGCTCGATGACCCCCTCGCGCGCCGACGGCCCGGCAAGACCGACACACGGTTCGTGGTGGCGGTCGGGATCGGCTGGTAGCGGTGGCTTCGTCCGGCGTTGGTCAGCGCGCCGGACGCGGATACAGGTGCACGCACTTCTCGAGTCGCGCACCACGCTCGTCGCACACCGCGAACTGCGCACCCTCGTACAGCGTCCCCGCCGCGTACCGCCCGTCCTTCGCCAACGCGTAGAACTGGATGTCGAAGTTCGGCCGGCCATCCGAGCGCAGGAGCCGCGCTTCGGTCATCGCGACCAGGCGCTCCAGCGTCTTGAGCACCGCGACCTCGGGCGCGAGTCCCTGCCGCATGAACTCCACGGTGAGGAAAGCGCCGCACACCTTGATGTTCGCCTCACCGCGGCCCGTCGACCCCGCCGCACCGACGGTATTGTCGCAGTACTGACCGGCGCCGATCACCGGCGAGTCCCCGATCCGCCCGGGGATCTTCCATGCCATGCCGCTGGTGGTCGTCACCGAACTGATGTCACCGCGGGCATCGACCGCATTCATGTTGATCGTGCCGGTCGTGAACTTGATCGCCACGTCGTCGTCATGATCGAGCCAGGCGTCGTCCTTGTT
>JANOWT010000288.1:0-8012 GCA_031418115.1 Gemmatimonadota bacterium
GTTTGTGTGTGTTGGGGGGGGTGGTTGGGGGGGGGGGGGGGGGGGGGGGGGGGGGGGGGGGGGGGGGGGGGGGGGGGGTGGGGTGGGGGTGGGGGGGGGGGGGGGGGGTGGGGGGGGGGGGGGGGGGGCGCCCCCCCCCCCGCCCCGGGGGCGCCCCCCCACGGGGGCCCCCCCCGCTTCTGTACATCTTCGCTCGACCGGGCCTTCGTCGCACTCGCTACCGACGCTGCACGCGCGTGGTCGAGACGGCGTCGCTGCGACCGCGGTAGTGCACGCGCGTCACTTCCCGTCGAACTTGTCGCGCAGCTCCTTTGCCGTGTCGGGCGCGAAGATCTTCAGCAACACATAGACGACGAGGCCGAGCAATAGCACCGGGATCGCCATGCCGATCAGGGCGAAGAAGAGACCGAAGAGTCCGCCGAGGATCCCGAAGAAGAGCTTGAGGAGGAAGAGCCCGGCGAGCGCGATGAGGCCGATCATGAAGACGGTGCGAAGCATGGTGTCCCTGAGGGAGGAGTTGAGCTCATTACGCAGGGGGAGGGCGGCGGGTTTCGGGCCAGCTGGCCGCGGACCGTGTGAGAGTAAGCGCAACGACTGTTCACCACAGGGGCACAGGGGGCACAGGGGTGATTCGTCCGCGCTGTAAAGGTTCTGATCCCCCAGAAGCGCCACATGAGGAACACTGCCAGCGTTGACCTCCCACGCCCCCCCTGTGTCCCCTGTGCCCCTGTGGTAGAAAACAGTTTGCCGTTTGCGACTAGGGGAAAGGGCCATTCGCGCCGCTAACCGTCAATAAGTGATTTAAACGGTTAATACATCTACCCCAAACCCATCCAGACGCCTATCCTCCACTCCGAACCACTCGGCACAAGCCACCCCTCCAACGGGCACGGACACAGAGATGGCTGAGGTCCTCTACCAGATCATGGGCCGGCACCGCGCCGACCCCCTCCCCGACCGCAAGCCGTCCTGGCTCAAGGTCAAGGCGCCCGGCGGAGCGAACTACCTCCATCTGAAGCAGTTGATGAAGGAGCTCGACCTCCACACGGTCTGCGAAGAGGCCCACTGTCCGAATGTCGGCGAGTGCTGGGAGCACGGCACCGCGACCTTCATGATCCTCGGCGATGTCTGCACCCGGAACTGCGCCTATTGCGCCGTGGCGCACGGCCGCCCGCCGAAGTTCGACCCGGCCGAACCGAGCCGTGTGGCCGAAGCGGCGAAGAAGATGAACCTCCGCCACCTCGTGATCACGAGCGTGGACCGCGACGACCTCCCCGACTTCGGGGCATGGGCGTTCGCCGAGGTGATCCGTCAGGTGCACGAGGCCGTTCCCGGCTGCTCGGTCGAGGTGCTCGTGCCCGACTTCCAGGGCAACGAGGACTCCATCCGTGCCGTGCTCGAGGCGAGGCCGGAGATCTATAACCACAACACTGAGACCGTCCCGCGCCTCTATAAGAAGGCGCGCCCTGGCGGCCGCTATGAGCGCGTGCTCGAGATCTTCCGCTTCGCGAAATCCATCGCACCGGACATCCCGACCAAGACCGGCATCATCCTCGGCATGGGCGAGACCAATGAAGAGGTCCTCAAGACCATGCGCGAACTGCGCGAGGTCGACGTCGACATCCTCACTCTCGGCCAGTACCTCCGTCCCTCCGACGACCACATCACGCTCGACCGCTACGTCACGCCCGACGAGTTCAACATGTTCCGCACCGAGGGCATGGCGATGGGCTTCAGGCACGTCGAGTCCGGGCCGCTCGTCCGTTCGTCCTACCACGCGTGGGAGCAGGTGCAGGCCGCAGGCGTCTGATCCAACTCCCCTTCCGCACACCGCATCACACTAATGGCTGCCAAGAAACGCACTGACGGCAAGCACCTCCCCGGCGACGCCACGCTCCGCCGCGAGCTGCTGCACACGATGCTCCTCCAGCGCCGATTCGAGGAGAAGGTCGGTGAAGCCTACGCGCTCGGGAAGATCGGTGGCTTCTGCCATCTCTACATCGGGCAGGAGGGCGTCTCGACCGGCGTCATCTCCATGCTGCGCCCGGACGACTACATCATCACCACCTATCGCGACCACGGGCAGGCACTCGCCCGCGGCATGACGCCGCGCTCGATCATGGCCGAGCTGTTCGGCCGCATCGACGGCTGCTCGCGCGGCAAGGGCGGCTCGATGCACCTCTTCGACCGCAACCTCAACTTCCTCGGCGGTCACGGCATCGTCGGCGGGCATGTGCCGATCGCTGCCGGTGTCGGCTTCGCGATCAAGTACCGCGGTGGCGACCAGGTGATCGCTTGCTTCATGGGCGAGTCGGTGGTCAACACCGGTGCCTTTCACGAAGCGCTCAACATGGCCGCGCTCTGGAAGTTGCCCTGCCTGTTCATCATCGAGAACAACAAGTACGGCATGGGCACATCGGTCGAGCGCGCTGCGGCGATCAAGGATCTCTCGCGGCGCTCCGACGCATACGATGGCATGCATGGCGAGTACGTCGACGGGCAGGACGTCTTCGCCGTCCGCGAATCGATGGAACGCGCGCTCGAGACTGCGCGCCGCGAGTCCAAACCCGTCCTCCTCGAGATCCGCACCTACCGCTACATGGGTCACTCCATGTCCGACGCGGTGAGCGGCACCTATCGCACCAAGGCCGAGCTCGACGAGTACCTCAAGCGCGACCCGATCAACCTGCTCAAGGCACGCATGTACGAGGCCGGTGACATCACCGAGGGCGACTTCGCGGCGATGGAGCAGGAGATCAAGACCGTCTGTCAGGACGCGTGGGATTTCGCCGACGCCTCCCCGGAGCCGCCGCTGGCGGCGCTCTACGAAGACGTCCTCGTCGACACCACGAGCTGACCATGGCGATCATCACGTACCGCGAAGCCCTCAATCAGGCCCTCCGCGAAGAGATGCAGCGCGACGACCGCGTCTTCCTCATGGGTGAGGAGGTCGCTGTGTACAACGGAGCCTACAAGGTCTCCAAGGGACTGCTCGAGGAGTTCGGCGAGATGCGCGTGGTCGACACGCCGATCACCGAGCTAGGCTTCGCCGGCGTCGGCGTGGGTGCGGCGATGGTCGGACTGCGCCCAGTCGTGGAGTTCATGACCTGGAACTTCGCGCTCCTCGCGATCGACCAGATCGTGAACGCCGCCGCCAAGATGCTCTACATGTCGGGCGGTCAGTACCCGATGCCGATGGTCTTCCGTGGCCCCAACGGCGCCGCACTCCAGCTCTCGGCGCAGCATTCGCAGGCGTTCGAGTCTTGGTTCGCGCACATCCCGGGCTTGAAGGTCGTTACTCCGGGCACGCCGTACGACGCGAAGGGGCTCCTCAAGGCGGCCATCCGCGACGACAACCCGGTGATCGTGCTCGAGGGCGAGATGCTCTACAACACCAAGGGTGAGGTCCCCGCCGAGGACTACATCGTTCCGATCGGAAAGGCTGACCTCAAGCGCGAGGGTGATCACTGCTCGATCATCACGAGCGGCAAGATGGTGCTCGTCGCGATGAACGCCGCCGACCAGCTCGCGAAGGAAGGGATCCGCATCGACGTCGTGGATCTGCGCACGGTGCGCCCCATGGACGTGGAGGCGATCACGACCTCGGTGCGCAAGACGAATCGTGCGGTGGTGCTCGAAGAAGGGTGGGAGCTCGCGGGCATCGGCGCGCAGATCGTCGACTACATCCAACGCGATTGCTTCGACGACCTCGATGCGCCGGTCGTCCGTGTGCACCAGACCGACGTGCCGATGCCGTATGCGAAGGCGATCGAGAAGGCGGCGAAGCCGGATCTTGCGAAGACGATCGCGGCGGTGAAGAAGGTGATGTACTTGAACTAGGTGTGAGGTGTGAGGTGTGAGGTTACGACTTCGCGTGCTCCCCCTCGCTCTGCGGCTGTACCGATATCTCGTCTACCGTCAACGACCGGAACTATGGCGACCAAAGTGTTCATGGAGGCCCTCAGCCCCACGATGGAAGAGGGGCGCCTCGTGAAGTGGAACAAGAACGAGGGCGACGCGGTGAAGACCGGCGATATCCTCGCCGAGGTCGAGACCGACAAGGCGGTGATGGAACTGGTCGCGCGCGGTGATGGTGTGTTGCGCAAGCGACTCGTGGCCGAGGGTACGACTGCGCCGGTCGGCACGCTCGTCGGGGTGATCGCGGCGGCGGATGAGGACATCGCGGCGTTGGTGGCTGGTGCGGCGGGCGTAGCGCCGGCCGTCGCTGCACCAGTCGCTGCACCAGTCGCTGCACCAGTCGCTGCACCAGTCGCTGCACCAGTCGCTGCCCCAGTCGCTGCACCAGCCGCTGCACCAGCCGCTGCGCCCGCCGCTGCACCAGCCGCTGCACCAGCGGCTGAACCAGCCGTTCCCGCCGGTCGCGTGATCGCCTCGCCTCTCGCACGCCGACTCGCCGGCGACGAGGGCGTCAATCTCAGCGGCGTGCAGGGCTCCGGCCCCGGCGGCCGCATCATCAAGCGCGACATCGAAGCCGCGCTCGCCGGCGGTGTTGCCGTCACGAGCGCAGCGCCCGCACCGCGCGCGTTCGCTGCGGCCGCTCCCGGTGACACGTTCCGCGACGAGAGCCTCACGCAGATCCGCAAGACGATCGCGCGCCGACTCGCCGAGTCGATCGGCCCCATCCCGACCTTCTATCTTACGGCCGAGTTCGACCTCGCCCGCGCCGCCGAGATGCGCAACGCCGCCGCCGAACTCGGCGACGCGTTCAAGTTCTCGTTCAACGATCTCATCCTCAAGGCGACCGCCACCGCGCTCACACAGCATCCCGAGGTGAACGCCCACTGGCTCGGCGATCGCATCCGCTACTTCAACACCGTGCACCTCGGCATGGCGGTCGCGACCGACGACGGCCTGATCGTCCCAGTGATCTTTGACGCGCAGACCAAGCGCATGAGCGAGATCTCCGCTGAGTCCAGGTCTCTCGCCAAGCGCGCCCGCGAACGGAAGCTCAAGCCCGAGGAGTTCACCGGCTCGACCTTCTCCGTGTCGAACCTCGGCATGATGCAGATCGATCAGTTCACGGCGATCATCAACCCGCCCGAGGTCGGCATCCTCGCGATCGGCGCGATCGAGGACAAGGTCGTCGTCGGTGTGAACGGCGGCTTCGAAGTCCGCAAGAAGCTCCGCGTCACCATGAGCTGCGACCATCGCGTGATCGACGGCGCGGTGGGCGCCAAGTTCCTGCAGACCCTCCGCCGCCTCATCGAGAACCCGCTGCTGCTAGTGTTCTAAGGCGAGGTGGTCGTTCCCCACACCTCCCACCTCCCACCTCACACCTTCGCTCCAATGGCTCAATACGACGTGATCTATGTAGGCGGTGGCCCAGCCGGCTACGTCGGCGCCCTCCGCTCCGCCCAGCTCGGCCAGTCCGTCGCCGTCGTCGAGCGCGAAGGCCTCGGCGGCACCTGCGTCCTCTGGGGTTGCATCCCCGCCAAGGCGCTCCTCGAAGCCGCCTCGATCGTCCAGAAGGTCGCCAAGAGCGCTGAGTTCGGCGTGAAGGTCGAGAAGGTGACGCTCGACTACGGCATCGCCATGAAGCGTTCGCGCGCGGTGTCGGCGCAGAACTCCAAGGGCGTCGAGTTCCTCTTCAAGAAGAACAAGATCACCTGGCTCAAGGGCACCGGTGCGCTCGGTGCAGGCAAGTCGGTGAAGGTGACCGGCGCCGACGGCAAGAGCGAGACCCACACCGCGACCAAGGCGGTGGTGATCGCGACCGGCTCGCGCGTGAAGGGACTTCCGCAGATCGGCCTCGAGCTCAACAAGACCACGATCATCTCGTCCGACGAGGCGCTCACGCTCGACAAGGCCCCCGCGACGATGGCGATCATCGGCGCCGGCGCGGTGGGGTGCGAGTTCGCGGATGTGTTCAACGCATTCGGCACCAAGGTCACACTGCTCGAGGTCATGCCGCGCCTGCTGCCGATCGAGGACGAGGACTGCTCGGTCGAACTCGCGAAGGCCTTAAAAAAGCGCGGCATCGAGATCATCGTCGGCGCCAAGCTCGGCACGGTGAAGACCACCAAGACCGGCGTCACCATCCCGGTCGAGGTCGCCGGCGAGAAGAAGGAGATGCAGTTCGACGTCGTACTCGTCGCCGCCGGCCGTGCGCCCAACATCGACGTGCCGGGCCTCAAGGAAGCGGGCATCCAGATCACCGAGCGCGGCTTCATCAAGGTCAACGCACTGCTCGAGACCAACGTCAAAGGCATCTACGCGATCGGCGATGTCGCCGGCCCGCCGATGCTCGCGCACAAGGGCTCGCGCGAGGGCCACGTGGTCGCCGACATCATCGGCGGTCACAAGCATCATCCCGTCAACTACGGCAACATCCCGAGCGCTACCTACTGCCACCCCGAGGTCGCGAGCATCGGCCTCACCGAGGCGCAGTGCAAGGAGAAGGGACTCAAGTACAAGATCGGCAAGTTCCCCTTCTCGGCGAACGGCCGCGCGCGCACCAGCGGCGAGACCGAGGGCTTCGTGAAGGTGATCCGCGACGAGAAGTACGGCGAGATCCTCGGTGCGCACATCGTCGGCGCGCATGCGACCGAGCTGATCCACGAGATCGCGGTCGCGCGCGAGAACGAGTACACGGTCGAGGAGATCGATCTCGCGATCCATGCGCATCCGACGCTGAGCGAGGCGATTGCCGAGGCGGTGCTCGACTCGATGGGGAAGATGCTGCATGCGTGACGACGCCTGACCACGCGTAAGCGTGAGCCCGCGGAACCGATGAAGGACGTCCTCGTCCTCGACCTTGGCCTCCGCAGCTATGCGGAGGCCTTGTCGTTCCAGCGCAGCCTCGCGGCGGCGCGGATCGCCAAGCGCGTGTCGCACGACGTGCTCGTGCTGGTGGAGCATCCGCCCGTGATCACGCTCGGGCGGTCGACCAAGGCGGGGAATCTGCTCGCGACCGAGGCACTGCTCGCGGCTCGCGGGGTAGAGCTGCACGACGTCGAACGCGGCGGCGATGTAACCTTCCATGGTCCGGGGCAGCTCGTGGGGTATCCGATCGTCGACCTCACCGAGCACAAGCAGGACCTGCATTGGTACCTGCGACAGGTGGAAGAAGTGATCATCCGTGGTGTCGCGCCGTTCGGTGTCGTCGCCGATCGCAATCCGGGGAAGACGGGCGTCTGGACGAACGGCCGCAAGCTCGCGAGCATCGGTGTGCATGCACGGAGTTGGGTCACGTGGCATGGCTTTGCGCTGAACGTCAGTACAGACCTCAGCTACTTCGACCTGATGGTCCCGTGTGGCATCGCCGACGTGGTGATGACGTCGGTGGCCCACGAACTGCTCGAGGATGCGAGCGCGACTGGGGTCGCGCCGTATCCTTCCCTCGGCCACGACGTACGGGAGTCGGTGGCGCATGCGTTCGGACAGGTCTTTGAGCGGCGCGCGGTGCGCAGGACGCTCGACGAGATCGAACCTCATCTGGTGGAGACTTCGTGATTGCCCGCATTCCCTGCTTCGTGGCGGTGGCCGCGTTCTTCTTGGTCGCGTGCGGCGGCGGGCGCTCCCAAACACCCGCTCCGGTGCCTGTGCCGGTGTCTGACGTGGTGATGATCACGCCACCGCCTGAGTCACTGCGCGCGGCCCCCGATCTCTTCCTCCCGCGCGCCACCGAGGCACGAGCCTGGAACGGCCTCGACACCGGCACTGTGCGCATCCCGATCCTCGTCGCGACCACCCGGCGCGGTATCGACGCGGAACGCCCCGGTTTCCGATTCGGCACACAGGACGCGAACGAGCTGAGCTGGGGCCTCGCTCAGGTGAGCGTCCCCTCGTACCGCGTGCGCGGCGAGGGCGAGATCCCGCGCGCCGGGAGTGAGACCGAACCCGACCCAGCGCGTGTGATGTTCATGAACTCGCTCATCCCCGCCGACTCGATGCGCTTTCTTCAGCGCGTGCGCGACGACCTCGCCCGCACCCGCTCGCGCGACATCCTCGTGTTCGTGCACGGTTACAACAGCTCGTTCGAGGACGCCGCC
>JANOWT010000289.1:0-4640 GCA_031418115.1 Gemmatimonadota bacterium
CGGGTGACCTGCTCTTCTACGTCATGCCGTTCGTCGAGGGCGCTCGAACGCTGCGTGGGCGCATCGAGGCGAGTGGTCCCATGCCGATCGATGAAGCGATCGAGGTGGCCGTCGTCGTCGGCGGCGCGCTCGACTACGCCCACAAGCGCGGCGTGATCCATCGCGACATCAAGCCTGAGAACATCCTGATGTCGAACGGTGTGCCGATCGTCGCCGACTTCGGCATCGCACGGATCGCTACCGCGGACGGCACACGCGTGACGGGTACCGGGATCTCGGTCGGCACGCCCTCGTACATGAGTCCGGAGCAGGCGGAGGGCGACCCGGGGATGGATGCGCGCACGGACATCTACGCGCTCGGCGCGATGCTCTTTGAGATGATCGCCGGTGAAGCGCCGTTCGGGAGTGGCACTTCGGTTGGGATACTCAAACGGCTCTTCACCGAACCCGCACCGCCGCTCGCCTCGCGACGGAGCGACGTGCCGCCCAGCTTGGCGGCCGCCGTCGCGCGAGCACTCGAGAAGCAGAAGTCCCTACGCTTCGCGACCGCCGCGGAGTTCGTGCTCGCGTTGCGCGTCGGTCTGCGAACCGATGCCTCAGAGACAGCCGGAACGCCGGGCAGCGCGATCGCGCGTGCAGGCGCTGCAGCCGCAGTCGCGGACGAGCGGTCGGTCGCGGTGCTCCCGCTGGCGAACGTGGGCAACGATCCCGAACTCGACTACTTCTGCGACGGGATGACCGACGAACTGATCACGACGCTCTCGCGTCTGCGCGGCGTGCGCGTGGCGTCACGCACCTCGGTCTTCTCGTTCAAGGGACGGGGCGCCACCGTCGAGGACATCGGCCGCGCGCTCAACGTCGCCTACGTGCTCGAAGGGAGTGTGCGCCACGCCGGCTCGCGGGTCCGCATAAGCGCGCAGCTGATCGAGATCCGTACACAGCACCAACGTTGGGCCGAGCGGTTCGACCGCAACCTCGATGACGTGTTCGCGTTGCAGGACGAGCTCGCGCTGACGATCGCCGACGCGTTGTCGGTGCGCCTCTCGACGGCCGGTGGCGACGACATCACCGGCGTGCGGCGCGGCACCGAGAACCTTCCCGCCTACGAGCTGGTGCTCAAGGGGCGCTACTTCTGGAATCAGAGAGCGCTCGACAAGGCGATGGGCTGCTTTCAGGAGGCGGTGCGCCTCGACTCCGGATTCGCACAGGCATGGGCCGGGCTCTCCGATGGGTTCTCGTTCCTCAGCTATTATGGCGCGCTCCCTCCGCGAATGGCCTTCGATCGCGGGCGCGTGGCAGTCGAGCGCACGGTCGATGCCGATCCGCAACTTCCTGAAGCGCAGTATGCGCGCGGCGTGTTCGAATTCCTCCTCGGGCACGACATGGAGCTCGCCGGACGCGCACTGCGGCATGCGATCGAGCTGGGGCCGCGTCAGGGCGCGTCGCACGCGACGCTCTGCCAGTGGCTCGCATTCACCGGCGACGTGGGCACGTCGCATCGGGAAGCGGAGGCGGCACTGCACCTCGAGCCGCTCTCGCCGCTCATCGCCGCGACGGTGGGCTGGGCCGCCGTGCTCAGCCGTGAGCCGGATCGCGCCGAGCGCTTCGTGCGCCGCGGACTGGAGCTGGACTCCGACGCGCTCGCGTGCCTCTGGACGCTCGGCGGTGCGCACCTCGAGCGCGGCAACATCGCGGAGGCGCTCGACTGGTTCGGCCGAGCTGTCACCCGATCGGGTCGTTTGCCGTACATGGTCGCGCTGCACGCGCATGCGGCGGCGGTCGCGGGCGACGTCGCGACCGCGCGGGCCGCGCTGCTCGAGATCACCACACGTGCCGATGGACCACGACCGGGGCTCGCGGCATGGATCCACATCGGACTGGGAGAGATCGAGCAGGCCGTGCCCCTGCTCTCCCAGGCGCTCGACGAACACGATCCGCATGCACTGACACCCCTCGCCATGCTGCATGCCGGCCGCGCCGCGGTCGCAGACGCCCGCTACGCCGACGCGCTCGAGCGCGCAGGGCTCGGCGAGCTCTTCCGCGCGCGCACAGCCCTCACTGCCTGAGCGATCGACGCTCGCGCGTTCAGATCACACGTGTAGGCCACGCGTGTAGGCCACGCGTGAATCTCACGCGTCGAGCTTCTTCATCGGCTGCGTCGGACGCGCCGCCCGCGGCACGAGCGCAACGGGATTCTCCGTGAACCGCGCCCAGTCCGCTTCCGCGCGCGAGAGCATCTCCTGCAGATCCACTCGGTGCTCCCCGCCCTTCTCCTTCAGCCTCCGTCGGAGGAACACGATGAGGTTGCGGCACATGCACATCTGGCCCGTGGCCACGAGTTCCTCGAGCTGAGTCGGCTTGTCGTACCAGAAGGCCGTCGGCTGCTTGGCGGCGAGTTCACCCACCGCCTTCATGTTCGGCGAGACCGTGGGAGCGTCCATCGGCGGCACCACCGAGAGGCTGAAGATCTCGGCGCTGAGGAGCTGACGACGCCAGCCGGGAAACCCATACAGGAGCGAGTAGCCGAGGATGCGGTGCCGGACGAAGAAGATGTCGCCGACGACCGACATGAGGGCCGCGATCCGGATGTTGATGAGCCAGGGCACCTGCTTGATCCGGAGTCGGCGGAGGAAGCTCCACGTGCTCGGTGCGTCGCCCGGATCGGCCTCGCGACGACCTTCGGTCTCGAGGATCTGGTCGACGGCGGCGAGCACTTCCCGGACCGTGCGCCGCGTGACCCAGAGAGCCACGAAGACGCCCATGGCCAGCAGGAAGGGGATGATGTAGTCGAACGTGGCTTGGCCGGGCATCATCTCCGCGTACATCTTGGAGAAGTCCCATCCGTAGTCGTTGAGTTGTCGGAACAACCCTTGAGCCTGGATGAAGGCGGTCACGCCGGACAGGAACAGAAGGATCCACCAGGCCCAGAGTGCGGCCGAGAGTCGGAACCCCGTGTCCGGTGGTTGCGGCAGCGTCCGTAGCGGGCCACCCCCCGTCTGCCCGGGTGCATAGCCGGCACGGAAGATCGGGTCCGCCTCGCTGACCGCATCCGAGATGATCACCACGCCCGGCGGATCATTCGGCACCTTTCCCGCCGCGATCTGCTGGAAGAGCAGGTCGAACTCGCCCACGAAGCGTTGCGACTCGCTGACCGTTTTGAAGACCTCCTTCTCGACAGCCAGACCCGGATCGGGGGCGCTGTCCCCATCCTCCCACCGGATGCGAGTGGCGGCCTGCATCATGGCCTCGAGGCCCTGATTGTCGTAGAGGCCACCGTCCATGAGCGGGATCGCATCGATCCCCTTCTGCCGAAGACCGTCGCGGATCGCCTCGAAGTCCTTCTGGGCCGCGGCCCCTTCCCAGACGAAGTCCTCGGGAAAGAAGAACGGCTCCATGCCGCCCGGCAGGCAGGAGGAGGAGGCCATCACGTCAGCCAGCCGCGCGTGCCGCAACCGTTCAGGATCGAGCGGTGACTGGCCGTTGCCCGCCGGTGCGTTGAGCTGGAACCTGAATCCCAGACCGGATCGGAAGTCGGTCGCGTTGATGATCACCTCCTCGAGGTGACCCACCGGTTCCCATCCGCCCTGCGGTTGCGGCTTCAGGAACTCCCCGAACTTGAAGCCCTCGAAGAAGTGCTTGTCGTACGAATCGGCCAGCGACGAGATCACCGTGCGCCGGCCCGAGAACCCGCGCGGAGTGCCATTCGCGAGGTTGTCGAGGACCCACTCGGCCATCCGCCCGCGGCGCAACTTGTCGAGCATCCAGTTGCTGTACTGCTCGAAGCTCTGCCCCTTGGCCTGCGACATCGCATAGGTGCTCGTGATGAAGCCGCCACCCGACGCGCCGGAGATCACGGCGACGTCCTGTAGCAGCCCCATCCGGTCGAGATAACTCAGGATGCCGAGGTGATAGCCGGCAGCGCGCGTGCCGCCTCCGGAGAGTCCGAGTGAGATGCGGCCGAAGGGGCGGGTCATTGAATGGCCTCAGGGTGTTGCAGTGTGTCGGACTGGAGCCGCGTCTGCGGCCGGCGCAGCGCCTCGGGCACCTCGTGCACGTCCCAGACGAGGCCGAGCGCCGCGAGCAGCTTGATCACCACATAGTTCATGTCGAGTTCCCACCACTGGAACCCAGCGCGCGCCGCGGTCGGGTAGCGGTGATGATTATTGTGCCATCCCTCGCCCCAACTGATGAAGGCGACGAAGACGTTGTTGCGCGAGCCCTCCCTGGTGTCGAACGGGCGGGCGCCCCACCGGTGACACGCATAGTTCACGGCCGAGGTCAGGTGCAGGGCGAGCACCAGCGCCAGGGCGAAGCCGATCGCCATGCGGGGGAAGCCGCCCCAGAGGAAGTAGAGTCCGGCCACGGCGGCGCCGGGCACCCAGTAGAACCGGTGCAACCACCTGAGTTCGGCGTGCCGCATGAGGTCCGGGCAGGCCGCCGTCACCTGCTCATCGGTGAGATGGTCGTCGGCGAGACTCCAGATCCAGCAGGAGAACCATCCGTCGTTCGGCGAGTGCGGATCGCCCTCGGTGTCGGAGAACCGGTGATGGATGCGATGCTTGCCCGAGAAGCCGATCGGGTCGGTGAACGCGAGGCAGCTCCCCACCGCGAGCACCAGCTGCCCGGCGCGGCTCGTGCGG
>JANOWT010000290.1:0-7625 GCA_031418115.1 Gemmatimonadota bacterium
CCGGCAGACCGCACAGGTGGTGGGGCGCCTCCAGAGGTCGGCATTCCATACCAGCGAGGTGTGGCTGCATCCCGACGGCAAGCATCTCTACCTCGGGACGACGCTCGGTGGTGACCGGATCTATGCGATCGACGTGAGCGATCCCGAGAAGCCGGTGATCACCGACTCGATCATGGCCAACGCGCGGTCGATGAACGACCTCATGACCACCGCCGACGGGAAGTGGCTCATCTTCACGCGCGAGGGCGCTTCCGATAGACGTAACGGCATCGTGATCGCTTCCGCCGCCGATCCAGCGCACCCCAAGCCGGTCGCCGAGTTCACTGACGGCGTCACGGCCGGTGTCCACTCGGCGTTCGTGTATACGCAGCCGCGGCACGGGACGCATGTGTATCTCACGAACAGCGGCACCGGATCGCTCAACATCATCGACATCAACGACCCGCTGCACCCCAAGAAGGTCTCGGAGTGGCGTCCGCGCGAGACGCGCGCTGGTCGCGCATTGCATGACATCGACGTGCAGGACGGCATCGCGTACGTGAGCTACTGGAGCGACGGGCTCGTGATGCTCGACGTCGGCAACGGCATCAAGGGTGGCACGCCGGAGGCGCCGAAGCTGATCAGCAACTTCCGCTACAACGCCGAGGAGCTGTATCCCGGCGCCACGGCGGATTACGGGCCGGGATTCATCAGCGGCACACATTCCGCGTGGCGCCACAAGAACTACGTCTTCATCGCCGACGAGGTCTTCCCACCGTTCGCGCCGACCGGCTCGTGGGACGTCTCGAAGATCCGAGCGTATGGACGCCTGCAGGTGGTGGACGTGAGCGACATCGAACGTCCGCGCTCGGTGGCCTGGTACGAGCCGGAGTGGGGCGGCGTGCACAACGTCTGGGTCTCGGGCGACTCGCTGTACATCGGCGCCTACAACGCGGGCTTCCACGTGGTCGACATAAGCGGCGAGTTGCGCGGCGACCTCAAGGCGCAGGGGCGCACGATATCCGAGCTGCGCCCGACCGACGTGGTGGGCGTGGTCCCCAACGGCACGATGACGTGGGGCGTGGTGGTGAAGGACGGTCTCGCGTACGTGAACGACATGTTGAGCGGGCTCTGGATCGTGCGGCTCAAGCCGAAGCCGGTCGTGCAGTAGCGGCGAACTTGGTGCATCCAACAGCGGACGGGCCGAGTTGAGATCGTCGGCCCCTACACGTGCGTAAGGGATTCCGCCCCGTCGGGAGGTCCGACTTCGAGGCCGCCGGTGGGTTCCCTCGGCGTCACGCATCGTTGAGATTACAACCGTGCCAGATTCGCCAACACCACTCGACGTTGCGCAGGCGATTCGTTCACGGGGATGACAATGAAAGTCGGTGTGCCCAAGGAAAGTCTGCCGGGTGAACGTCGCGTGGCCGCGACCCCCGAGTCCGTCAAGAAACTGATCAAGCTCGGGTTCGAGGTCGCGGTGGAACACGACGCGGGGCTGAGCGCCGGGTTCGACGACGCGTCGTACTCCGCGGCCGGTGCCACGATCGCGGAGAGCGCCGCCACCTGGACTGCGGACGTCGTCGCCAAGGTGCGTGCGCCGAATGACAGTGAGGTCGCGCGACTCGCAGCCGGCCAGACGGTCATCAGCTACTTGCAACCCGCGTTCAACTCGTCGCTCGTCGCTGCACTCGCCGCACGCAAGGTGAATGCGCTCGCGATGGACCAGGTGCCGCGTATCACGCGCGCGCAGAAGGTCGACGCGCTCTCGTCGATGGGCAACCTCTCCGGCTACCGCGCAGTGATCGAGGCGGTGAACGTCATGCAGCGGCCGCTTCGTGGGCAGTCCACGGCCGCCGGAAAGATCCATCCTTGCAAGGTGCTGGTGATCGGCGCCGGTGTGGCGGGTCTCGCGGCGATCGGCGCGGCGCGCGCACTCGGTGCGATCGTTCGGGCGTTCGACACGCGGCCGGCGGTGAAGGATCAGGTCGCATCGATGGGCGCCGAGTTCCTCGAAGTGCAGATCGCCGAGGACGGCAGTGGGAGCGGTGGCTACGCCAAGGAGATGAGCCCCGAGTTCATCGCCGCCGAGATGGCGTTGTTCGCGGCGCAGGCGAAGGAAGTGGACATCATCGTCACGACCGCACTCATCCCGGGGCAGCGCGCCCCGATCCTGATCACGGCCGAGATGGTCGCGTCGATGAAGCGTGGCTCGGTGGTCGTGGACCTCGCGGCCGAGCAGCAGGGCAACTGCGAACTCACCAAGCCGGGCGAAACCGTGGTCGTGCATGGAGTGACGGTGATCGGCTACACCGACCTCCCCTCGCGGATGGCGTTGCAGGCCTCTACGCTCTACGCGACGAACATCGTGCACCTGCTTGAGGAGATGGGTGGCGCGGAGAAGTTCACGATCAGCGACACGAACGACATCGTGCGGCCGATGACGGTATTGAAGGCGGGCCAGTTGACGTGGCCGGCGCCAGCCGCTGAGGTCAAGTCCGCGCCCGTGACACCGCCGGCGGCGAAAGCGCGCATACACACGGAGGCGCACGGACCGCCAGCGGCGGCGACGATGTCGCCCCTCTCGCGCGTCGGGCTGCTCCTCGCCGGTCTCGCGTTGCTCGGCCTCGGCATGAGCGCGCCACCAGCGTTCCTCACGCACTTCACGGTGTTCGTGCTGTCGTGCTTCATCGGGTATCAGGTGGTCTGGAGCGTGACGCCGGCGCTGCACACTCCACTCATGAGTGTGACCAACGCGATCAGTGGCATCATCGTGATCGGCGGGATGTTCCAGGTCAACGGAAGCTCGGCGGCGAGCATCCTCGGCATCATCGCCATCCTGCTCGCGACGATAAACGTCGCCGGCGGATTCCTAGTCACGCAGCGCATGCTGAGGATGTTCCACCGGTGACCCCTTCACTTCTCGCCACCGCGTACATCGCCGCCGGCGTGCTGTTCATCATGAGCCTCAAGGGGCTCTCGCATCCCGAGACGGCACGACGAGGCAACCTGTTCGGCGCGATCGGCATGGTCGTCGCCGTGCTCGCCGTCGCGCTCCAGGTCGGGCTAGCCACGTCACCGGTCGTGATCGGAGCGGTGCTGATCGCCGGACTCATCGGCGCCGTCGTGGCCACGCGCGTCTCGATGACCGCGATGCCGCAACTCGTCGCCATCCTGCACAGCTTCGTCGGCGCGGCCGCCGTGCTCGTGGGCATCAGCAACGCGCTGCATCCCGCGGGCACGCTCATCGGCGCCGAACGGACCATTCACGACATCGAGACGTTCCTTGGCGTCTTCATCGGCGCGCTGACATTCACGGGATCGGTGATCGCGTGGGGCAAACTGCAGGGCGTGATCGGCAGCAGGCCGTTGCTGCTGCCCGGGCGGCACCTGCTCAACCTAGCGATGCTCCTCGCCTGCGTCTGGCTCGGCGTGGTCTTCGTCGGAGCGGGTCCGCAGTCGCTACCGGCGCTGCTCGCCGTGACTGCCGTGTCGGGCCTGATCGGCATTCATCTCGTGATGGCGATCGGTGGCGCTGACATGCCGGTGGTCGTCTCGATGCTCAACAGCTACTCGGGATGGGCCGCGTCGGCTGCGGGCTTCATGCTCTCCAATGACCTGCTGATCATCACCGGCGCACTCGTCGGATCATCGGGCGCGATCCTCAGCTACATCATGTGCAAGGCGATGAACCGGTCGTTCATCTCGGTGATCCTCGGCGGATTCGGCGCCGAGGAAGGGGCCGCACCCGCAGGCGGTGTGGTGATGGAAGGGGAGATGGTCGCCACGACCGCGGAAGAAGTCGTGGAGCTACTGCGCGACGCGCAGTCGGTGATCATCGTGCCGGGCTACGGCATGGCGGTCGCGCAGGCGCAGCATCCGGTGCGCGAGATCGTCGACCTCCTGCGCAAGCGCAAGACACTGGTGCGGTTCGCGATCCATCCCGTGGCCGGTCGACTACCAGGCCACATGAACGTGCTCCTGGCCGAAGCGAATCTCCCGTACGACATCGTGCTCGAGATGGACGAGATCAGCGACGACTTCGAGAAGACCGACGTGGTGCTCGTGATCGGCGCGAACGACATCGTGAATCCGAGTGCGCTCGACGATCCGTCGAGTCCGATCGCGGGGATGCCCGTGCTGCCGGCGTGGGAGGCCGAGAGCTGCATCGTGTTCAAGCGCGGACGCGGCGCCGGCTATGCAGGCGTTGAGAATCCGCTCTTCTTCAAGCCCAAGACGCGGATGTTGTACGGCGACGCCAAGTCGTCGGTCGAAGCGATCCTGAAGTTGCTGGCGGAGTGACGGCGGCCGACGGCCACCGTCACCCGCCGGTGCGTCACTGAGCGAACCCCGAGAACGCGAACCGATACTCGCGCTTCGCTGCGTCGAACTCGGCGTGGAACTTGGTCGGATGCGGACCCACGAGTCCCGGGATGGTCGGTATCGTCAGGTCGAACGACCGTTGCTCCATGAGCATCGCCTTGGTCAGCATCGGTTCGACGAAGATCGGCTTGGCCTTGTAGTAACCGATGACCATGTCGCCCGTGAACGGCTGTGTGCCGTCGAGCTCCGCTGCCGGCAGCGAGTGCATCCCCATCTGCGGCACGCAGAGGCCGATCAGCGCCGGCCCGCCGAGCATCTTCGCCATGTCGGGCGGCAGTTCGATGTCGGGCAACGCGTAGGTCGCAGGGAGCTCCGTCGGCTTCGACAGGTCCTTGCAGTCGATCGCCATGCGGTCGGCGGTCGGCACCACGTAGAAATGGAAGTCGAAGTGCGGCTGCATGAAGGGTGCGGGCGGATGGCCGCCGGGCTCCCAATACATGGTGAAGTGCGTCAGGCCGGCGAGTTGCTGTACGTCCGCGGGAAGGTCGAGCATGGCCGCCGTCGCCGGCGGCCATGCCATCGGCACCTCGGCCGGTGCGTTCTCGATGCTCGCCATCGGCACGGTGAGACCGACCTCGAGGATCGCCGTTCCTTGCGTCTTCGCGGAGACACACACCTGACCCTGGTTCACGTCGGCACAGCTGCCGGCGACGTCGAGGATCGGCTCGACGGTGCGGCAGCCGACGAGGGCGAGGGCGAGCAGCAAGGCAGAGGATGTTCGCTGACCGTTCAACATTGGAACGCTCCTGACGAGAGGCGAGAACTTCCGGGTGCGCGAACATACCGCGGGCCGGTCCCTCACGCCACCGACCCGTGCGCACCGTCCCGGCCAGTGGTCAACGCTTCGGCGTCCGCCGCTTCGCGCGCTCCTCCCGCTCCTCCTTCTCTTCCCGCTCGTCATCACTGAGATCCACCGACAGCGGGAAGAACAGCGAGCGCTTCACTCCAGGATACGGCGTCCCCCAGCCGCGCGACTCGTGCCAGAGGATCACGTTCAATCGATCCGACGGCGCCGCGTCCGGCTCGTCGAAGTTCATCCGCGCCGACTCGCGCGCGGCCTTCTGGCGTGCGGAGGCAAAGGCCCCACGGATCTGCGCCGGCGGCGGATTCACCTCGTACAACGACTGCTCCGGCTGCAGTGCCGTGAACGGCGTGAAGTCGGGCGACTCTGCTTCGCCGATGAAGCTCGTGCGCATGTCGGTCGCGACGAGATCGAACAGACTGAGCGCCGGAAGGCCGAGCATGAGCTCGATCGTCTTCACCATACTCGGCTGATTGTAGAAGGTGCTGTCGACGATCCCGCGCCGCGCGTACGGGCTCGCGACGAGCGCGACGGTGCGGTGACCGTCGATGTGGTCCACGCCATTCTGTGCGTCGTCCTCGACCACCATGATCGCCATCGACGGCCAGAACGACGAATGCGAGAGCCCCTCGATGATGCGTCCGAGCGCCAGGTCGTTGTCGGCGACGCAGGCACTGGGTGTGCACCAGCCTTCGGACGTGCCTGACGTGTGGTTGGATGGAAGGATGACCATCACGAGGTTCGGCATCTCCTTCTTCGCCTCCCACTCACGCAGGTGCTCGAGGATCACGTCGGCCTTGGCGACGTCGGGCGTCTCCATGGACCAGCCGGGATACTCGCGTACGAGCAATGGGTCGAGCGAGGGGATGTCGGATCGCGTGTCATACGCGCCGGCGAGTGCTCGGCGGAAGAACGCTGCGTCATGTGGCAGTGAGTCCCGCCACTGCGTCAACATCGCCGACCGGAACTCGGCGCGATTCGTCTTGGGCGCCGGTGCGTACTCGCCGAAGACGGACACGGACCGACCCTTCGCGCGCGCGGCCTCCCAGAGGAATCCGCCCGACGAGTAAGCGAGCGGGTCCTCACCCTCCGAGGGATAGCTCCTTCCATAGTAGAGCGGCCACATCGGGTAGTCGGTCTCGTTCGCTTGCGTCAGCCACTGATGGCCGTCAGCGGAGTTGCCACCGGACGCGAAGAAGTGGTCGAGCACGACGAACTGCGCTGCGAGTGCGTGCGTATTCGGCGTCACCTTGCGGCCGTACATCACCAGCGATGAATCGCGAGCACCCCGGTCGAGATCGCCGAGCACTTGGTCGTAGGTGCGATTCTCGCGGATGATGAAGACCACGTGCTTGACCGGAGACGGCTCGCCCGGGCGCTCCGGGACCGCGCGCGACGCAACGCCTGCGCGCGGTGCGACCGCAGGGGCATCTGGACCGTTCGCGAGTGCGAGGCGGTTGTTCTGCGCGACGGAGGTGGTCCACGCCGCGAGCGATGCGTCGTTCGACACATCGATCACGTTCACGGAACCGCGGACAGCATGCACGTAGCGCCCGCGCTTTCCCACGGTCTCGCCTGTGCCCGAGCCGACTCCGAGGAGCGTGCCCACCGCGAGCGAGTGGCCGTCGGCGCTCACGTCGAGGCTCGACGGATACCAGGACGTGGGGATCAGGCCGACGAACTGCGCCGTACGTGCACGCACATCATAGACCGCCACCGCGTTCACGCCGCCGAGCGCGACATAGAGGCGACGACCGTCGGGTGCGAGCGCCACCGCAGTGGGTGCGAGACCAGCGAGGCGCTGCTGGAACGGCGCGACCGCGATCGTCGCGACGACACTGTCGGTGCGCGTGTCGATCACGGAGACGTCGTCGGAGTTCCCGTTGGCGACGTAGAGGAGTCGGCGCGCTCGATCGTATGCGAGGCCGGACGGATGCAGTCCCACGGAGATCACGGCGGCGACGGTGCGTGTCACGAGATCGACGCGCATGACGCTTCCCCGCTCGGCGATCCCACGCGCGTCCACGCGCACGCGCTCGGCCATGGGATCGCAGCACTGCATCGCGGCGCGATCGCCGGCCTTGGGCTTGGGGCCGCCGAAGTTGCTGACCCAGGCCATGCGACCGTCGGCCGAGATGACGGCCGAGACGGGGAGCACACCGAGAGGAATGGTGTCGATGAGTGCACCCGACTCGGCATCGAGCAGCGCGAGCGCATCGTTGGCCGGCAACGGGACGATCGCGAGGCGCGGGCCATTCGTGCTCGTGGAGGCGACGGCGGGAGCACCGATCATGTCGGTGCCGAGCGCGAGTGTACCGAAGCGAACGATGGCGCTGTCGGCGTCGCTGGTGCCGCTGCCTCGTGACGGGCGCGGTACGGTAGCGCTTCCGTCATAGAACACGACCTGCGAGACCGCGCGGCCGCGTGGCGCACCGGGCGTGCGCTGGATGTCGGTCGGCAA
>JANOWT010000291.1:0-2938 GCA_031418115.1 Gemmatimonadota bacterium
GGCCTTCACACCATTGGTGAACCAGATGTTCGACGACTCGATCACGGCGAAGGTCGTCATGTCCGGCTTGCCCAGTGTGTCCACGAGGACCTCGACCTTGATGACCGAACTGCCGTCGCGGCTGAGGGCGGTGCGGGGGACGGGCAGGCGGATCGGGGCGGGCTCCATCTTCAAAGGCGACGGCACCCGCTCCACGTCGAGGCGCGGATCGAGCCGTGCGTCCTCGCGAGCGATCACGCACGGGTCGGCGGGCGGTGCGAGCAACTGAGCGTTCGTTGCCGCCGGTTGCTTGTTCGCAGAAGCACAGGCGACGGCAAGTGCGGCGATGGAGAGCGCGGCGACGCTGCCGAGCGTGCGGAGAAGGGCCGAGCGGGAGCGCGAGGTATCGGTCACGGGTGGGTCGGGGTCAGGGGTTCGCAGAGGGACAGATATCGACAAGGACGCAGTCGTTGCACTTGGGAGCACGGGCGTCGCAGGTGCGGCGGCCATGCCAGATCATGAGATGTGAGAGCTGCGCCCAGGACTGGCGCTCGAACAGCGGCATCAGGGCTCGCTCGATGCGCACCGCGTCGGTCTCCTTGGTGAGTCCGAAGCGCATCGAGAGACGTGCGACGTGCGTGTCGACGACGACGCCCTCGTTCACCCCGAATGCGTTCCCGAGCACGACGTTCGCGGTCTTGCGACCGACGCCCGGGAGGGCGACGAGTTCGTCCATGGTACGCGGCAGCACGCCGCCATGTTCCGCGACGATCATACGGGCGAGCCCTTGGATCGACTTCGCCTTGTTGCGGAAGAAACCGGTGCTCTTGATCACCTCTTCGATCTCTCCGATCTGCGCGGCCGCGAGCGACTCGGCGTCGGGCCAGCGCCTGAAGAGGTCGGGCGTGACCATGTTCACGCGCTTGTCCGTGCACTGGGCCGAGAGCACGGTGGCGACGGCGAGCTCGAACGGGTTGCGATGATCGAGCTCGCAGTGCGCGTCGGGGTAGGCGATCGCCAGTCGGCGTTGGATCTCACGGGCGTGAACTCGTAGCGCTTCACCGCGGAGGCGCTTCACGGCGCGCTTCACGACGCACTTCACGGCGCGCTTCGCCGGCGCGTCGCGAACTCCACCAACGCCTCAGCCGACCGCGCGTTGATCACGTCCGCCGCGCCGAGCCAGCCCTTGCGCGCCATGCCGATGCCGAGCGCCATGTTATCGAGCCCGTCGACCGAGTGCGCATCGGGACCGATCTCGATCTGCACACCGTGGCGGCGCGCCGAGCGCGCGAGACGCCAGTCGAGGTCGAGTCGGTGCGGATCGGCATTGAGTTCGATCGCGACGCCGAGCTCACCGGCGCGCCGCATCACCACCTCCATGTCGATCGCATACGGTTCGCGCGTCAGCAGCAGCCGGCCCGTCGGGTGACCGAGGATCGCCATGTGCGGGTCCTCGAGCGCCTTGATCACGCGATCGGTCATCTGCGTCTCGTTCATCCCCATGCGTGAGTGCACGGACGCGATCACGTAGTCGAAGCGGTCGAGTACGTCGACCGGATAATCGATGCGGCCGCAGGGCAGGATGTCCGCCTCAACACCCTTGAGCACGCGGAAGTCACTGAAGCTCGCGTTGATCGCGTCGATCTCGTCATGCTGCTGCTGCAACGACTCGACGGTGAGGCCGCCCGAATAGAAGGCCGACTGCGAATGGTCGCTGACACCGAGGTAGCTCCAGCCTCGCTGACGCGCGGCCGCCGCCAGTTCGGCGATCGTCGAGCCACCGTCGGAGTACTGGGAGTGGCAGTGCAGTACGCCCTTGATGTCGGTCAGCTCGATCAGCGGCGGCAGCGACCCATCGGCGGCGGCCTCGCACTCGCCGAGTCCCTCGCGTAGTTCGGGCGAGAGCCACGGAAGTCCCAGCGCCGCATACAGCGCCGGCTCGTCAGCGAGCGCGACCACCGATCCGTCGGCGCGGCGCAGGTGATGTGCGTCGAGTGTGAGTTCGCGACGCTCGGCGCGCGCGATCATCTCCTGCACATGGCCCTCGGAGCCGCTCGCACGGAACCAGGTGACCACGAACTCGTCGGCGGGGACGCACTGGAGCATGAGGCGCACGCCGTCGTCGTAGCGGATCGTCACGGCGCGCGTACCGCTGCCGACCGAATCGCGAACGCCGGGCGCGTGCACGAGCGCGGCTGCGACGGCCTCGGGCTCGCGCGCGCACGCGGCCACGATCTCGACTTCGCGCACGGTCTCACAGTGGCGGCGCACCGCACCGGCGATCTCGGCGCGCACCACGCCCGGTTGCCGGCGCACCGCTGCGAGCAGTCGCTCGGCCTCGGCGCGGCCGTGCGGATAGAGCACCTGCGCGCCGCTCTCCTTGAGCCACGCGATGCCCCGCAGCACCTGTTCGGCAGAGCGTGCGCCGAAGCGCGGCAGTTTGGTGAGGCGCCCATCGCGCGCGGCATCCTCGAGTTCCTGCAGCGTGTCGATGCCGAGCCCTTCGTGGATCCGTCGAATACGTGACGGGCCGAGTCCCGGGACGCGCAGCATCTCGAAGAGTCCTTCGGGCGTCGACTCGCGCAGGCGGTCGAGGAGGGCGGACTCACCGGTCGCCTTGAGGTCCTCGAGGACCTCGATCACCTCAGAAGCGAAGCGACGACGGTCGCGACGCAGCAGCTCGTCGACGGACTGCGCATCGGCCGACGCGAGCGCGCGCGCGGCATCGGCGTAGGGCGCGGGCACAGCCGGGTCCTCACCCTGCAACTCGAGCAGGGCCACGATCTCGTGGAGGAGGTGGGCGACCGTTCGGGAATCCATCGGCGAAAGATAGCGTCACCGCCCCGTTCATCCTCCATCCTTCAGCCTAGACTTCGACCCCCGCACTCTCGCCGAGCTTGTCGATCAGCGCGTGCAACTGCTGCTCCGTGAGGTCGATCTCCTGGGCCGCGCCATCGAC
>JANOWT010000292.1:0-1822 GCA_031418115.1 Gemmatimonadota bacterium
AATGACGCTCCATCTGACCCGTACCCGTATCCTCGCCGTCGGCACACTCGCATTCGTGGGAGGTGTCTTCTTCGCCTCGTCCATGGACTGGACCGACCGGCTCTTCGCGCAGGCCGGCGCCACGGCGACGCGGCCAAGCCAACAGCAGGTGCAGACGCTCGCCGACGCGAGCAGCGCGTTCGTCTCGATCTCGGAGCACATCACGCCCGCGGTGGTGTCGATCCAGGCCGAGCGTGATGCGCGCGCGCGCGCCAATCGCCGCACACCGCAGCAGCAGCCGGACAAGGGACAGGGGCAGGTTCCTCCTGGCTTCGAAGAGTTCTTCCGCCAGTTCCAGGACCAGCAGGGGCCGCAACAGCAGCAGCCGCGTACGCAGGAGTCCAGTGGCTCCGGCTTCATCGTCTCGCGCGACGGCTACATCCTCACGAACAACCACGTGGTCGAAGGCGCGGATCGCGTGAAAGTCGCGATGCAGGACCGCCGCGTGTTCGACGCCCGCGTTGTCGGGCGTGACCCGACGACCGATATCGCGGTGCTCAAGATCGAAGGGCGCAACTTCACGGCCGTCGCCCTCGGTGACGACGAGAAAGTACGGATCGGCGAGTGGGTGCTCGCGATCGGCAACCCGCTCGGACTCGACTTCACGGTCACGGCGGGGATCGTGAGCGCGAAGGGGCGCGGCCTTCAGGGCCTCACGCGCACCAACTACGACATCTCCGACTTCATTCAAACCGACGCCGCGATCAACCCCGGCAACTCCGGTGGTCCGCTCGTGAACGCGCGCGGCGAAGTCATCGGCATCAACTCGGCGATCGCGTCGCAGACCGGTTTCTACTCGGGCTATGGCTTCGCCATTCCGATCTCGCTCGCCAAGCAGGTGATGGACGACCTGATCGCGCATGGTGAAGTGCGGCGTGCCGTGATCGGTGTCTCGATCAACGAGATCACGCCCGAGGACGCGGCGGTCGCGGGGCTGCGCGAGATCGCCGGTGTGAAGGTGCAGGCCTACTCGGGCACCGACTCGCCGGCGCTGCGGGCCGGCATCGAGCCCGGGGACATCATCACGCGAGTCGACAACAAGCCGGTCTCGCGCGTCGGGCAGTTGCAGCGGATCGTGCGCTCCAAGAAACCGGGCGATGTGATCGCCGTTGAGGCGATGCGCTACGGGACCAAGAAGACCTTCTCCGTGCGACTGACGGCGGCGCCACGAGACAACGGCGTGGTCGCGGCGGCGGACGAGGAGCAGGTCCCCGAGAAGCAGCCGATGAACTCGCGCCTCGGCATCGCGGTGGAGCCGGTCTCGGCCGAGTTGGTGCAGGCGGCTCGCATGCCCGAGGAATACCGCGGCGTGCGCGTGGTGGAGATCGACGCGGGGAGCCCTTCACAGAACCGGCTCGCCATCGGCGACGTGATCGCACAGCTCCTGCCGAGCAAGAAGCGGATCGGCAGCACGGCGGATCTGCAGGAGGCCCTCTCGGGCGTGAGCGCAGGCGACATCGTCAGCTTCTTGGTGTATCGCCCGGTGCGGGGCGGTGGCGGGACCACGCAGGTCGTGAATATCCGTGCGCAGGCTGGGCGCTAACACTTGCAGGCTGCTCGCGACGACCTGCGAGTTGGTCGATGAATGAGTGGACGCGGGGCCTCCGAACGGGGGCCCCGCGTCTTATGTTTGGTCCCGAAGGGACGCGAGAGTGGCGAAACTGGTAGACGCGCAGGACTTAGGATCCTGTGCCGCAAGGCGTGTGGGTTCGAGTCCCACCTTTCGCATCTGGTCCTAGTGCAGTCCTGGTGCAGTCCGAGTGCCGTCTAGGAACGTCATCGG
>JANOWT010000293.1:0-3693 GCA_031418115.1 Gemmatimonadota bacterium
CTGATCCTCGACGCCGAACCGACGATCCGCGACCCAGAGCCGCCGCGCGTGGTTGCGACGTTGCCCGCGACGAGCGGTGGACGCACGCTCACGTTCGAACGCGTGGGGTTCGCGCACACCGGCGCGGACGGAACCCTCGGTCGCACCGTGCTCGACGGCGTCTCGGTCAGCGTGCCCGCGGGCTCCACGCTGGGCATCGTCGGCGCGACCGGGTCGGGCAAGACGACGCTGCTCGAACTCATCCCGCGCCTAGCCGATGCCACGAGCGGACGAGTGCTGCTCGACGGCATCGATGTGCGCGACCTGCCGCTCGACGTCCTTCGCCACGAAATCGGCTTCGTTCCGCAGGAGAGCCTGCTCTTCAGTGAGACGATCATCGACAACCTCACGTATGGGTCGTCGAGCGAGGCCGACGCGCGCTGGGCGGCGGGTGTCGCGCAACTCACTGAGGCCGTCGATGGCTTCCCCGACGGCTTCGCCACGATGCTCGGCGAGCGCGGCGTGAATCTCTCCGGCGGGCAGAAGCAGCGCGCCGCGATGGCACGGGCGCTCGCGCGGCGCCCCTCGGTCGTCATCCTCGACGATGCGCTCTCCGCCGTCGACACGCACACGGAGGCGGCGATCCTGCGCGGGCTGCGCGAGGCGCTCGCCGGCCGCACGGCGGTGATCGCGTCGCATCGGATCACCGCGATCCGCGATGCGCAGTGGATCATCGTGCTCGACGCCGGCAAGGTGGTCGAGCAGGGGCGGCACGAGGAACTGCTCGCGGCCAAGGGGCGGTACTGGGCGCTGCTCAGGCGGCAGCAGTTGGAAGAGGAGCTCGAAGTGGAGCCCGCGGTGACGGGGGAGTGACTGCGCGAGAGCTGAAACGTCTTGTGGGGAGAAGCCTGAGGGCTTCGCTACGCCCCCTCACATAGGAGTCGATCCATGATCCGCACGTTCCTTCGTGGTCTCGTTGGCGTCATCGCGCTTCTCGTCGTGGCTTCGGCCAGCGCGAGCGCGCAGATGGCGAGTGCTTCCCGGTTCGGCATCAGCGCCGGCGTCGCCCTCCCAATGGGTGACTTCGGTGACGCGGTCGGCCTCGGCATCCATGTCGGTGGCCACATCCAGATGCCGCTCGGCGAGAAGTTGAAGCTTCGCCTGAACGGAGACTTCGGCACCTACGGCGGTGATACGCCTGGCCTCGACAACGGCACGCTGCTCGGCGGCGTCGCGAATATCCTGTTGCCGATCACGACGACCAGCGCGCTCAAGCCGTATGTCTTCGGCGGCATCGGCTATTACCAGACCAAGGCGAACTTTCAGGGCGGCGGTTCATTCGACGACTCGAACCTCGCCTTCAACGTCGGCGGCGGCTACGACTGGGGGAAGAACTTCTTCACCGAACTCCGTTTCCTGTCGATCCAGACCGACGGGTCGTCCACGACGACGTTCCCGATCTCGATCGGACTCCGGTTCTAGTCGGCTCACTTGACACGAATAGCCTGACGCCCGCGGAAGCTGGGCGGACGGCGAAAAGGGCGGGAGCGGACTTCGGTCCGCTCCCGCCCTGTCCGTTGTGCGGCTCTCGTTCAGATCCGGTCGAGGATGAACTCGGGCGTGAAGTCCTGCAGCCAGGTCGCGAGCATCGTGAATCGATTCGTCACCATGAGCACGCCGACCAGCACGAGCATCGCACCGGCGATCCGGTTCACCCAGACCATCTGGTGCCGCATCTTGGCGAACACCTCGAGGAACTTCTCGACCATGAGCGCCGCGAGCAGGAACGGCACCGCGAGTCCCGCAGAGTACGCCGCGAGCAGCACGAGGCCGCGCTGGAGGTCCGCTTCATTCGCCGCCATGGTGAGGATCGCGCCGAGGATCGGACCGATGCACGGCGACCATCCGGCGCCGAACGCGATGCCGACGACGAACGTGCCGAGGTAGCCGATCGGTTTGTTCGCGATGTGCAACCTCGTGTCGCGCGCGAGCAGCCCCAAATTGAACACGCCGAGCATGTAGAGACCGAAGACGATGATCAGCACGCCGCCGATACGGCTGATCCAATCGCGATACCGCAGCATGATCTGACCGAACACGGTAGCGCCGGCGCCGAGCGCGAGGAAGATCAACGAGAAGCCGCAGACGAAGACGATCGCATGTAGGAGCGTCTCGCGCTTGGTATGCTGCAGATCCTCGAGCGTCATCCCGGTGATGAAGGTGACGTAGCTCGGCACGAGCGGCAGCACGCAGGGGCTCAGAAAGCTGAGCAGCCCAGCGCTGAAGGCGATGAATATGCCGAGCGATCCGGCGGTCGATTCCACTAGTGGGACACTCCGGTCTGGCAATCCTTGCAGACGCCGTGAATGACGAGCCGGTGCCGCTGACGGGCGAACCCGCGCGACTCGGCGACGATCGTGGTCATGCGTTCGAGTCGCTCATCGCGGAACTCCTCGACCTTTCCGCATTGCGTGCAGACGAGGTGCTCATGGTGCGGGATGTCACGCGCAGGCTCGAACCGGCGGAAGCCCTCGCCGAAATCGCGCTCGACCACGAGGCCGCTCTCGAGCAGTGTATCGATGGTACGGTAGACGGTCGCTGTACCGACCTTGCGGCCGGCGGCGGTGACTTCCTGCGCCACTTCTTCGGCGGAGAGATGCCGGTGCGAAGTGAGCAGCGTCTCGGCGATGGCGAGCCGCTGCGCCGTGACGGGCAGGTTGTGCTCGCGCAGGTAGCCGACGAATCGGTCGACTACAGCGTGATCCGACACCGAGCTTCCGTGATGCGGGCACGGGCATCGTCGCCACTCAATCGCTCGGGTTCGGAGGTCTCATTGGCACGTTGCTGCACGCCGCGCACGACGGCCTCGACGGTGACGAGCGGGGCATCGGCCTCAGCGACGACATCGCACTCCCACTTGCCGCGTTCAGGGCCCTTGCGGGTCCAGCGGTAACGCGCGGTGTAGACGACGTGGCGCTCGCGGCCCACGACTTCGTGCTCGGCGGCCACCACGGCCACGCCAGTCTCGAGCGGGCCCTGGCGCATGGGACGGAAGAAATGGATCTCGGCGATGCGCTCGGCCGGAACGGTGTCCGCGATGTCCAGGAGCAGGCGCTCGCGGGCGTCTGACGAGAGGGGGATGGTCTGCTGGGCCATGGGGGGAATCTAGTCGGGTGGGGTCGCGCTGGTCGGGCTGTAGACTGAGAACCGCCTTCACCACAGGGGCACAGGGGGCACAGGGAACTGCTAGCAGCAGGGGCAATGCTGTTCACCGCCGCAGGCCTTCGGGACCGCATCGGGCTTCGTGCCACTTCAAGGCGGTTGCAGTCACCCCAAAGAGACCGAAGAGGCACGCCAGCGACAGTGGCACGCGCAGCAGTTCCCTGTGTCCCCTGTGCCCCCGTGGTGAAAGCAGTTCGCAGTAAGAGCGGAGACTACAACAACGACACCGGATCCCGATCCACGACCAACCGCATCTCCGCCGCACCAGGCACTTCGACTCCGGTCATGAGCCCACGGATCAGCCGCGTCAACGGCGCTGAATGTACGGACTTGAGGATCGTATGCCACCGGAACCTCATCTTGATCCGCTCGATCGGACAGGGCGCCGGCCCGAGCACGGTCACCCCGAGCGAGAACCGCGCCTCGGCCTTCACGAGCCAGTCGGTCACCTGCCGCGCGAAATCCGCGACCGCGACCTCGTCGAGCCCGCTC
>JANOWT010000294.1:0-24474 GCA_031418115.1 Gemmatimonadota bacterium
TGCGAGAGCTTCAAGCAGCCCGCCGACATCGTGGACGGGAAGTGCGCGCTGCACGCCACGCGCACGCTGCAGGAGATCACCGAGCGCAACTGGTTCTTCCGCCTCTCGGCCTATACCGAGAAGCTCAAGGCGCACCTCGCGGCACACCCGGAGTTCCTCGAACCCGCGTCGCGCCGCAACGAGATCCTCGCACTGCTCGAGTCGGGACTCGAGGACATCTCGGCGAGTCGCGCGCGGTTCGCGTGGGGCGTGCCTTTCCCACGCCCGCTCTCCAGCGGCGAGGTGCAGACCACGTATGTGTGGTTCGACGCGCTGCCCAACTACTGGACTGCGCAGTTCTTCCCCGGCTCGGGCGCGAGCTGGCCCGCCAGCGTTCACGTCGTGGGCAAGGACATCACGCGTTTTCATACCGTGATCTGGCCGGCGATGCTCATGGCCGCCGACCTGCCGCTCCCTGAGCGCGTCTGGGGCCACGGCTTCATCTCGCTCGGCGGCGAACGCTTCAGCAAGTCGGCCGGCGTCAAGCTCGAGCTCGCCGACGCCGTCGCGCGCTTCGGCGCCGACGCGTTCCGCTACTATCTGCTCCGCGACATCCCGTTCGACGGCGATGGCTCGTTCTCGTGGGAGCGCTTCGAGGCCGTCTACACCTCCGAGCTCGCCAACGGACTCGGCAATCTCGCGAGCCGCACGACCGCGATGATCGAGAAGTACTGCGACAACATCGTCCCCGCCGGAGCGCGTGGCGATGTCGACGCCGCAGACGTCGCGGACTACGCGGTCGCGCGCGTTGCACTGAGCGGCGCGAACGGGTTCCTCGTGCACGAAGCACTCGAAGCGATCGTCCGGACCGTCGGCCGAGCGAACCAGTTCATCCAGGACACCAAGCCCTGGGTGTTGGCCAAGGATCCCGCGAACCGCGCCGAACTCGAGCGCGTGCTCGCCTCACTGACGCGGCAGCTCGCGCGTCAGGCTGTCTACCTCGCCCCATTCATGCCGGAAAGGGCCGAGGTCCTTTGGAGAGCGCTCGGCGGCCCCGGAACAGCCGGCACGACGCGCCTCGACGCCGCGGACTCGATCGACTGCACCGGCTGGCGCGTCAGCAAGGGCGAAGGTCTGTTCCCACGGCCGGAACCGACGGCGCCGAAGTAGGGCCGGGCTGCGGGAGGACACTCGTTCGACATCTGAGTGCGCTGCGGGCAGAGTACGTACTCACCGTCATCACTTCGGTGTTTCATCGGGGCCACCGCCGCTGCGCCCGCCCTAACTTGGTTCGATGGACCGCCGCCGCTGGACCCTTCTGCTCGTCCCGCCCAAGAACGGGAATGCCCGGGAGTACTCGCTCCCCGGTTGGAGCTTCCGCGCGGCCGCCTACACCACCGCCGTTGCCCTTGTGCTGGTGCTTGGAGCGGTGACCGTCCTCTTCACACCGTGGGGCACGCCGGGCTCCCGAATCGTCGCCAAGCAGAACGCTTCGTTGCAGGCCGAGATCGCAGCGATCGAGGCACGCTTCCGCGTCCTTGACGACACGCTCCGGTTGATCGCGACGCGCGAGGAACAACTGCGGCTACTCGCGGGGATGCCCGTCGAGGCGACGTCGGTCCGAGACTCGGCCGTCCCCGAAGCTTCGGTCGTCTCCGCCTCGCTCACCGAGATCGCGAGCGGGCCGCCCCTCCGCCGACGCCCCTTCCTCGGCCGACTCGGCTGGAGTGCCCGTCCCGACGTCGACGGCCTGATCGCTCGCGCTTCCACGCTCGCGCGATCATTCAGCGTCGTGTCCGACACGCTACAGCGCAACTTCGACCGGTTCGCGAACACGCCGAGCATCATGCCGACCACGGGCTGGCTCTCTAGCCAGTTCACGTCGAGCCGCTTTCACCCGATCCTCCACGAGAACCGCCCGCACGAAGGCATCGACGTGGTCGCACCCACTGGCACGCCGATCGTCGCCCCCGCCACTGGGACCGTGGTCTTCGCCGGCAACGACAAGGGATTCGGGCTCGCGGTCGAGATCGAGCATGGCAACGGCATCCGCACGCGCTTCGCGCACTGTGCGCGGATCGCGGTCCGCGCTGGTCAGCGCGTGACGCGCGGCCAGCTGATCGCGGCCGTCGGTATGACGGGGCTCGCGACCGCGCCGCACCTGCACTACGAGATCCACGTGAATGGGAAGCCGGTGGACCCGCTCACCTACGTGCTCCCAGACGGCGACCGCTGAGCACGCGTCGTTGCGACCTCGTCCGTGGCCTGACCTTGGCCACGTGCGCGCTGGCGCTCGTGGCCACCGTGCCGACCGTGACGACCGCGCAGGCGGTCGCGTGGGAGCTCATCGGCATCGTGCGCAACCTCGACGGATCGGGTCTCCCAGGCGCTACCGTGGAACTGGGCAGCGCGAGCGCGCGCACCGATGCAGCTGGGTACTTCCGGATCACGGCCACGCGTCGGGATACGCTCACGCTCGCCATCAGGCGCATCGGATTCAAGCCGCTCAGCACCCTGCTGCGCGCAACCGATCTCACCGGTGACACGCTCCTCGTCGTGATGAACGCGGTGGCACAGACACTGGAAGCGGTCGCGGTGACCGCACGGGACCGCCGATCCGCACTCGGGTTCGGGTCGTTCGAGGAGCGCCGGTCGAGAGGCCTCGGCGTATTCGTCACGCGCGACGAGATCGCGAGGCGTAACAGCCTCCGCCTGAGCGACGTCCTCAGGAACAAGCGCGGCGTGCAGTTGGTGCGCCTTGGCAATGGCTCCTTCGGCCTGCGATTCCAGTCGTACCCGGCGCGGCCGGGTCGCGCCCGCTGCATTCCGACCCTCTGGCTCGACGGCACTCGCGCGCGTGACATGGAGATCGACGAGATCCCCGCCAACGGCGTCGAGGCGATGGAGCTGTACCGGAGTCTGAGCACCACGCCGTTCCAGTTCAGTTCCGGGAGCAGCACTTCCGAGTGGTGCGGCGCCATCGTCATCTGGACACGGGTCCCAGGCACCCCCTGACCTCGAAACGGCCACCGCAACGGCCAGCGCGCGAACCACACACGACGCTCGCGGTCCGACTGCTCCCGCTGGTCGTCGGCGTCCTCACCGTCCTCGCGTTCGGTCCCGCGCTGCTGAGCGACTTCGTCAGCTGGGACGACGAGCAGAACTTCCTGCTCAACGCGGACTATCGTGGTCTCGGTGGGCCGCAGCTCAAATGGATGTGGAGCACCTTCCACCTCGGCCACTACATGCCGATCACGTGGATGTCGCTGGGGCTCGACTATTCGCTCTGGGGTATGGACGCACGCGGCTACCACCTCAGCAGCGTACTCCTGCATGCCGCGAACGCGGTCCTGTTCTTCGTCATCGCGCGCCTGCTCCTCACATCGGCGCTCCACCCGAGCAACGGCGACACGACTGCCCCGGTCGACCAGTCGCCGACCTCGCGGACGGACATCGCCGTCGCCGCGGCCTTCGCCGCGCTCGTCTTCGCGGTCCATCCGCTCCGCGTGGAGTCCGTCGCCTGGGTGACGGAGCGTCGTGACGCGCTGTCCGAACTCTTCGCGCTGCTCAGCCTCTGGTGCTATCTCCGCGCGACCGCAGCTCCTGCCTTGTCGCGCCGCCGATGGTACCTGACGGCAGTCGTGCTCTTCGCATTCGGGCTGCTCTCCAAAGCCACTGTCCTGACGCTGCCCGCGCTACTGCTCCTCCTCAACGTCTATCCACTTCGGCGTGTGGGCGGAGCGCAGGGCTACTGGAATGTCAACGCGCGACGCATCTATGTCGGGCTTTCGCCCTTCGCCGCGCTCTCCGTTGGTAGCGCGCTCATGTCGTTCGTCGCGCTCCAAGCCGTGCCGCAGCTCCCAGCGCTCGGGAAGGCAGCCGTCTCTTTCTACAGCATCGCGTTCTACCTCTGGAAGTCCGTCGTGCCTACAGGCCTCTCGCCTCTGTACGAGATGCCGCTCGTGGTCGACCCGTTCGCTCCGCGATTCGTCTTGGCCACGGCGGTCGTACTCGCGGCATCCGTCGCCGCCTGGCTCCTTCGGCGTCGATGGCCTGCCGTACCGATCGCGTGGCTGGCGTTCGTCATCGCGCTCAGTCCGATGCTCGGAGTGCACCAGAACGGCCCACAGATCGCGGCGGACCGCTACACCTACCCCGCCGCACCCGCGCTCGCGCTCCTCGCAGCGGGCGCGCTCGCGGTCGCTCTGGCGCGTCGTCGTCAGGCCGCGCTCGTCGTTGCCGCCGCAGTCGTGCTCGTCCTCGGCACCCTGACATGGCGTCAATCAGGCGTGTGGCAGGACTCCAACACGCTCTGGGCACACACGGTGCGCAGCGGCACGGGCGGGGCGATCGCGCACAACAACTTCGGTAACGCGCTCATGCAGCGAGCGCAGATCGCCGACGCCGAGGTCCAGTTCCGTCGCGCCACCGAGCTCCGTCCAGAGTACTCCGCCGCATTCAATAATCTCGGCGTGGCGCTGGCGCGGCAGGGACGGGCCGCCGAGGCGCTCGCACCCCTGCAACGCGCGCTGGCACTGCAGCCAGAGTATGACGAGGCCGCAGTGAATCTCGGTGCGGCGTTCGCGCAGCTAGGGGATCAGCCGCGTGCAGTCGAGTACTTCAGTGCCGCGCTGCGGATGAATGCACGGAACACAGCGGCGCATATCAACTGGGGCAACGCCCTCGTTCGGCTCGCCCGACCACTGGAAGCGATCCCGCACTACGAGGCGGCACTGACGCTCGAGCCCACGAACGCGACCGCACAGGCGAATCTTGACGTCGCGCGGACGTTCGCGCGCGATCAGTCCAGGACTGCGGGTCCACGCGCAGTCGCGCGCTGATCAGCGCCGAACAAGCACCTCGCGCGCGCCCAGCGGGACCGCCGTGCGCGTCTCCGCCCCACCAGGCCACCGCACCCAGACCGACGTGGGCGCCGACGGGGTCCCGAACACCTGCACGGCACCGTTCTGCGACCAGTAGCCAGAGCCGCTCTGGATCTCGCGCACCGGCCCCATCCGCTCGCCGAACGCGAGGCGCACCTGCGCCCCGACACCGTCCGGATTCGACGGCGGCCCCTGCAGCCGAACCCGCAGGCCCGGTCGCGCACCGCGATTCCGGAAGAGGCGAGTCGCCGCCGCGTTCTGCGAGATCACCACATCGATCCGTCCATCCGCATCGATATCTGAAAAGGCAGCGCCCCGCTGGTCGCCATACACGACGATGCCCGACTGTTCGCCGCTCTGCGGCGTCAATGCGCCTGCGCCGTCACCCAGCAGGAGCAGTCCACGACCGGCATCATAGCGCGGAATGCCGACCGCCGTGGCGAAGAAGTTCTGACTGAGCAGTACGTCCTCGAGTCCATCGCCGTCGAAGTCCGCCACGCCGGCATAGGACGAGGGTGCGAGCTGAGCCTCCGGCGGAAGCGGCCGTGCTTCGAATCGATCACCCATATTGATGAAGACCATGTGCTCCATCGTGACCGCCGTCTGCTTCGTCGCGACGGCTAGGTGAGGCCCGAGCACCTGATCGAGCGTCGCATCGGCGTAGGCCGCGAACGACTTCACGCGGCTGCTCAGGTCCGCGATCGTGACTCGCACGCGAGCGAACCCATTCAGTGGCGCGATCGCGCGCAGTCGCGGATCCTCGCGCGCGATCAACATCTCCTCCTCGCCGGCGGATCCGAACGGACCGTGGAACTGATACAGTGGACGGGCGCTGTCCGCGCGCGCCACGATGTTGGTTCCCCAACTCGTCGCTACGAGGTCCAACAGCCCGTCACCGTTCAGATCGCCCGCCGCCACACCATTCCATCGGCTCGTCCAGCGGTCCAGTCCCCACGACGCGCTCGCACGGCTGAATCGCCCGTTGCCGTTCAACAGCAGCGTGATCGACCCCCACTCCATCGCAAGCACCAAGTCCGGCTTCCCATCACCATTCATGTCCGCGAACATCGCCGACGACACGAGCCCGATGTCGTTGAGCAGTGACGTACTCGCAGTGTCCTCGACGAAGCGACCGTCCATGTTCCGATACAGCGCAGAGGACGCGGACACCGGGTAGCGACCGGGGATCGCGCGGCCACCGACGAAAAGGTCGAGGTCACCGTCACCGTCGTAATCGCCGAGCGCCATCGGACCGGTCGCGGACGCGCGGAGTGGCACGAGCACCTCCACCGAGGTGGAGACTCCGCCGCGCCCTGTACCGACGGAGACCGCGGCATTGACCGACGCACCCTCCCAGCCGGAGACGCCGACCAGCAGTCGCTCACCTCGAGCGTCAGCCATGCCGAGTATCGTCGTGAGATCCGCGCCGGCCACTGGACCTTCACCGGGCCGCGCGCGCAAGCGTCCGTCCTCATTGCGGAACACGCCGAGCCGTCCGTCGCGTCCGGCGCCGACCATCAGGTCCTCATCTCCATCTCGATCGATGTCGAACCACGAAACGCCGGGTCCGAGTTGCGAGAGCGAGTTGGGCAACAGCAGCTGACGCTCCCAGTCGTCGAACGGCACCTCGGAGTGCTTATGCCCTCCCAACTCCCCGGTCGCATCCACGAAGATCGGCGCCGGACGCGAGGCACCGGGCACCGCACCGGGCGCGACCGTCGGCGCCGGACTCGGCAACGCACCCTCAGCACGGACCTCGTATGCCCTATCGGGACGCACATGCGCGATCGTCGTGCGACGTCCGTCACGCCAGGTGACCACGAGCTTCGCCGAGTCGGAGGTGCCCATGGCGAACGACGTCTCATAGTCGCTGTGCGACATGTACATCCCACCAGCGACCACCTCGTGCGTCTGCAACGGTACCGCGCCTCCCAGCAGCTGGATCCGCGCACCGACGGCGCGCGTGTTCGGTGCCGCCCCCACCAACCGCACAGCGACGCGAGGCGCCGAGGCATCGTTGCGCAGCACGAGCGCCGGCGACCGAAGACGGTTCACCACCACATCCAGATCGCCATCGCCATCGAGATCGGCCGACGCCATGCCGTGCGAGATGTCCTCCTCCGTGCCCCAGCGCCATTGCGTGCTCGCAGGCTCGAACGTGAGGTCACCTCGATTCCTGAAGGCGATGTTCTTGAGTCGTAGCTCTGGGAACTCCCATCGCAGACGGCGCCACGGCACATCGTTCAGTCTGTTCTGCAGACCTTCCTGCACGTCCGAATCCATGATGTCCCACAAGTGCCCGTTCGCCACGAGGATGTCCTGCCACCCATCGAGGTCGACATCCATGAACATCGTGCCCCACGACCACCCGCTCGCCTGTACACCGGCGGCGTTCGAGACCTCGGCGAAGGTGCCGTCCCCACGATTCACGAAGAGCGTGTTCCGCTGTTGCTGCAGCTGCGACTCGACGTCGCCCGCGCGCTTGGGCAGCGCGGTGTGCGTCGGGATCTGCGTCTTGAGCCTGCGCGAGTCATCGGCGAGCATGTCGACTTCGAACAAGTCGGGCCGTCCGTCCCCATTCACGTCGGCGATGTCGACGCCCATCGCGGAGTTGCTCATCTGTCGCATCGCCGTCCAGTCCGCCCGCCGGAATCCGCCGCGACCGTCGTTCACCCACAGAACGTCGGTGTCCTCGAAGTCGTTCGCGACGAAGAGCTCCGGTGCACCATCGCCATTCAGATCCGCGAACTTGGTGCTCAACGCGAACGACTCCGGCACTTCGGCGACGCGACGACCATCGGGCTCGAGGAAGCGGCCACCGGTCAGTGACTCGGCCACCAGCGTCCCGCGCACGTTGCGGTAGAACTCGTCAGGCGCGCCCCGCTGCGTCATCCGAAGCCCGCCCATGTCTGGGCGCAGCACGACCTTGTAATCCTTCGCGTGCTGAGGCACCACCTCGTACCGGCCGGGTGCCACCTGCCGCACCATCTGATTGAACGCGCGCTGCTGCGGCGGGACCGAATCGTCGATCGTGTACGCCTTGTAGTTCCCCACGTAGACGTCGAGCCATCCGTCGCCGTCGGCGTCGGCGATCGCCAGCGCCGTCCCGCCGTGACCGGTCGCACTCAGACCCAGGTCGCGCCGTTCGCTGAAGCGACCGGTCCCGTCGTTCACGAAGATCGCGTTGGGACCGGTGGTCGCGAGCAACAGCAGATCCAGGTCTCCGTCACCGTCGATGTCGACCAGCGCGGAGCCCGTCGAGCGGCGATCGCACGCTCCGACCTTCGCGCTCGCGGTGACGTCCTCGAACTTCCACCCTCCGAGGTTCCGATAGAGCACGCTGCATCCCTCGGTGCGTGCGAAGAACAGATCCACACGACCATCGCCGTCCACATCGCCGAGCGAGACTCCCGCACCCTGACCCAAGTGGCGATTCCCCTCCAACAGCGAATCACTCACCTCGTTCTGGAAGTCGATTCCGCTTCGCGCACCCTGCATCGGCGTGAACCCCGCACTGCCGCGCGGCACCGAGACCTCGCGCCAGCGATGATCCGCTTCCTCATGCCACTCCCCGGGCTCCCTGGGAGCGCACCCTGCGATGCTGGTAAGGAGAACGAAGGTCAACGCGATTGATGCACGGCGGATCATTTGCGTGGGGTCACGGGAAAGCGCTCGATGACGGCGGCCGCGACGCACGCACCCAGTGCGCGCCCCGCGAGATCTCCGCTGGGGAAGTGGAGACCGCCATAGACCCGCGACATCCCCGCCTCGTCGGCCGCGGAGCGGATGGACGGGAATCGACGGGCCGCGTGACCGAGCGAGATGCTCGTGCGGTCCTCGAACGCCGTGTCGCCGACGAACGCCGCGATCGTCGCCGCTGCTGCTGCGGACTGCGTGGAGTGACCAGCCGGATGCTCGGGGAACGGGGGCGTCGGAATGAGCGGCTCCCACGAGGGGTCGATCACCCGGCGGATGTACGTCCGCGGTCGGATCAGGTTGAACTGGTACTTGTAGCCCCAGGCCGCGACGAAAGCGTCGGCCTGAGACACCGCCGTCGCGAGCAGCATTCTCGCCGCTTCGCCTGACTCCATCCGCCGCTCAGCCACCAGCTGTCCCGCGATCGAGAGCCAGTGCCCCACGGGCGTGCCGCTCTCCCCGGCATTGTCCGCCCAATAGAGCGCGATCGTCCTCTGCTCGGCCGTCAGTGAATCGCGAGCCACCCGTACGGCCCTCGCGTTCTCCATGAGGTCCGACCCGGGAGCAGTCGAGTATGTGGGCGGCAGCGGCACCGGGCACGAGTCCCAACGCTTCAGGACGAAGGGCCGCACCTCACCCCAGTACGGCTCTGTTGCGCCCGAGATGTTGGACGCCGGCAGCGCGCGCAGTCCCGCTCGTTTCGGCCGGCTCAGGACCAGCGCACGATCACTCGCGTCCCCAGGCCGAAGCAGATTCGCCGGATTGTCGAGCGCGACGAACTCACTCGCCCCCGACAGACTCTGCGTCGCGTACGTGTTCCCAGGCGCGTCATTGATCCAGAGACCGGCTCCGACCGGCGCACGATACACGCGCCCTCGCGTCCCATCGAAGCCATCCGTATGCGACCACTCGACGATCAGCAGTCCGATGCGGCGCCCGAGTTCCGCCGAGCGGTCGCGAACCGCGTCGGTCACCCCGGCCGCCATGCGGTCCGCGACCAGCGAATCCGCGAGTCGCGCGAGCGCACTCCGCGTGGTCGGGAGCGCCTCGGCTAACAGCGAATCCAACGTCACGCGCTCCGCCTCGACGGCGGTGATCGTCTCGTCCACGGCCGCCGAACGATCGGCGCGCGGCAGCACAGGCACGCCATTCAGCACGCCGTCCACCGACGGCAGGTCGGAGCGCGCGGCGGCCATGCCGCCATAGAGCGCGGTGGCCGAATACGCCGCGATCCGAGACGCCACGGGCGGCGACAGGCGCTCCACGCGAATGGCGCCATACCAGGAGCGCACATAGAGCGAGAGGACTCGCGCGTCGGTCGGCTCCGGCGCGAGGCCGCACGAGGTGGTGAAGAACAGGGCGGCGCCGACCATCACGATGCGCGGTCGCATTCTAGGCTTGGCAGAGGGAGAACACGCTCATGGAAACTAACCGCCGACTACACCATCTGGCGCTCAGCTCTCCACGGCGTAGCTTCGGACCCAGAGCGACGTCAGCAAACGCCCCACACGAGGCACGTCCCATGAATCGCATCGCACTCCTTGCTTTGGCGGCGCTCGCTACCAGCGCCGGCGTCACCGCCTGCGCCACCGCCAGCGGACCGGTCGCACAACAAGGGGTCAGCACGGTCAGGGTCCAGGGAGTCGGCGCCTTCCAGGTGCGCCACGACGATCAGTCGATATCGAAGATCGTCGCACTCCCACTCGATCAGGTCTGGCGCGCACTACCGGCGGTGTTCGATTCGCTTGAGGTCCCGGTGGGTCGCGCGGACTCCGTCGCCCATGTATTCGGGAACGATGGGGTCCGGGTCCGGCGGAAGATCGGCGGTGTTGCGATCAGTCGATACTTCGACTGCGGTACCACGCAGATCGGCCCCAATGCCGACTCGTACGATATCCTCCTCGTGCTGCTCATCACACTCAAGCCGGGCACGGCGAACACGACGACGGTCACGATCAAGGCCGAGGCGAGTGCCAGACCCGTCGCCCGCTCGCAGCCCTACGCCACCTGCTCTTCGAACGCGACGTTCGACGTACGATTCGTCGACCTCCTCAAGCGGCAGGCGATGCGGTGAAGCGGCGGCGGCTCGACCACTACGGTTCTACGATCTCCAGGACCTGACCGGATCGCAGCGGGCCGGCGACCTTTTGCCGACTCCCTGAGGGCCATCGAATCTCAAGAGACGATGCCGCTTGAGCAGTCCCGAGTCCGAAGTAGAGCGGCAGATCGCTCTGAGAGAGGTATCCCGACTTGCCGTCCATCACCTTGAGGATCCGTCGACCGTCCGGCAGGACGACGGTCACTTGGGCACCGAGTCCCTGACGGTTCGACCTCGTTCCGCGCAGACGGATCTTGAGTGCGTTCACCTCGTGCCTCTCCGCCAGATCACTCAGCAGGACCTGTGGCGACGCATTGAACTCATTGGTGACGACGTCGAGGTCACCGTCGGCATCCAGGTCGAAGAGCACCGCGGCGCGACTGCCCCGGGCCGCGACCATCGTCAACTGGCCCGCCGCGTCGCGACTGCACCCTAGCGCCGCCGCGTTAGGCTGTGCGCACACTTCGCACGGCTTGGTTCCCACGTCTGCGCCGCCTGCTTCGCATTGCAGCGTGAACCAGACCTGATCGGTCGATCCCCCCGACCGCGGCTCGATCCCCAACGTGAACTCGCTCGGCAGGAAGTGAGCGCCGGCCTCGTTCAGCAGCACCGAGTTGATCGCATAGCGATACGGGAAGTTCATGCTCGAGACGATGAACAGATCGTCCCACCCATCGGCGTTCAAGTCGTCGACGCTCGGGCCCCAAGGCCAGTAGTTCTCGACACCCAGCCGATCCGACACCTCGAGGAACACCCCGGCCGTCGGCCCGGGATTCGCGAAGAGTGCGTTCCCGAAGATGAGACGCTCAGTACCCTTCGGGAACAGCGTGGGCGGCATCGGCGCGAGCGCGGACTTCCTCGCCTCGCCCGCCCAGTCGCCCGGCGCGAGCATGTCGAACATGTCCGAGTGCATGTCCGTCACGAAGAGGTCGAGCCGCTGGTCCCCGTCAAAGTCGAAGACCTTCGCACCCATGGCGCCGAACGGCGTCTTGGGGAAGTACGCGGCCGTCGCATCGCGGAACCGACGCCCGCCCTCGCTCAGCCAGAGGTGGTTCTCCCCCTGCATGTTGAGCACATAGATGTCTTGGAAGCCATCGTAGTTGACGTCGATCGCGACGGCGTCACCGCTCCAACTCGCGTCGATCAGTCCCGATGACCGCGTGACATCCTGGAACCTGTTGCCACCGAGATTGCGATACAGGATGCTCGACTCGGCGCGATCCGGGAATGTGTGACCGAAGAACGCATCCTCCAGTCCGACGAAGTACCCACCATGCCCGGTGGAGTCGCCGGAGTAGACCCCCACGTTCGTCACGAATAGGTCCAGCAATCCGTCCCGGTCATAGTCCACGAAGAGCGCGCCCGACGAATGACCGACATGGTCCACCTTCGCCGCCTTCGAGATATCGCCGAACTTCCCACCTCCGAGATTCTCGAAGAGACGGTTCCCATGACGCACCGTGGTGACGAACAGGTCAGGGTCGCCATCGTTGTCGATGTCCCCGAACGAGGCGCCGACGCTCACCGCGTCGTTCATCGCCAGTCCCGACGCCGCCGTGAGATCCGAGAACCGACCGCCGCCGAGGTTCTTCCAGAGTTCGTTCCGGCCGAGCTGAGAGACGAGGTACAGGTCAGGGAGTCCGTCGCCGTCCACGTCCGCCGCGGCAAGGCCGGTACCGTGGTCGTAGTGCACCGCCTTGTATGCCCTGCCCGCGTCGTCGACGATGCGGTTGACGAACGAGATGCCGCTCGCCGCCTGACCGTCGGTGAACACGAAGTCGGTAAGCGTGCGGGAGGCGGCGGCGAGCGCGCGCTCCTCGCGCGCGCGGTCCAGCAGCCACGCCGGCGCTGCGGTCGCAGGTGGCGCTTCAGGCGCGCAGGCGAGCGCGACGAGGACGGCTGCAGCGCCAGCTAGGAACCGCGAGGTGGACGACGGCAACACGGACTCGATCCTTGAGCGGAAGGCGGACGCAGGAGCGCTGTTCGAGAGAGTGGCACGTGCACGAGAGGCCGACGAAGCGAGTTCGTCGGCCTCTCGTGCACTTTCAGCTACCAAAACTTACGGAATGTAGGGCGGCCGGCGATCCCAGACACTCGAGCCCGCCGGAACCAGGAACGCAGCCGTCTGAGGGGTACGCGTGCCCGCGACCGAGCGCGGCCACACGATGAACGTGATCGCGGAGCCGGGGACAAGCGTGCCCGGGAGCGCCTCGATGTCGAGGCGGCCACTCACACCAGCGGTCGACGTGGCAGGTGCGCCCGCCAAGAGCTGCGCGTCGGCGAAGAGCGCGGTGCCGCCGCCGGCCGGCTGCACGTTGAACCGGATCAGGCCGGTGTCGACGGCGATGTGCGTCGAGGCGCTGAGCGCCGCGACGTTGGCCCACGTGGCTGTAGCAGGTACCGCCGAGCCCGTCTCATACTGGCGGACGTCGATCGGCGCACCGGTCGCGTTGAGCACGCGCACGGCCACCTGATTCGCTGCCGGCGCGGCGACGGTCTCCTCGAAGAACGACAGCTTGACCGACGGCGTCTGGCCTGTGCGCGAATAGCCCCAGAGGATCGCAGTGTAGTTCTTCCCGGCTTCGAGCGTCACCGTCGAGTCCTTGAGGACGATCGACGCAACGGACTGCAGCGTGTCGTCGAGGAAGATCCGGAAGTGACGACTCCCAGCCCGCACACCCTTGAACTGAACGGCGGTCGAGGCGGTCACGCCGCTTGCAGTCGTGGCGCCACTCCGGAAGAGGTGTCGGAAATGGGCATTGCTCTCGACCTGGTCGACCCAGCGGAAGTCCATGCCGAATGCGCCGGCAGTGTCGGGAACGCCATTGATGAAACGAACGCCAGCGGTGGGGATATTCTCGGTGAGGATCTCCGTCTCGTCGTTGCACCCGTTGAGGGCGCCGACAGAGAGGCACAACACCGAGAAAAGAACAACACGTCGCATGTGGAACTCCGTGAAAGTTGAGGCGACGAGCAACCCGTCAGGGCCAGATCACGCGCAAGGATGCACCACTATCAGTCGGGACCGACGGCGGATCACCAAGTCCCGCTCCGAGCAGACCACGTGAGAGCATGAAAGCCAATGCCCCCGCTCCAGCGGTGCCCAGCGCGATCGAACGACCTCTTGAGATCCTGCGCTCAAAGAGTCCCCGGACCTGATCCGTACCGATCCTGATCTTCTCGTTATTCCAGACCTGCATGCCGCCGCGCATCAGATAGATCTGCTCCACGGCGATGGTGTAACCCGAACTGTCCTTCTCCATCATCCGCCCTTCGATCCGATCGATCTCCGGGCCCATCGAACCGCCCAGTGCGGCGCGGCCGATGTCATTCACCTCGACCGCGATCCGCGCCCCGATCTCTGGCGCGGTGCCGGTCGCGACGGGGTGCAACGAATAACACCCCGTCACCACGAGCGCGGACAGCGTCATACCGATCGCACGACACTGTCTCACGAGCGCATCACCAGCCGTAGGTGCTCACACCGGAGAACGAACCCGGTGCATTGCCGGCGCCGATTCCCGCGCCGTAGATGCTCCCCGTCGCACGACCACGCGCCTGCAGCTCCTGGAACGGGACCGCCCAGAAGAGCGGCGTTCTGAAGGAGAGGTCGCCCCACCCGCGGCTATCGAGATACCAAGGCGCATAGTGCGTCATCGCCGTCTCGATACGCTTCTCGTACTTGATCGCTTCCCACAGATTGCCGCAGGCCACCACGTTGAATGGCGCCACCGGCACCTTCGGAACGCAGTTGGTGGCTCCACCCGGCACCGGCGAGGTGGCATCGAACGCGGTGATCGCCGGCAGTCCGTTCAGCACGCGCGTCACGTTCACGATCGCAGCCGCACCGGCAAAGTTCCCCTGACGGTACAATCCCTCGGCGCGCAGCAGCTCGAGCTCTGCCTTCGAGAACATGAGCAGCGCGCCGTTCCGCTGGGTTCCGTCGCCACTGGTGGCCCACGAGTGGAATCGCACCATGTCATAGTTCGACCAGCCCCAGCCCGGACCCGAGAACTCGTCGTTTCCGATGCGGTTCGCGAAGTACCGCTTGCACGTCTGTGACGCGCCCTGACACTGCGTGATCGGGAAGTCCGCCTGCTGCGCCGCACGCGTCGCGCCCTGCGGGAAGCGCAGGTCGGGCGTCACCATGAAGAACGCGTTATTCCCTTGGCCGCGGTCAGAGACCGGCGTGGCGATGTAGTTCGCGTAGCTACCCGACACGTCGGCCATGCCGATGATCATCGGCGGCATCTGATGCCACGAACGGAACGTCTCGTACTGAGCTCTCCAGTTCGTGGTCGGACCGACGGTGGTGCTCGTGGTGATCTTGTGGTCGACCGTGAAGCCAGCCGCCGCATCCGCGATCACCGCAGGCCAGTCAACGATGCCACCGACCAGCGCCCGCTCGGCCGGTGTACGCGCGACGTTCGCGCGAAGTCGGGCCCGATAGCTCCGGACGAATCGGATGAACTCGGCCTGCGTGAGTGACGTTGGCGAAGGGATCCAAGCGACGGGAATCGGGAATCCGCCCGCGCCCACTGTCGACCCGTTCGCTGCGTCGATCGACCGCTGCAGCGCCACGAGCGCCGAGTCCATGACCTCGCGATAGCCGTACAACTCCCCGGCGTCCTGTGCGCCGCTGCCCGCCGACACGATTCCGGCCGAGTCATGCATCAAGGCGACGTAACCGAGCGAAAGGCCGCGGAGCATCTCCGCGAACGCACGGTCGCGGTTGTCCCGCGCCGGCGAGCCCAGCGTCAGCCCCCCGTCCATCGCCTTGAGGAAGCTCGAAGCCACGCGATTGACTTCGCCCTGGATCGAGTAGAGCCGATACTGCTCACCCTGACAGGTATTGCCCGGCGAGTTGAAATTGGTCGTTCCGAGGAACGGATAGTGCGAGTTCATGCAGTTGTTCGCCAAGCTCGAGAAGGACATCATGCCGTAGATGTCCGCCATCCCCTCGAGGTTTGTGATGCTGCCGTACACGCCGCTATGCCAACGCTTGTAGTAGCTGCCGAGCAGGTTCTCTGCGTCGAGTGGCGTGCCAAGGACGCGCTCCGTGTCACCCGCATTCGGGTTCTGAACAATGAGGTTGTCCTCGCACGCACTCAGGGCGAACACCGCCGCCCCGAGCACGACGCAACGAATCGTATTACGAGTCATCTGGTGCAGCTCCTAGAAGCGAGTGGAGATGGAGAGCGAGAACGTCCGGAGCGGGGGGAATCCGAATGCATCGATCTGATTGACGAACCCTGACCCGGACGGTCCGCCCGAGACACCGATCTCGGGATCCATGCCCGTGTACTTCGTGAACGTCAGCAGGTTGCGGCCCAGGAGCGACACCGACCAATCGCCCGCGCCGGCGAGCCGTCCGATCTTGTAGCTCAGGCTCAACTCGCGAAGCTTCACGAACGAGCCGTCCTCGACGTTGTAGTTGTTCGGTCCGAGGAGGTCATACAGGCCACCAGAACCACCGGCCTCTGTACCACCCGCGCGCCAGCTGTAGCCGACCGGCTTGGCCGTCTCGACCGTGATATCGGTCTGCGTGCCCGCATCCATGGAGCTCGCACCGAAGTCGAAGATGCCCCAACCTTCAGCCTGATTATTGATGTCGTGGCCGAAGGTGCCGTCGAAGAGCGCGTAGACTGAGAACTTCTTATAAGTCACCGTGCTGTTCCAGCCGAGCCGGAAGTCCGGCAGGGTGTTGCCGAGCACTTGAAGCTTGCCGATGCCTTCGCCGACCTGACCGCGAAGCGGGCGATCCACGATCGGGTGACCGAACTGCAGCGGGTAGTTCCAGGGCGAGACCGCCTGCGGGAGCTTGGTCTGCCAGAGATTCTTCGTGATGCCGTCCTTCCAGCTGTTGCCGGCGCCCGTCCAGACCACGAAGCCCTTGTTGTCGACCTGGTAGTCGAGGTTCGGGCCGCACGAGGCGCGGACCGAGGCGGGCAGCGAGCCGCAGCTCTTGTAGAACTTGCGGCCCCAGATGTTGCCCAGCTGGTTCACGGGGAAGCCGTTGTTGATGTCGCCACGCGCCGTGATCAGGAAGAAACTCCCGTTGCCGCTGCCGAGCCCGGCATTCGTGAAGTATTCCGGCATGTTCAGCTCGGAGATGCGTGACTTGGTGTAGTCATACGACATCCGCATGTCCCACTGGAGATCCCTGCCGCTGATGAGCGGGAGATTCATCCCGATCTCGAGCGTCTTGCTGCGAAGCGTGCCGGCATTCGTCCACTGGTTCGTGAAACCGAGCGCCGACGGGGTCGGGACGTTGAGGATCTGGTCAGCGGTGGACGCGTTCGCTCTCGTGATCTCGAGGCCCACGCGATTGAAGAGCGTGAAGTCGACGCCGAACTCGGTCTCGGTCGTGGTCTCCGGCTTCAACTGCGCGTTGCCTGCCTGCCCGAGCGAACAGCCGGTCGCGCTGCACGCGTAGGTCTCGTACTGCGCCGAGAAGTTCGGAGTGTTGCCCGCGGTACCGCGGGAGGCGCGGACGCGGAACTCACTCACGTACGGCACCGACTTCCAGAAGGACTCCTCGGAGGCGAGCCAGACGGCCGAGATTCTGGCGAACGGCGCCCAGCGATTTCCGGCACCGAAGAGCGAGCTTCCGTCATAGCGATACGTCCCGTCAAGGATGTACCGGCCCTTGTAATCCACATTCGCGCCGCCCAAGACGCCCATATTGCGGATCGACGTGCTGCTCGACGACGTGGTGAAGTTCGTCGAGGTGTTGCTGAGGGTGTACACCTCCCCAACGACGTACTGCTCGCCACGGGATCCACTCTGAGCCACATCCGTCCGGTCGTAGAGAGCACGAACGCTCGCCTTGGCCGAGATGTCCCGGGTGATATCCCGCCGGAAGGTCGCCGAGATGCTGGCGTTCATCGCTTCCTGCGTGAGGTTGCCGACCGACTGATTGCCGAAGTTCTCCGCCGTCGACAACGTGAACGTCCGGTAGCCCTTGCGCTGGAACGCATCCTGGACGCGGCTACGATTGTCGAACGAGATCGCGCCTTCGACCGTCGCCCAATCGGTGGGCGTGTACGTGGAGGACAACCCGCCGATGAAACGGTTCGACAGGCTGACGTTCACCAGCGCGCCCGCGTCATACAGCAGCGTGCCCGCACCATTGCCGCTGCCGCGCAGCGGTGCACCACCGCCGCGCACGATCGGACGTCCCAGCGTGTCCCTGGCGCTGTAGTCCGTCCCGGCCGGCGCGCCGCGCAGCAGCTGGCCGAAGATGCCACCGTTGGACGAACCGCCGGACCGATTGTCCGTGGTGCCCTGGTCATAGAGCGTGCTGACCGAGAGACGCCAGTCCGACCGGATGTCATAGTCGAGGTTCACGCGGGCCCGGCGCTGCTGTTGGCCGTTGAGTCCGCGGATGCCGCCCTTGTCGTCCGACATCGATCCGCTCACGAAGAACCGGACGTTCCCGGCTCGGCCGCTCGCGTCGATCGAGTTGATCATGATCGGGTTGGCCGTCGCGGCCTGCGCGAAGCCGTTGTAGTACTTGGTCGGCCAGATGTTCGACTGGAAGACGTTCGTCAGCTCGCCACCCACGTTGCTCACCGCATTCCACTGGATCGTCTGCGGCGTGCGGATGGTGTCGGCGTTCACGTTGTTGATGCGGTAGATCTCGGTCATCCAGTCGGTCGTCCGCGAGCAGCTCGAGACACTGCCGGCGCCGAGCACGCAGAAGCGCTTCCCGGTCTCGTCGAGCTGGAGCGTGTGGTTGATCGGCGGGTTGTAGTCGACGCTCGAGAGGTCGCTCGTGCCGAACTCCGTGCGCAGGTTCCAGGTGACGCCTTCGCGCGAGTTGCCGCGCTTGGTCTTCACGATGATCACGCCGTTGGCGGCGACGGTTCCGTAGAGCGAGGCGCCCGCCGCACCCTTCACGACCTCGACCGACTCGATGTCGAGCCCGCCGATCTCATTCAGGTTGCCGACGCGCATGATCGTTCCGTCGACGATGATCAGCGGACCGACTGCGCGACCGACGGAGTTGATCGACGTCGGGCCGCGGAGCAGGATCTCGGGATTCGCTCCCGGCTGTCCGCTCGTCTGCGCGATGCGGAGGCCAGGCACCTTGCCGGCCAGCGCGCGCATGGGGTCGAGGGTCGGAACGACCAGTTCCTCGGCCGTGACGCGTCCGATCGCGAAGGGCACTTTCGCGCGCTCGGTCTCGCCGAGCGAACCGGTCACCGTGACCTCGGTCAGCCGGTTGATGTCGCGCTTGAGCAGGAAGTCATGCGTCTGGCTGCCGGCCGTGAGCCGCACCGCGATCAGGCCCGGCGTATAGCCGATGGCCCGGGCCCGGAGATTCACCGTCTGCCCGGTGGCACGCGCCGCCGGCAGAGTGATCGTGTACACCCCGGCGTCGTTGGTCGGCACCGACATCGTGAGCTCGGTGATGTAGACGTTGGCGAGGGGCAGCACCTGACCCGACTCGCTGGTCACCTTGCCGGTGATCGTCACTCCCTGCGCCTGCACGAGTGTCGCGGTGAGAACGAGACCCGCGATATGCGCGAACGCTCGGCGGGAATGCTGCAGCAGCTTTGTAGCCGTCATTCCGGACTCCCTTGCACAGGAAAGGGGGGGATACAACATGCGAACCTTCGGATGCGAGCTTCACCAAACACAACAGAACGACCGAGGAGCCGTTGTCCACGGCTTCTTGGTCACGACACAATACCACGCCCATGTGGTCCCACGTCACATCTTCGTCAGAAGCGAATATGCCCCGCCAAGCCCGAAGCGCAACCCCCAAGGGGTGCCGAGACGCCGAGGGGGGGGCAACTGCCCAGCAGACCACACAAGAGAAAAGGCCGCCCGAACGGGCGGCCCTCCTCACATCTCCCATCTCACATCTGCAGTTCTAGAACTTCACCTTCGGCACCTCAGCCGCCGCCGCATTGGTCACCTCGAAGTATTCGCGGGCCTTGGCCCCAGTGACCTTCGCCGTCAACACCGCCGGGAACTTGCGGATGTAGGCATTGTAGTCGCGCACCGCATTGTTGTAGTCGGTGCGCGCCACCGCGATCCGATTCTCCGTGCCCGCCAGCTCGTCCTGCAACCGCAGGAAGTTCTGATCGCTCTTGAGCTGCGGATAGTTCTCCGAGATCGCGAGCAGGCGGCCGAGTGCACCGGTCATCTGGTCGTTCGCGGTCGCCATCTGCTGCACATCACCGCCGCGCACGGCGCCGGCGAGGCCCGCCCGCGCTTCGGCGACCGCCGTGAAGATCGTCGCTTCCTGCGCGGCGTATCCCTTCACGGTCTCGACGAGATTCGGCACGAGATCGGCGCGACGCTGCAGCTGTACCTCGATCTGCTGCTTCGAGGCCGCCGCGGTCTCGTCCATCGTTTGGATGCTGTTGTAGCCGCAGGCCGAAAGGAACAGCGGCAGGACGAGCAGGAGCCACTTCGACTTCATCACGTCTCCGGGTAAGGGACTGGTTGATAGTACGTGGCACGGCACTGATTCGTGTCAGCCGGAAGGTCCGGCTTCGACCTACGGCGCTCGCCTGAGCGCGTCCACATGCGCGACGAATCGCTCGAGCCCCGCATGATACGCTGCAAGGACCTCATCAGCGCGTGCCGCCGGGATCAGCGGCTTGCCCTGCACATGCGCCACCACTTCGAGGAACGGTGCGGCGTCGAACCCCGCCAACACCGCGGCCCGACGGACCGCCTCCTCATTCTCCACGGGTACGGTCTCGCCATGCACACGCAACAGCGTGCGAAAGAGCACGAGCACCGCACTCTTCGACGCCGCCAGCAGCCCGAGCTCGCGCCCCGTGTCCGCACCGCTGGCAAGGATCCCCTGCCGCAGGGCCAGCAACTTCCCCATCGCTTCGAACTCCAGCTGGTGCCTGAGGTCCGCCACGTCCACGCCACTCGGCTCCGCCGGCAACGCGCCGAACAGAATGCGATGCCGCTCCAGGATATCAGCCACTTCCATGGCGAACACATCCCGGCTCGACCCCCACTCGGCTTCAGTGAGGATGAGGGGCGGCGGGTTCCCCGACGTGCTCCAGTCCTGCACCGTCGCCGCCGTCGCTCTCAGCGCCGCTGGCGTGAGCGACCGCACGATCACCAGCACGTTGAAGTTCGAGCGTTGCTCCACCTGCTCGCCACGCGCCGCCGAGCCGTAGAGCACCACGGCGAGAAGCTTCTCGCCCTGTGCTTGCTTCAGGCGCTCCGTGAGCACCTCGAGTGTCATCGTCTTTGCCATCGCTAATAGCTCCCGCTCGAGCCACCGCCCGAGAATCCGCCGCCCCCGCCGAACCCGCCGAATCCACCGCCGCCGAACCCACCACCACCGAACCCGCCGCCTCCGAAGCCACCACCCCCGATCGGGAACGGGAGGATCAGCCCGCGCCGTCCCCGCCGCCCTCTCGAGTTCATGAGGTTGATCAACACGAAGATCACGACGATGATCAGCCCCGGCGGGATCCGGTTTCGCTTCGACGGCTGGCGTGCCGACTGCCGCGGGATCGCCACCGAGTCGAGTGCGAACTGGAACTCCGCCGCGTAGCGCTGCGCGAGTCGCGCCGTGATCAGCGTGAGCGCCGGTCCGTAGGCTCCCTGCTGGAGCAACGGCGTCGCCTCGCGCCTGATGTCAGCCGACGTCGCGTCAGTGATAAAACCCTCGGCGCCCTGTCCCACTTGGATGGCGATGTAACCGCGCCCGTCGCCGCTGGTCCCGCGCGGCACGAGCAACACCACCACGCCGGCGTTGCGCGCGCGCTGACCGATGTCGGCGCGCGCGCCGACGCCCCACTGACGGCCGAGCGCGAGTGCCACATCGGCGACGTCACGTCCGGCGAGGTCGCTGAGGGTGACGATCGCGATCTCCCCCTGCGAGCCAGCACGCACGGCCTCGATGAGGCGCGTCATGCGCGCCTCATCGTCGGCGGATATCACAGCGGCGAAATCGCTGACGAAGCCCGTGGGCGCTGGGTACTGCGGGGCTTGGGTCGCAAGGGCGAGCGCGAAGAGCGCGGACGCGAAGAGGCTCACGAGTGAAAACTACGTGAGTGCACGCTTAAAAGTTGCAGGATCGCCGCTCGCGCCGCGGCCGTGATCGGAATCCAACCGGTGCAGCGCACGACCGCAGGCCGTTGGCTTAGTTTCACGGGTAGTACCCTGTCTAGACCTCACCCCCCTTTCATATGAAGCCCCTCACAGCCCGTCTCGCCGTCGTCGTCGCCGGCATCCTCCTGGCGGGCCCCGGCGCCGTGCGAGCCCAGCGCGCCACCGCTGCCCCCACGGCACCAGCTGCGGCCGTGGCCAAGCCCGACACCGCCAAAGAGGCGCGCCTCGCTCGGGCCGATCGGGGTCGCATCCGTGGCCGGAGCGAGGGCATCTGGCTGGTGGTCATCTCCGACTACCAGTGCCCGTTCTGCAAGAAGTGGCACGAGGAGACGGAGCCGTTGATCGAGCGCGATTACGTGCGCACCGGCAAGGTGCAGATCGCCTACATGAACTATCCGATCGCGAGCATCCACCCGAACGCGATGCCGGCGCACGAGGTCGCCATGTGCGCTGCCGAACAGGATCGTTTCTGGCCGGTCTCCGATGCGCTCTTCCGCACGCAGGGTGATTGGAAGAACCGGCGCGACGTCGTGGCGTTCTTCGACTCGCTCACGCGCACGATCCCGCTCGACCGTCCGCGCTACGACCGCTGCATGCGCTCGGGCGAGATGCGACCGGTGATCGAGGCGGACATCGACCGGTCGACGCGGATCGGAGTGGGGTCCACGCCGAGCTTTCTCGTGGGTGGGCGCCCCGTGATCGGTGCTCAGCCATACGAGGCGTTCAAGCGCGCGATCGACGCGGCGCTCGCCGCGACGCCAGCGCCCTGAGCACCGATCGACCGCACTCCTGCGCAAACCACCGCACTCCACCGCACCTCTCCGTGCATCCGCTGCTCTCGCCGCTCTACTCGGCCGTTGCGACCACGGCAGCCGCGCTGGCGCACCTGCCCCTGATCTCCGACGCCAAGGCCTGGCGCGCTGTCAGAGCGCGAGCTGGGGCGCTCGAGCGATTCGAACGCTGGGGGCGAGAACAGCGCGACTTGGCGCGCCCACTTCTATGGATACATGCACCCTCCGTGGGCGAGGGACTTCAGGCGCGCCCCGTGCTCGCGCTGCTGCGCCAGCGCCAGCCGGCGCTCCAGATCGTCTACACCTACTACTCTCCGAGCGCCGAACGCTTCGCCGCGTCGCTCGGCGCTGACTTCACCGACTACCTGCCGTTCGACACCGCGAGCGCGGCGCGGCGACTCGTCGACGCGCTGCGCCCCGACGCACTCGTCTTCGCGAAGCTCGACCTCTGGCCCCGCCTCGCCGAGAGGGCCTCAGCGCGCTCGATCCCGATCGGCATGATCTCGGCGACACTGAGCGAGGGTTCGGGACGCGGAGGCGCATTCGCGCGTGCATTGCTCGGCGACGCCTACGCAGGGTTGGACCATGTTGGTGCGATCGACGCCCGAGACGCCGAGCGTCTCGCAGTGCTCGGTGTACGCGCCGATCGCATTCGCATCACGGGCGACACGCGCTACGACCAGGTGGCGGCGCGCGCGGCGGGTACTGACCGCTCGAACGCGCTTCTCGCTCCGCTCGTCAGTGCGCGACCGACCCTCGTCGCTGGCTCCACCTGGCCGGCCGACGAGGCCGCACTGCTCCCCGCCTGGCACGCGCTCAAGACGGTCGTGCCCGAGGCGCGACTGATCATCGCCGCGCATGAGCCGACGGAGGCGCACGTGGCACCGATCGAGCGCTGGGCACGCACAGCCGGACTCTCGTGCGCACGACTCGCAGCGGCCGACTCCACGCATGAGGTGGTCGTGGTGGACCGCGTGGGCGTGCTCGGCGAACTCTACGCGCTCGCCGACGCCGCATTCGTGGGCGGCGGCTTCCATGCCGCGGGACTGCACTCGGTGCTCGAACCCGCCGCGTTCGGTACTCCGGTCCTCTTCGGTCCGCGTCACACGAACAGCCGTGACGCGGGGCTACTCATCGCTGCGCGCGGCGGCGAGGCGGTGGCGAACGCGGAGGAGCTCACACGCGCACTGCGGATCGTGCTGACCGAGGGGGACACGCGGACACGCGCAGGCGCGGCAGCCAAGCGCGTCGTGCAGCAGGGGCTCGGCGCGGCGGCGCGGTCGACGACGCTGGTGGAGGAGCTACTCGAACGGCAGAAGTGAGAGGTAAGAGGGGAGAGGGGAGAGGGGAGGAACAGCGCTCGGATGTGAAAAAGGCCGCCCGAACGGGCGGCCTCCTCACACCTCACACCTCCCACCTCTGCCTCTAACGCAGCCCCTTGGGCGACCAGGCGAACGAGATCGCCACCGCATCGTCATCCCCGAGAGCGGCCGCGACGCGGACCGCCATCTGCGGCTTGAACTCGAAGTTCGCACCGATGTCGACGTTGAGGTTCGTGTCGCTGCTTGAGTTGCCGTTGAACGATGCGCGGTCCCAGCTCAGGCGCGGGTGAACGAACGGCGTGATCGCGACGCTGCCGTCGAGTGGGAAGCGATGACCGAAGACCGCACCGAACGGTACCCGCACGGTGGTGATGTCGTTGCCCGTCGTGAGACCGAGACCGCCGGCCAGCACGATGTCGAACGGCATGTCGTTGGTCGCCGTGGTGAGCTGATACGCCAGGCCGCCACCGATGAGCAGGCGCGTGTCGGCATTCTGGCCCGGGTCGGCGAAGCCGGCATCGAGCGTGAACTGCAGCTTGGGGTTGCCGAGTCCTTCACGCCACTGGAAGACCAGCCCTGAGCCGCCGCCATCGCCGTCGATGAGC
>JANOWT010000295.1:0-4325 GCA_031418115.1 Gemmatimonadota bacterium
GTGCGACCATGCCGCCCTCGACGAGTCGCTGCCGCTCATCCCAGCCCACCTGCCCGGCGACGAAGATCGTACGACCGCTCGCACTCATGCCGTTCGCATAGCCGCGCGGACGTGGCCATCCCTCGGGTTGCAGCACGCGGACGCTCACTTGGACTCCTTGAGCCGGAAGCGTTGGAGCTTTCCGGTGTCGGTCTTGGGAAGCGCGGCGACGAACTCCACCACGCGGGGATACTTGTAGGGCGCGATGGTCGCCTTCACGAAATCCTGGATCTCCCGGCCGAGCGCGTCATGCACCGCGACGCCGGCCTTGAGCACGACGAACGCCTTCACGGCCTGACCACGATCGGGATCGGACACGCCCACCACCGCGCACTCAGCGACGTCGGCGTGTTGCAGCACGGCAGCCTCGACCTCCGGCGCGCCGATGTTGTATCCCGACGAGAGGATCAGGTCGTCGGTGCGCGCCTTGAAGAACACATAGCCATCGGCGTCCATCGTCGCGGCATCGCCAGTGATATTCCACCCGTCGCGCACGTAGTCGCGCTGCCGCGCGTCGTTCATGTAGCGACACCCTGTGGGGCCACGCACCGCGAGCCGACCCACTTCGCCGCTCGCGACGGGGCGCAACTCGTCGTCGAGGATCGCGACCGTGTACCCCGGCACCGCTCTGCCGATCGCACCGCGCCGCACCTCCGCCCCGGCCGCCGAGATGAAGATGTGGATCATCTCCGTCGCGCCTATTCCGTCGATGAGTTCCACGCCGGTCGCGGCGCGCCAGAGCGAGCGCGTGGCATCGGGGAGCGCCTCACCGGCGGAGACGCTGGCGCGCAGCGATCGCGTCGAGAACCGGGCCGGCTCCTTCGTCATCGCCAGCGCCATGTGCCTATAGAACGTCGGGGCGGTGAAACTCACGGTCGCGCCGGTGGCGGCGATCGCCTCGAGTAGCGACTCAGGCGTCGACCGTTCGAGCAAGACCGTGCTCGCGCGCGCCGCGAGGGGGAAGGTGAGAAGCCCTCCGAGTCCGAACGTGAAGGCCAGCGGTGGCGTGCCGATGCAGCGATCGGTCGCGCTCAAGCCGAGGACCTGCGCGGCGAACCCATCGCTCATCGCCATGACGTCGCGATGGAAATGCATGCAGCCCTTCGGCACGCCCGTGGTGCCGGAGGTGAAGGCGATCAGGCAGACGTCGTCGCTCGAGGTGTCGCAGGCTGTGAAGGGCCCGCGGTGGGCGCGCATCCGCGCCGCGAGTGTGTCGGCGGCGTCGGTGCCCCAACAATGGATCGCGGCGGCAGTGAGCAGTGCACCAGCCGCCTGCCGGAGTTCGTCAACGAGTCGCGCATCGCAGAGCGCCGCCGAACACTGAGCGCGCTCGATGATCACGCCGAGCTCCTTTGCGCGGAGCAGTGGCATGGTCGTGACCGCGACCATGCCGGCCTTGAGTGTCGCGAGCGAGGCGATGGCCATCCATCGACCATTGAAACCGCGCAGCAGCACGCGGTTGCCAGGTACGAGCCTCAGGTCGTGCACGAGCACCGCGGCGAGCGCGTCGACCTCAGCGAGGAGTTCGGCATAGGTCATGTGCACCCAGCCGCCGCTGTCGTCGGCCGTCACGAGCGCCGTGCGGGCACCATGTCCTTCGCGCACGGCGTCGTCGAGCAGGCGCACCGCGGCGTTCAAGCGTGGCGCATACGCGTAGGGTGGCGCGAGGTCGAGTGCGGGCCACTCCGACGCTGGCGGCAACTGCTCCCGCGGCCAGGTGTCGCGATGCGCGCTCGGAAGGAGCGAAGGATTCATCGTTGGCTCTTCGCGTTCAGGTCGATGGCCGCGCCGCATCCTTCGCGGCCTTGAGCACTTCACGTCCCACCAGGAGCCGCTGCACTTCGGTGGCGCCTTCGTAGATCCTGAGCGCGCGGATGTCGCGGTAGAGACGTTCCACCACTTCGCCCACGCGCACCCCGCGCCCGCCATGCAACTGCACCGCGCGGTCGATCACCTGCTGTGCGAGCTCGGTCGCGCCGAGCTTCGCCATCGCGGCGACGGCGGTGGTGCGACCCTCCTGCGTGTCACGTTGCCAAGCGGCGCGATACGTGAGCAGCGCTGCAGCGTCCAAGTCGGTCGCCATGTCGCCGATGATCGCCTGCGCCAGCGGTTGGCTTCCCAGTGTCGCGCCGAACATCGCGCGGCCATGCGCCTGTGCGAGCGTCTCCGCGAGTGCGCGCCTGGCGAATCCGACCGCCGCGGCAGCGACCGAGGTGCGGAAGATGTCGAGCGTGCGCATCGCGAGCGCGAATCCGGCGCCGACCTCTCCGAGCAGATGATCCTCAGGGACGACGCAGCCATACAGCTGCACCGTCGCGAGAGGATGCGGCGACATCACCTCGATCCGAGCACTCACGTCGAGTCCCGGCGTGTGCGCGGGCACGACGAACGCGCTGATCCCCTTGCCGCCAGTGGACGCGGGATCGGTCCGCGCGAAGACACAATAGAAGTCGGCGATCCCGCCGTTGGAGATCCAAGTCTTCTCGCCGTCGATCCGCCAGCCACCGGCGACGCGTTCGGCGCTCGTGGCCATCGCGCCCGCGTCGGAGCCGGCGTCGGGCTCGGAGAGCGCGAAGGCGGCGATCGCCTCGCCCGCCGCCACGCGAGGAAGCCAGTGACGCCGCAGCGCGTCGCTGCCGCCGAGCGTGATCGCCCCGGAGCCAAGTCCCTGCATGGCGAAGGCGAAATCGGCGAGGCCGTCGTGCGCGGCGAGCGTCTCACGCAGCACGCAGAGTGCGCGAGAGTCGAGCGTGTCGAGCGCGCCGCCCCATTCACGGGGCACGGTGTAGCGGAGCAGCCCTGCGGCACCGAGCGCGCGCACCCAGGTACGGCAGGCCGCGTCGGTATCGGCGTGATCGATCCGCTGCCCTGCGACCCACGCCGACGCCTCGGCGGCGAGCGCGCGGTGCGTCTCGGAGAAGAAGGGCCATGCGAGATGAGCCGGCACGTTGGCGGTCACGTCAGTTCCCCTCGAACATCGGGGATCGCTTTGCTGCGAACGCCTCGAACGCACGTCGGAAGTCCTGTGTGCCCATACAGAGCGCCTGCGCCTGCGCTTCCATCTCGATCGCTTGATCGACCGAGACACTCCACTCCTGCTGCAGCATCGTCTTGGTCATCGCATGCGCGAACGCCGGACCGGTGGCGAGGTCAGCGGCGCGCTTGGTCGCCTCGGCCAGCAGCGCGTCGGGCTCCACGATCTGCGTGTAGAATCCCCATCGCTCTGCCTCAGTGGCATCCAGTTGGCGCCCGGTGAAGAGCAACTCGGCGGCGCGCCCCTGACCGATGATCCGCGGCAGCAAGGCGCACGCACCCATGTCGCAGCCGGCGAGCCCGACGCGCGTGAAGAGGAAGGCGGTGCGCGTGCGCGGCGTCGCCAGGCGAATGTCCGAGGCCATCGCGAGGATCGCACCGGCACCCGCCGCCACGCCGTCCACAGCGGCGATGATCGGCTGTGGACAGGCGCGCATCGCCTTCACGAGGTCGCCGGTCATGCGCGTGAAGGCGAGCAGCTCGGGTACCGCCATGCGCGTGAGCGGCTCGATGATCTCGAAGACGTCACCACCGGAACAGAAGTTGCCACCGGCGCCGGTGAGCACGATCGCGCGCACGTCGGACGCGTAAGCAAGGTCGCGAAAGAGGTCGCGCAGCTCAGCGTACGACTGAAAGGTGAGGGGATTCTTCCGCTCGGGCCGGTTGAGCGTGATGATGCCCACGCGACCGTCGTGCGCAGTCGTCCAGCCGAAGTGGGTGAAGGCCCGCGTTGCCACGGGACGGTGCATCGCGAGCATGGGATCGGGAGCAGACATCAGGCGGTCCTCTCGAGTCGGAGGTGCTGTTTCACGGTGCCGAGCAGGGCGTGCATGGTGCGACGTTCGGTCGCGCTGAGTCCGTCGAGGAGTGAGATGATCAGGGCTTCGTGCTCGCGCGCCATCGTGACGAAGTGCCTACGACCGGCCGCGGTGAGACGGACGATCGTGGCGCGACGATCATCAGGGGCCGTCCTTCGCTTCACATGGCCGTCAGCTTCGAGTGCCGCGACGAGCCAGGTGACGTTCCCGTTGGTCGTGAGCGTGCCTTCGGAGAGTGCGCCCATCCGCAAACCGTCAGGCGCGCGGTCGAGCTGCGCCAGCACGTCGAAGCGAGCGAGCGACGAGCCGAAGTCGCGCTTGAGCGTCTGGTCGATCGTGCGTTCGACCATCGTCGTGCAGGTGAAGAGTCGCAACCAGAGGCGCAGTGCCTCGTGGTCGTCACCCTGCAGGCGTGTCTCGGGGTCGAGCGCCGGC
>JANOWT010000296.1:0-7591 GCA_031418115.1 Gemmatimonadota bacterium
GCGTCGTCGCCCGTCGTCCTCGACGGAGTCCGCAAGACCTTCGGCAGCACGGTCGCGCTCGACGAGGTGACCCTCGACGTCCGCGCCGGTGAGCTGTTCGGCCTTGTGGGTCCGGACGGCGGCGGCAAGACGACGTTGTTCCGGATCCTCACCACGCTCCTCGTGCCCGACGCCGGCTCTGCGACGGTCCTTGGCCGCGACGTAGTGCGCGACCTGTGGGAGATCCGCAAGCGCGTCGGCTACATGCCGGGCCGCTTCTCGCTCTACCCTGACCTGAGCGTCGAGGAGAACCTGCGCTTCTTCGCTTCGGTCTTCGGCACGACGCTCACGAAAGGCTACGACATCATCGCGCCGATCTACCAGCAGATCGAACCGTTCAAGGATCGTCGTGCGGGCCAACTCTCGGGCGGCATGAAGCAGAAGCTCGCTCTCTCGTGTGCGCTCGTGCACCGGCCCGAGCTGCTGCTCCTCGATGAACCCACCACCGGCGTCGACGCGGTCTCGCGCCGCGAGTTCTGGGATCTGCTGCACGAGCTACAGGCCTCAGGGCTCACGATCGTCGTCTCCACGCCATACATGGACGAGGCCGACCGTTGCGACCGCGTAGCGCTGGTCCAGAAGGGACGGATACTCGCGATCGACCGACCGGACGCGATCGGCGCGCGCTTTCCGCGTTCGCTCTTCGCTGTGCACGGCACACCACGTCACGCGACCATCGAAGCGCTCCGTGCGTTCCCGCATGCGGCGTCGGTGCATCCGTTCGGCGACACGCTCCACTACAGCGACGCGCGCGGCTCGCTCGCTCCAGCGCGGGTGATCGCCGAAGTGCGTGACTGGCTTGGCGCGCGCGGCATCGCCGAGGTTTCCGTGGCACCGATCGCGCCTGGGATCGAGGACGCATTCATGGCGCTCATGGGCGACGAGGCTGGAGTCGAGGCCGGGGCAGGAGCCACCAAGTGACCCTCGCGATCGAGGTGAAGGACCTCACGCGACGCTTCGGCAGCTTCACCGCGGTCGACTCGATCAGCGTGAACGTCGAGGCAGGAGAGGTCTTCGGCTTCCTCGGTGCCAACGGTGCCGGCAAGACCACCGCGATCAAGGTACTGATCGGCCTGCTCGAACCCACGAGCGGCTCGGCGCGCGTCGCCGGCTTCGACGTTCTCACGCAGTCCGAGGAAGTGCGCAAGCGTATCGGCTACATGAGCCAACGCTTCTCGCTCTACGACGACCTCACGCCGCGCGAGAACATCACGCTGTACGGCGGCATCTACGGCCTCAGTGACGCCGAGATCCGCACCCGCGGCGACGCGATGCTCAACGACCTCGGCATCAGGCCGGTCGCCGACAGACTGGTGAGCACACTTCCGCTCGGCTGGAAGCAGAAGCTCTCGTTCTCCGTCGCGATGTTGCATCGCCCCGACGTGGTCTTCCTCGACGAACCCACAGGCGGTGTGGACCCGGTGACGCGTCGGCAGTTCTGGGAGATGATCTACGCCGCGGCTGCGCGCGGCACGACGGTCTTCGTCACGACGCACTACATGGATGAAGCCGAGTACTGCGACCGACTCTCGATCATGGTGGACGGCCGGATCGCGGCGATGGGAACGCCGGCCGCGCTCAAAGCCGAGTTCGGTGTGTCGAGCATCGATGAGGTGTTCGTCCAGCTCGCGCGTCCGGCGATGGCAACGGCGACGACGGCGGTGGGCTGACATGCGCGCTCCCGAACGCATGCAGGCGCTGGCCGCCTTCGTGGTCAAGGAGATGCGGCATATCCTCCGCGACCGTCAGACGCTCATCATCCTGCTGCTCCTGCCTTTGGCGCAGGTCGTGCTATTCGGATTCGCGATCCGCACCGACGTGAACGACATCCGCCTCGCGATCGTCGACCCGGCTCCAGACGAAGCCTCGCTCGCGCTGCGCGCACGCTTCACGGGCAACGGCCGCTTCCGCGTGGTCGCGACCGCCGCGACGGTCGAGGTCCTCGAGCCGCTCTTCCGTCGAGGTGAGGCCGACGTGGCGATCGTCATAGCGCCGGGACTCGCGCACGCACTCGCTGCCGGCACGCCGGCGCAATTGCAACTCATCACCGATGCGTCGAACCCGAACACCGGCACGACGATGCAGACCTATGCCGGCGCGGTGGTCCGCGCATGGCAGGCCACACTCCCCGGTGTGCGACAGGGTGTGACGATCGAGCCGCAGGTACGGATGCGCTTCAACCCGACGCTCGAGAGCGTGAACCTCTTCGTGCCCGGGTTGATCGCTCTCGTGCTCACGCTCGTCACGGCGCAGATGACGGCGATCTCCCTCTCGCGCGAGAAGGAGCGCGGCACGCTCGAGATCCTCCTCGTCTCGCCGCTCAGGCCCTGGCAGATCATCCTCGGCAAGGTCGCGCCCTACCTGCTGCTCGCGTTCGCGAACGTCGTGACGGCGCTGGTGGCCGCCTGGGTGGTCTTTCAGGTACCGTTCCGCGGGAGCCTCGTGCTCCTGCTCGCGGCGTCGACCCTCTACGCGCTCGTGGGCCTCGCACTCGGTGTGCTGATCGCCGCGCGCACCGACTCGCAGCGCACCGCGATGATGGGCTCGATGATCGGGACCATGCTGCCGAGCACGCTGCTCTCAGGGATGATCTTCCCGATCGCGAGCTTGCCGCTGCCGCTGCAGCTCTTCTCGAACCTCGTGCCGGCGCGCTGGTTCATCGTCATCGTGCGCGGGATCATGCTCAAAGGCGCGGGGATCGTGCACCTGTGGCAGGAACTGCTCGTGCTCACGGTGATGTTCACGCTGCTCCTCGCCGTGTCGATCAAGTCCTTCCGCGCCCGACTGGCCTGACCATGCGCGCCCTCCGGTTCCTGCTCCGCAAGGAGTTCCTGCAGATCTTCCGCGATCCGGCACTCGTGCGGATGCTCTTCATGATCCCGGTGGTGCAACTGCTCGTGCTCTCGAACGCAGCGACCTTCGAGGTGAAGCGCGCGCGGATGTATGTGGTCGATCAGGACGCCAGCACGATGTCGCGTGGCGTCGTGGACCGGCTAGCCGCCTCGGGGCGCTTCGAGCGCGGCGCCGGCTCCGGCTCCGTCGCGCTGGGCGACGACGCGCTCATGCGGCGTGAGGTGGAGCTGGTCCTCGTGATCCCGGACGGCTTCGAGCGCGACGTGGTGCGCGACCACCGTGCCACGGTGCAGTTGCTGCTCAACGCCGAGGATGGTGCCGCTGCCGCAGTCACGCAGGCCTACGCGCGCGAGATCCTCCTGCGCTACGCGGCCGAGCTCGGCGCTCAACTGATGCCGGCAACGGCCGTCGCAGGGGCTCGGCCCGAGCGTCCTCCGGTGCGCGGACAGCCCGCAGTGCAGGTGCGAACGCGAGGTTGGTACAACGCCGAGCTCGACTACCGCCACTACATGGTGCCGGGGATCCTCGTGCAGTTGCTCACGATCGTGGGTACGCTGCTCACGGCGATGAACATCGTACGCGAGAAAGAGGCGGGGACGCTCGATCAGCTCAACGTCACGCCGGTCACGAAGACGGTGTTCATCGCCGCCAAGCTCATTCCGCTCTGGATCATCTCCATGGTCGTGCTCTCGATCGGCCTCGTGGTCGCAAAGGTCGCATTCGGCGTGCCGATGCTCGGGAGCCTCTTCCTCGTCTTCGGCGGCGCCGCGCTCTACTTGGTCGCGGCACTCGGCATCGGACTCTGGGTCTCCGCAGTCACCGAGACGCAGCAGCAGGCGATGTTCGTGAACTTCTCGATCCTCATGGTCTACCTGCTCATGAGCGGGCTCTTCACGCCGGTCAGTTCGATGCCCGAGTGGGCGCAGTGGGTCGCGCGGTTCAACCCGATGATGCACTTCATCTCGCTCATGCGCGCGGTGATGCTCAAGGGCGCCGGGTTCGTCGACGTTGCGCGCGACCTCGCGGTGCTCGCGACCGCGGGAGTGGTGGTGCTCACGGTCGCGGTACGGCAGTACCACAAGCGGTCGGCCTGAGTAGGTTACGCCGCATGCAGCTACCGTGGTTGATGTCGATCGTCTCGAACCTCGCGGTGCGGTCCTACTACCGCGTGACCGTCGCCGGTGCTCGTGTGCCCGCCGAGGGGCCAGTGCTGCTGGTCGCCAACCACAACAACTCGCTCGTCGATCCCGCGCTGGTCGTCTGCGCCGCGGATCGCACGGTGCGGTTCCTCGCGAAGTGGCCCCTCTTCAAGGATCCGATGATCGGCTGGTTGGTGAAGGCGGTCGGGTCGGTGCCGGTCTACCGACAGCAGGACGACCCGAGCAAGCTCTCGCAGAATCTCGACTCGTTCCGCGACGTGCATGCCGTGCTCGCCGCTGGGAACGCTGTGGGGATATTCCCCGAGGGCATCAGCCACTCCTCGTCGCAGCTGGCGCCGCTCAAGACCGGTGCGGCGCGGATCGCGATCGGAGCGGGCCAGCGGATCGGACGCGATTTCCCGATCGTCGCCATGGGGCTGGTGTTCCGAGATCGTAATGTCTTCCGCTCCGAGGCGCACGTGATCGTCAGCGCGCCGTTCCCATGGGGCGACCTGGTCAGCAAGGAGGTCAGTGATCGCGATGCCGTGCGAGAGCTCACGCGGCGCATCGAGGCGGCCATGCGGTCGGTCACGATCAATCTCGAGCAGTGGGAGGACGAGCCACTCGTACACGCGGCCGCAGAGGTGTGGCACACGGAGTTCGGTGGCTCCGATGCTGATGACGCAACAGCGAAGGTCGAGCGGATCGCCCTGACCACTGACGCACTCCGCGCGCTCCGCAGCGGCGGCAACGAGTCATGGCGCGAAGTCGCGGCCGCGTTGCAGGAGCACACGCGCGAGTTGCGTGTGCTGGGCCTCACACCAGCCGAGCTCAAGGGCGATGTGCACGTCGGTGAAGCGCTCGACTGGACCATCGCACGCATTCCGCTGATCGTCGTCCTGCCGGTCTCGATCGTCGGCGGTGCGCTCTTCTGGGTCCCCAGGCAGGTCACCGGTCGCGCGGCGGACCGCATGTCCGCCACCGAGGGTGAGGACACGCTCGTGACGTATCGTGTGCTCGTCGGTGCCGTCGTGTTCTTCGCGTGGTTCCTGATCGTCGCTGGAATCGTCTGGCCGTTCGCCGGTCTGGGTTGGGCCCTGCTCTCGTTGTTGATCCAACCCGTCTGGGCCTTTGCCGCGTTGGCGGTCGGCGAACGGCGTCAGCATGCGTGGCAGGCGGCGCGGCGTTTCTTCCTGCGGCGTAGCGCGAGACCGCATCTCGATGTCCTGCGCGAGTGCCAGCGTGAGATCGGCGAGCGCTTGCACCGGCTCTACGAGCACGTCACTGCCATCACGTCCTGAACACCTTGCGAGGTCGCGTCGATGCTCAATCAGATCCTTTCGATCATCGGTTCGCTCCTCGTGCTCGGCGCCTACTTCGCGCTGCAGCGCGGGCATCTCACGAGTGACGCGCGGGCGTACAGCGCGCTGAACTTCTTCGGCGCGGGACTCATGACCTGGGTCGCCGTGGCGGAGTCGCAGATCGGGTTCATCCTGCTCGAGGGCATCTGGGCGCTGCTCTCGTTCCCCGGGATGTTGCGCAAGGCACCGCGGGCAGCGAAGAGCTAGCGTCGAGTGCACGTCGATCCTGCCAGAAGTCAGCGACGACTCAGCGCGCTCCGCGCGAGCGCGAAGAGCTCGACCGTCCGCCGCGGCACCGTCTCCAGTGCACGCGACGTGATGAGCGGCACGAGAAGATGATCGCGATGCAACGACCCGTGTGCCGACACGTGACGCACCGGTTCGTACCGGGCGCGAAGATCCCAACCAGGCGCCGCCGACACGATGATCTCGCCCGCGCGCGACGAGTCCGCGAGCGCGAGGATCTGCACGAGCGAATCGGGATACGTCGTGGCGAATGTCGCGTCATGCACCTCGTCGGTCGTGAGCCCGTCGAGCGACGCCGAGGAACCGAGCGCAGTCGCGAGCCCGAGCGGATCGCCGTCGCGAGTGCGGTACGCATAGCGCCCGTGTGCATCGCGTACGACCATCGCCGCACCGCGCGAGCGCGAGCGTACCTCGCACACTCCCGGACCGTGCGGCAGCAACAGAAGATCGACGGCATCGCGCGCGAGGAGCGCCTCAACCAACGATCCCCACCGCGCCGCGAGCGCCGGCCAGCGCGGCCGATCGCGACGGTCGAGCTCAAGATACAGATGCGCCATCGCGTTGCCGCTCACCATCACCGCCACGTCGTGCCCGCCGGCGAACGTCCACGGATGCGCCAGCACGCCATGACCGAACGAGGTGACCGTGCCCGCGAGATCCTCGTGCGAGTGCACCGCCGAATGTCCATGATCGCTCACGACCATGAAATCGAGTGTGTGCGCGCGGCCAGATCGCTCGGCGTCGCTCTGCAATCGTGCCACAGTCTCGTCGATCACGCGCAGTGCGTGGAGCACGTCTGGCGCGTCCTGCCCGAGTTGATGTGAGAGCTTGTCGACGCCGGGATGGGCGAGGAACACGAGATCCGGTTCTTCCGCCTCGACGCGGCCGCAGACACGGTCGGCGAGATCGCGCTCGAGTCGCAGCCATCCTCGAACATCGCCGCGAAAGTGATGCCACGCGACCCTCGGCCAGGACGCGAGTCCCGCGCCGAGCCGCTGCGAATCGCTGAGTCCGCGGCCGATCGGTGTGAACGCCGCGATCGGCCGGTGGGCGAGCTCGAATAGCGTGGGATGCAGCGGGCTCAGGTCGCCGTCCTGCCGCAGCGCCTCGAACCCCGCATAGCTCCGCGCGTTGCCGTGGGCATAGGCGCGCGTGCCCGAACGGTCCCACCACCGTATGCCCGGAACCCCTGCCTCGCCCGGGTGCAGCCCCATGAGAAAAGGCGTGTACGCAGGTCCCGTGACCGAGGGGAAGACGGACGTGATCGTATGTGCGTGCCCGTCGGCTCGCAGAGCGGCGAGCGCAGGCAAGTGTCCCGCGTCGATCGCACCGAACAACGTATCGGGACGCGAACCGTCGGCCACGAGGATGACGAGGGTCATCGACCTGGCTGGGATGCGGGTCGCGCCGGCTCGCAGGAGTGCACACCACAAGGTAAACTTCAAAGATCATGGCACCCAAGCGTCCAAAGTCGTCGGCGAAGGCACGAGCCAAGCCACCTGTCAAAGCCAAGGCCAAGCCACCAGCAAAGGCCAAGCCACCGGCCAAGGCCAAGCCGCGAGCCAAGTCCGCGCGCGCCGCGAGTGGCAACCGCGTCGACTCCGCACGCATGTCGGAGGCGGCGAACGAATCGATCGCCGCGCTCAAGGAACGCATTGACGAGGGCCGCCGCGCCTCCGGTGTGTTTCCCGCGCTGCCCGACGAGATCCTTCAACGCGCTGCGACCGACGACTGGATCGGCGACTCATCCTGGGCGCTCACAGAAGACGCCAAACTGCTCCAGTACGGCGGCTCCAAGACCGACTTCCGCAGCACCGATCCTTGGCGTGTCATGCGCATCACGTCGGAGTTCATCGAAGGCTTCGACAAACTCGCCCGCATCGAGAAGGGCGTCTCGATCTTCGGCTCCGCGCGCACACACCCCGACGACCCGCAGTATCTCGCGGCCGTCGA
>JANOWT010000297.1:0-25074 GCA_031418115.1 Gemmatimonadota bacterium
ATGAAGTCGTCGCGGTCCACCCAGAGTTCGCGCGAGAAGGGGACCGTACGCGTCCCCGTCTTGGGCACGTCATGCGGATAGTTCTGCGCCGTGAGTTCCTCGACCTGCCCTTCGGGATAGTTGGTAAGCACGACCTTGAGCGGATTGAGCACGCAGAGCACACGTGGCACTTCCATGTTCAGGTCGTTGCGCACCGCGAACTCAAAGGCCGCGATCTCGACCCGCGCGTCCTTCCGCGCCACGCCGATCGTCTCGGCGAACGCGCGGATCGCCTCCGGGCGCACGCCACGACGCCGCAGTCCCGCGATCGTGGGCATGCGCGGGTCGTCCCAGCCGCTCACATGGCCGTCATTCACCAGGCGCAGCAGCTTCCGCTTGCTGAGCACCGTATAGTCGAGCTCCAGCCGCGCGAACTCGATCTGCGTCGGCGGGTTCGTGTACCCCGCCTCGGCCACCAGCCAGTCATAGATGTCGCGATTGTCCTTGAACTCGAGCGTGCAGAGCGATCGCGTGATCCCCTCGATCGCATCGCTCAGCCCATGCGCGAAATCGTAGAGCGGGTAGATGCACCAGTCGTTCCCGCGCCGATAGTGAGGCGCATGACGGATCCGCAGCAGCAGCGGGTCGCGCATGATCATGTTCGGGTGCGCGAGATCGATCTTGGCGCGCAGCACATGCGCGCCGTCGGGGAACTCGCCGGCGCGCATGTGGCGCAGCAGGTCCAGGTTCTCTTCGACTGAGCGCGAGCGATCGGGCCCCGCCGTACCGGCGGTCGTCACGGTTCCGCGACCCGCGCGGATCGCCTCTTCGCTCTGCGAATCCACATACGCCTTGCCCTTCTTCACCAGCGACTCGGCCACGTCGTACAGTTGCTCGAAGTAGTCGGAGGCGTAGTACTCGCCGTCCCACTCGAAGCCGAGCCACCGGATGTCGCGCTTGATCGAGTCGACGTACTTCACGTCCTCGGTGAACGGGTTGGTGTCGTCGAAGCGCAGGTTGCACTTGCCGCCGTACTCTGCTGCGATCCCGAAGTTGAGGCAGATCGACTTGGCGTGGCCCATGTGCAGGAACCCGTTGGGCTCGGGCGGGAATCGGGTCGCGGGGGCACGACCGAATCGGCCGGTGGCGATGTCGTCCGCGACCATCTCGCGGATGAAGTCCCGGCGGTGGGCAGCGGAATCGGAGGGGAGGGGCTCGGACACGGGTTCCCGACGGGCTGTGGGGGAGAGGGTCAATCTAACCCGCGCGAGTGACGCACCGCGGATGGGCCGGGACGAAAGAAGCCCCGACCAGGGGCCGGGGCTCGGTTCTCTCGAAGCACTTCAGTTGCCCCTCTTGGAATCGAACCAAGAACCTTCTGATCCAGAATCAGACGCTCTGCCAATTGAGCTAAGGGGCATCGACTCGCGCTGTTCTGCGAGACGTGAAAGCTAGGGGCCAAGGAGTAGCGAGGCAACCCCTCGCGCGACCCTCCAGGCATACGCCCCCGCGTCCGACGGATGTATCCGTCGAGCGAGGACGAGCTAGGTTTCGCGCATGACGACCGACCTCTCCTACCCCATCGGCAGGTTCGAGCGCCCCACCACGAGTTCCTCGGCGGACCGGGCCTCGCGCATCGCCAACCTCGCTGCCCTGCCCGCCAACTTGCGCGGCGCGGTCCGCGGCCTGAGCGAGGCCCAGATCGACACGCCCTACCGTCCCGCCGGCTGGACCGTGCGGCAGTTGGTGCATCATTTGGCCGACTCACACATGAACGGGTACATGCGCGTGAAGCTTGCGCTCACCGAGGAGAATCCGATGATCAAGCCGTACGACGAGGGTGCCTGGGCGGAGTTGCCCGACTCCCGGCTGCCGATCGACCTCTCGCTTGGCATTCTCGACGGCGTGCACGCGCGGCTCGATGCCCTGCTCCGCTCACTCACACCGGAGCAGTTCGCACGCCCCTTTCTGCACCCGGCGGGTGGCCCGCAGACGGTCGACTTCTGGTGCGCCCTCTACGACTGGCACAGCCGACATCACACGGCGCACATCACCATGCTGCGGCAACGCGAGCAGTGGTAGCGCGGGTGAACGCAGAACGCCGCGGACCCATGGGTCCGCGGCGTTTGGGGTAGCTGGTCTCGCGCGGGCAGATCGCCTCGCACACCGTCATTGGAACTATACGTCCTACCGAACGGCGGCGGGCAAAGTGCCTGCTCGCGAACCAGCGAAAACTCTATCAAAATGGAGCTGAGGGGGATCGAACCCCTGACCTCTGCAGTGCGATTGCAGCGCTCTCCCAGCTGAGCTACAGCCCCGCATCGCGCTCCGGCCAGTCGTCGATCTCCCGGTCCTGCTCAACGTACCCGAGACGACTCAGAAAGGTTCCGGTCACGCATACGGCCCCGCCTGATGGGTCTTGGCGGGGCCGCCGATAAGAGAACAATAGCGGTCGCAGGAACTGCGCGCCACCCCCCTGACTTAGCATTATCGGCCTATGCGACCACGACTTAACCTCCTCGACTCGGATCATGTCCGCGACCAGCTCGCTCAGCGGACCGTCGTGGCCAACGGCGTGCGCACCCAGCCCGAGGGGGAGTACGTCCTCTATTGGATGCAGAGCACGCACCGCTTCGAGGAGAACTGGGCGCTCCGTCAAGCCGTGCTCCACGCCGACCGACTAGGGAAGCCGTTGCTCGTGCATCAGGGGCTCGACCCCACCTACCCGCATGCCAGCGATCGCTTCCATACGGTGATCCTCGAGAACGCGCGCGCGCTGCACCGCCGTGCCGAGGCGCTCGGGTTCCGCTACCAGTTCGTCCTGCGTCGACGCCGAGACGATGATCGTCGCGTCGTCGACCGACTCGCCGCACGCGCCGCGCTGGTCGTGACCGACCGATTCCCCACCGCAGGGATCGCCGAGCGCACCGCGCGATTCGCGGCGCGCGCGCCATGCCGAGTGGACACGGTCGAGTCGCACGGGATCATCGCGTCGGGACATTTCGTGAAGGAGGAGTACGCCGCCCGCACCATTCGACCCAAGATCGCCAAGGTGCTCGACCTCGCGCTCGAGCCCGTCGAGGAGCGTGCGGCCCGTCGCGAGTTGACCGACAAGCTCTGGAACTCCCTCGACGTCGACCGACTCGATCTCGATCGCGCCGACCTCGCGCGTGAGATCGCCGCCTGCGAGATCGATCACACCGTGCCTGCGGTGCCATTCGCGAGCGGACTCGCGGGAGCGCGCGCGCGGCTCGCGCACTTCTGCGCGCAGACGCTCCCCGATTACGCCGAGCGACGCAACGAGCCGAGCGACACGGAGGGCTCGTCGCGCCTCTCGCCCTACCTGCACTTCGGGCAGATCTCCGCCGCCGAAGTGCTGCGCACGGTGCGCGCATCGGGTCATGTGGAATCGGCGAAGAAGTTCGAGGACGAGCTCGTCACCTGGCGCGAGCTCGCGCTCAACTTCTGCCTGATGAATCCGAACCACGCCAAGCTCAAGGGGCTGCCCGACTGGGTGCATCGCACCATGGACGCGCACAAGGACGACGACCGCGAGGCGACGTACTCGCGCGACGAGCTCGAGGACGCGCGCACGCATGACGAACTCTGGAACGCTGCGCAGCGCGAGCTCGTGCGCACGGGGTACATGCACAACGTCACGCGCATGCTCTGGGGCAAGTCGGTGCTTCTCTGGACGCGGCGCTACAAGCTTGCGCTCGAGCATCTCATCCATCTGAACAACAAGTACGCGCTCGACGGCCGCGACCCGTCGAGCTACGGCGGCATCCAGTGGTGCTTCGGCAAGTTCGACCGGCCCTGGTTCGACAAGCCGGTCTGGGGCGTGATCCGCCCGATGTCACTCGCGCGGGCGCGCGAGAAGTTCGACGCCGAGGCCTACATGAGTATGTTCCCGGGATGAGCCCACTCGGCATTCTCCCCACACCGGCCGAGGTGCGCGAGGCGGCCGCGCGCATCGCGAACGTGGTCACGCACACGCCGTTGATCCCTTCCCCTGCACTTTCGGCGATCGCCGGCGGCGAGGTGTTGCTCAAGCTCGAGTGCCAGCAGGAGAGCGGATCGTTCAAGATCCGTGGCGCGCTCAATGCGTTGCTCATGCTCACGCCGGCGCAGCGCGCGCGCGGCGTGGTCGCGTCGTCTGCGGGCAATCATGGTCGCGGCATCGCGATGGCTGCGGAGCGGTTGGGCATTTCGGCAACGGTGTTCGTGCCATCGACGGCGCCGGCGATCAAGCGCGACGGCATCGCGGCGCACGGCGCGACGGTCGATGCGACGAATGGCACGTACGATGCCGCCGAGTCTGCTGCTCGGCGCTTCGCTGAGCAGACCGGCGCGACCTTTGTGAGCCCGTGCACCGGTCGCACGTTGCTGGCGGGCGCTGGCACGGTGGCAATGGAAGTACTCAGCGATCTGCCGACGTTGCGGACGATCGTGGTGTGCGTCGGCGGCGGGGGGTTGGTGGGCGGGATCGGCGGCTATCTGCGCGGCATGGCTCCCGCCGTGCGCATCATCGGTGCGCAGGGGGTGCGCACGAATGCGATGTCGGTCGCGCTGGCGAGCGGCGCGCCTGCGGACATCCCGGATCTGTCGACGCTTGCGGACGGGCTCACTGGCCTCGTTGATGCGGAGATGCTCGCGCAGGGCAAGGCGGCGTTGGACGGGATGGTGACGGTGGAGGAGGACGCGATTGAGGACGCGATCAGGTGGTCGTACCTCGAGCACGGACTGACGGTGGAGGGTGCGGGCGCGGTTGGGATCGCGGCGATCCGGTCGGACCGACTCAGGCTGCAGGCGTTCCCCGCGGTGGTGACGGTGAGTGGGGCGAATATCGATGCGGTGAAGTGGCGGGGGATCGTGGGACTTGGGGGTGCGTCGACCTGAGTGGCCGGCGCTCGCGGTCGAAGTACACGGACCGACGTGAATCGGTACGCGTCGGATTGCGCGAGTTGGCCGAATCTGAAGGGATGAAGTGCGATGGACTTGCGCGGATTCGGAGTCGGGGCGGCATTGAGGTTTCGCGGCGTGGGGCGCTCGACCAGACACACCGTCAACGCTTTCAAGGATCTTCGCGACAACAGCACGGTCTCGCCCGACGCCCTTCGAGTTGGATTCATCTTGCCGGAGAGCGGCACCCGACTCACGCTCATCGTGGCCCAGATCTGCGCTTTCGGAAGCATCGATCATGTCGACTAGGACCTAGGAATCGTGAATCATCGGCGCTCCGCAGGAACCGATGTCGCGCTTCCGCTACCCGTCGGAGAGTACTTTGATGGCGACGTAGCGGACGACGTCATCTGTGTTGGTTTTCCGCGTGTATCGTCAGCGCTCCGTCGAAAGGACGAGCAGGGCTCGCCGCGCAGCTATTTCTTTGGCGCGGTTGTTCAGCAAGGACATGTGTCTGCGCTGGCGCCATTTGGCGGATCATTGCTCGTCGAGCGGGTACTGCTCGAGATGCGAACGCAGAAGGGAATGAGTGGCGGCCCGGTGGTAGCCCGCAGATCAGCTTGCGTCATCTGCGTTCATCAGGCCGGAGTTGGAGACATGGTAGCATTTGCGGTCGCTCCAGACCGACCATTTCTCGCATCGCTCGTTGACCTCGCCAGACAGCTTGAGGCTCCTGGACCGATGGAGTCTCGGGGTATGCCGGACGTCACTGTTCCGACGGTGCGTCGTCGAGCCGAGGGATCGGCAGCCTAGTCGACCTCCCAAGGTCAGCGAAATGGTTGCGACGCCTGCCGCACGGAGCTGCGTCTACGGTGCGATCACGGAACGGACGTAGAGCTCGAGCCCGTCGAGCACACGCTCCAGGCCGAAGTCGAACGATTCGTCGATGGTCCGCGGATTCCCAGCCGATGGCGCGGTGATCAACGCCGAGAACCTCGGGAAACGCGGGTCTCCGATCGCGCGTCCAAGGTCCGCGCCGACGCCGGCAGCCCACTCCGCCTCGGTGATCCCGCGCGCGCGGGCACGAGCGAGCGAGACGGCGGTGTCGGACGCGCCGCGCGCGTAGCCGTCGACGATGCTCAGCGCGCCGCCGATGTCGGCAGCATTCAGTCCCGTGCGCGCGAGTGAGTCCGTGATCGCCTCGAGCCAGCCAAGCCAATTCGGTCCGTGCGGCGCGGCGACAAAAGGTAGCTCGGCGAGCCAGGGACGAGCGCAGAGCGAGGCCCGCTTCGCGTGCGCCCACTGCCTCAGTTCGGTACGCCAATCGGCGCGCGGTTCGGTGAGTGGAGGCGGACTCCCGGTACCCGCATCGATGACGGCGTCGAGCAGCGTCTCCTTGTTGGGGAAGTAGCGGTAGACCGCCATCGTCGTGAAGCCGAGCCGTGAGGCGACGGCGTGCATCGTTACGGCTGCGATCCCGTCGGCGTCGGCGATCTCGACGGCCGCGCGCACGACGTCGTCGGGTGCGAACCCCGGCTTGGGGCCGCGCGTGCCGCGCGTGCGATCCTCCCACAGCAGTTCACTGCGGCGACGCAGCTCCGGGTCGGGCCGGACAGCCAGTCCCATGATGTCGTCGTGCGTCAACGCGGCGCGCGTGGCCCGCTGCTTCGCGGATCGAGCCCCGGCCCCAGCCTTCTTCCTGCCTGCCATACCCCTCCCGTCACGACGCCCTTGACAAAACGTTAACTGTGTATAACGTACATGCGTACAGTGTACACCGTACACTAATACAATCGCCGCCGCGATGGAAGCGCTCGTCCCGACGGCAATCACCCATTCCAAAGGTACGCACGATGCCGATCCCGACCATGCCGTCCTCGACTCTACGCACTCCCGGCCCGCGGTTCGCCCGCGCGCTCCTCACGGCTGTCGCCGCTGCGGGCGTGCTCCTCGCGCTGCCGTCCACGACGTACGCACAGGCGACCGCAGAGGCGACCGCAGAGGCAACGGGCCCTTCGGATGCCCCCGCAAGAACCGTTCACGCCCGTGCATGGGAGTTCCGTGTCTCGAGCGGCGCGCTGCTTCCCACAGGCGACCAGCGCGATCTTATCAAGTCCGCGAAGGTGACGGCGGCCCAGGTGTCGTGGTCGCCGCGGCCCGCCTTCGCCATTACGGGGACGCTCGGATGGGCGCGGAGCCGCGATCTCATCGCGGTCGGAGCACCCAAGCTCGACGCCTTCACTGCCGACTTGGGCGTCGAGGCTCGTCGCGCCCCGTGGCGCGTTGCGCGCTCGGTGACGTTCAGCTCGTTCGTCGGGATCGGCGCCGGCTCGCGTAGCTACGACTATCACGACATCCGCGGGGACGCGACCCACAACCTCTCCGGCTACGGATCGGTCGGCGGCGAACTCGGCGTCGGTCGCGTGGGACTGCGTCTCGAAGCGCGGAACTACGTGAGCGGTTCGAAGCCGCTGGTCGGAGCGGGCACGTCGGTCGCGCGCAGTGACGTGGTCATCCTGGCTGCGGTGCGCTTCAATCGGCACCGCGACGCGCACCGCTAGCATCTCACCACGTACATTGCCATGCGAGCCACAACGAAGGACCGCCTCATTCCGGCCGCGCTCGTCGCGCTGAGCCTCGTGCCCGCGCTGGCCGGCACCGCACGACTGCTGGAACTCGTGGGCGGCGCGACGGTCACGCCGGAGAACGCACGGTTCTTCGCATCGCCACTGCCGATGCTGCTCCACATCCCTTCGGTGGTCTTGTATAGTATGCTCGGCGCATTCCAGTTCTCGCCGGGCTTCCGCCAGCGCCACCGCGACTGGCACCGCGCGAGCGGCAGGATCCTCGCGCCACTCGGACTGGTGTCCGCACTGACCGGGCTCTGGATGACGCAGTTCTACGCGTGGCCGAGGGGCGACGGTGAGCTTCTGTACGTTGAGCGGATCGTCGTCGGCACGGCGATGGTGGCGTTCATCGTCCTCGGACTCGACGCGATCCGGCGGCGGGATTTCAGCACACATGGCGCGTGGATGACGCGCGCCTATGCGCTCGGACTCGGCGCCGGGACGCAGGTCTTCACGCATCTCCCGTGGTTCCTGCTCGTCGAGGGCTGGCCGGGTGAGTTCCCCCGCGCGGTGATGATGGGCGCGGGGTGGGCTATCAACTTGGCCGTGGCGGAGTGGGTCATCCGACGCGGGAAGGCGTCGGCGACAGCCTCACGCGGTCACGCGCGCCACCACGCGTCGCACGAACGGCGCCAGGATGGCGACGGTCGGGAAGGCCACCGGCCATGTGGTGAGGCTGCCGCGTAGCCAGGCGGCCGCGAAGCCGTCGTGGATTCCTCGCGACGTGGCATGGACGAAGGCAGTGACGATGAGGACCATGATGGCTGACAGCAGGGCACTGAAGAGGAGCGGGGCGAAGCGGACGGGAATGCGCATGGTATCTCCAGGGGTCGATCGCGAGATGCTCGCGGGGTTGTCACGGTGATGTCGCGCGGTCAGCGCGCGAACGGGACGAACAGCTGCGTGATCCATGCGGCCACGTAGAGGCCAAGGCCGAAGACGGTATGCGTGAGGAAGGCCTGAAGCCGAGCGGCGCTCGGTCGCTTGGTGCGGGCGGCGGCGATGCCCGCTCCCATGCCGGGCTGCATGAGCAGGAGCGGCGCCGCAACGGTGGCGATGCCGACCACCAGCGCGGGACCGAGCGTCGGGTGTCGCAGCCAGTGGACGCCCCCGACGCGCACCAGCAGCGCGGCGAAAGTGGTGCCGATGAGATAGTGTACGACCCATCCTACGATGTGCTCGCCGACGAGCGGTGGCGAAGCGGCGATCGAGGTATGATGGAAGCGGCCACGGGGCATGTACGCGAACCAGCGGCCCACGAGCCGGTAGTCGGCGCGAGGGAACCCGAAGAGCGGCTGGCGTGAATAGCCCCAGAGGTCCATGACCGCGGTGGCGATGATCCCGATGGTGATGGTACGGACGATCTGATCCATGCACTCCTCCGATCGATGACGGCGTTCGCGATGCGAGGCAGTGTACCGGTTGAAGTCGACTTCAAGTCAAGGGGTCACCATGGACATCTCCGAAGTGGCGAAGCGGACCGGTGTGTCGCCATCGGCGTTGCGCTACTACGAGAAGAGAGGGCTGATCGCCTCGGTCGGTCGATCGGGCGCGCGTCGGGTCTTCGCGCCCGACGTGCAGGAGCGGCTCGCGCTGATCGCGCTGGGGCGATCGGCAGGGCTCTCGCTCGACGAGATCGCGCGCATGCTCGTGGTCGACGGCCATCCGCGCGTGGACCGCACGCTGCTGTCGGGCAGGGCCGATGAACTCGACGCGAGGATCCGCCAACTGACTGCAATGCGCGACGGCCTGCGACACGCCGCGGCGTGCAGTGCCGAGGACCACATGGCATGCCCGAAGTTCAAGCGGCTACTGGACATCGAGGTTTCCAGAAGGGCGGGCGGGCGTCGGCCGACGTCTTCGCGCTACTAGGAGGCCCGCGCATCAGTGAGATGGCCGACACGCGCGGATCGCCGAGACGACTGCGTCAGCTGCGAGGCGCTCATCGCCACGCCGCTCGCGAGCGCCTCCACGCCCAAGTCGGCCCCGTCGAGATGTTCCTCGCTCGTCGCCATCATCTTCTCGAGGAAGCTCTGATCCGCCAGTAACTCGGAGACATCGGTGGGGCACGCGATCACCTGCTCGCGGAAGCGCTGCTCGTGCTGCCGGCAGCGCGTCCGTGGATCCCGACTGCGCGAACTAGCGTAAATTGGTGCACTCGAGGTTTTCTCCCCATGCCAACGACACCGCAGCCGCTGAGCTCAACGATCCCGACTGACGTACGAGTCAGTGCGGCGCTCATTGCGCTGGTGGGCATCTGCGTTCTGGGAGTCGCTGGCTATGCCATCGTCTTTGGAGAGCGTCGGTTCGCGATGGGCTTCGCTCTCATGGCTCTGACCGGGTGCTTGGCCTTCCCCGTTGCCGCGGGCCTGACACGGTTCGAGTTGTGGGCGTGGAGACTCTCGGTTGCCGGGTCCGCTATGTGCTCGTCATGGTCGGTTTCGCCTTTTGGACCTCGTATGCGTTGCATCCTCCTGGATACCGATTCCCGCCCGGCTTTGGCGGCATCGGTTGGATCGCGCAGGCTGTGATGGCCCTGGCGATATTCCTGCTCCTCGCGCAAGGTCGGTCGCGTGGCCGCTTTCGCTCTCGTACGGGCTGACGGTTGCCCATTGATGGCTGCCGCGTTGTTGCAGCAACCGCAGCACAGGCCGACAAGGCATGCGGAACGAACGTTTCAGTGATGTCAGCTTGCTTCTCAAGTTCGCCGTGTCGCTTCTCGCCGTTGCAGTATTCTCAGGCATCATGTGGTCCGTCATGCCGCGGCCGGCGCGAGGCGATCGCATCCTGTTCGCGAATCTCACGTTGACCGTCGGATTCATCCTCATTGGGCTGGTCGGTTTCGTCCTCGGGGAGCCACGAAGCGTCACCTATCTGACCCTGGGTGTGCTCGCGAGCATTCCCGCGCGCGCCTTTCATTTAACCGCTCACCGCACAGCCTGATGTCAGTGAGACGAGAGAGGCTCGCGCTCTGTACACGCTACGCTGCACCACGCCATTGCTGAACAAGCTCGCCAAGCTGACGCCGCCGGGAGTGTGCGAGGAGCCGGCGCCCACCACGCGCCTCGGTGACTGGTATGCGAATCGGCTCAATGAGTTACGCGCGTCAGCAGGACGTCGCCGCAGACTTGCTGCGCGCCGCCACGAAGGTGCCGACGTGACGACCGACCGAGCGCGTCGCTTCGCCCTCGCACTGCTCCTCGCGGCACCGCTGATCGTGGGAGCCGTCGGCTCGCGCTCCACGCGCGCCACGCGCGAAGACGCCACCACCAACGACCATCGCGAGATCGCCGGTGAGTTGCGGGACGGCGAGTACACACTCGCGCTCGAGCTGCGGCGCACGACCTGGCATCCCAACGCGACGAGCGCGCTCGCGCTCGATGTCCCCGCGTTCGCGGAGGTGGGACGCGCAGCGTCCGTCCCCGGCCCCCTGATCCGCGTCGCCGCCGGCACGCGCGTGCAGATCACGATCCACAACGCCCTCGCCCAGCGCGCGGTCGTGCACGGATTGCACGACCACGAGGGTGCGCGGGATTCCGTGGTCCTCGCCCCCGACGAGTCGCGCGAGGTGCGCTTCGTCGCGCGGAGCGTCGGGACCTTCGCCTACTTCGCCCGCCTGAACGACGCGCGGACGATCTTCAGCCGGCGCGACGATTCGCAGCTCATGGCGGCGTTCGTCGTCGACGCGGCAGGCATCGATCCGCGCGCGACGAACAGGCGTGAGCGGATCATGGTCATCACGGCGTGGGACGACTCGCTGTCGAATCGTTCCTCCCGCTACGGCCGGCGGCAGGTCTACGCGATCAACGGGCGGTCGTGGCCATTCACTGAACGCCTCGCGTACGACGAGGGCGATTCGATCCGCTGGCGGGTCCTCAACCTCAGTCAACACGGGCATCCCATGCACTTGCACGGGACGTACTTCGCCGTGCGGTCGCGGGGCACCCCCTTCGTCGACAGCGCGCTCGGCGACAGGTCGCCACTCGTTGTGACCGAGTTCATGGCGGCTGGACAGAGCATGGTGATGGAGTGGAAGGCCGAGCGCTCCGGCAACTGGCTCTTCCACTGCCACACGATCAACCACATAGACGAGGAACTTCGGTTCGGCGATGCCGGCGCGCACAATGACCGCGCCGACCACGCGTCAGCCACCGACGCGATGGCGGGGTTGGTCTCGGCGATCACCGTGCGCCCCACCACCACCACGACGGCAGCCGTCCTCACGGCACCGCGGCGGCGCCTGCGACTCGTCGTCACGGAGCACACCGCACCGGGGCTCGCGAAGCCATCACTCGCGTACGTCCTCCAGCGCGATGGGCGCGAGCCCGCGCGCGATTCACTGGAGCTGCCGGGCTCCACGCTCGAGTTCAGACAGGGCGAGCCGACCGCGATCACGGTCGTGAATCGCAGCACGCAGCCGACGGCCGTCCACTGGCATGGCATGGAGCTCGCGAGCTACTTCGACGGCGTCGCCGGCTGGAGCGGCGCCGGCACGCGTGTGGCCCCGATCATCGCGCCCGGCGACTCGTTCGTCGCGCACATGACGCCGCCGCGCGCCGGCACGTTCATCTACCACACGCACGCAAGCGAGTTCGTTCAGCTCATGGGTGGGCTCTACGGCGCGTTGATCGTGCGCCCGCGGACCGGCCGCGCCGATCCGAACGAACGCGTGATCGTTCTCGCCGACTCGACCACCGACCCCCTGGTCGGCGGCACGCCGCCGTCGATGATCAACGGCCGGCGCGACCCAGCCCCCATCGAGCTCCTCGTCGGCACGGCGCACCGGCTGCGGTTCATCAGCATCGGAGCCGTGACCGCGAGGCAGCTGCGCCTCCTCGATGGCGAGACGGTCCTCCGATGGACGCCGGTGGCGAAGGACGGTGCCGAGTTCCCCTCGACGCAGCGGGCGGAGTCGGTGGCAGAGCAGTTTCTCGCGGCGGGCGAGACGATGGACGTCGTGGTAACACCGACGCGTCCGGGGAACTGGGTCCTCGAGGTGACGTCGTTGCCGATCATCACGCGCGTGCTGGTGCGCGTGCGACCAATGAAACGTGCGAGAGGAGCATCATGAGTACGGTATTCGTCAACATCGCGCTCAGCCTCGATGGCTACATGGCACCGGAAGGAATGACCATGGAGCATTGGGACACGCCAGAGTACAAGAACTGGGGCGCCAAGTGGGGTGCGCTGATGTCCTGGATCATCAGCCAACAGTACTTCCGAGAGAACCTCAAGCTCGGATCAGGGGGAGAGACCGGTCCGGTGAATGAGCTGCTTCGCACTACCACGGAGCGGATCGGTGCCAACATCATGGGCAAGCGGATGTTCGACCAAGGCGAGCGCGCCTGGCCTGCCGACGCTCCGTTTCATACGCCGGTCTACGTGCTGACGCATGAGAAGCGCGAACCCTGGGTGCGCCCGGGTGGGACGACCTTTCACTTCATCAATGATGGGCCGGAGCGGGCCCTTGAGCTGGCTCGGGAATCCGCGGACGGTCGCGATGTTCGTATCGCCGGTGGAGCCGAGGTGATCCAGCAGTATCTGACCATGGGTGTCGTGGAGCAGCTGGAGATCGCATTGTCACCCGTGTTACTCGGCGGTGGGCGGCGTCTCTTCGAGAATCTTCGCGAGCCCGGGCCGCAGTTTCGCATTGAGAAGGTCCTTGATGGCCCGCACGCTACGCATGTGCGCTATGTGCGTCAGTGACAGCCTGCTTCCATTGACGCATTCCGTGCCATGACCTTTCTGAGTGATAAGGCGGGCTGGGTACCACTCGCCGACCACGATCTCGGCGTCGCCAACGAGAACGCCACGAGCCACCCAGCCCCCGGGCAGGTCCTCTGGCACCCACCCGGGCTCAGCGAGGCGGAGCTGCTGGTGCCTTATGGCAATGCTTGCTTCTCGAGCCGCGTTGGCCAACTTGCTGGCAACCATTTCATGACGCTCACCTACGACCGTGACAGTTTCGCCGAGCTCGGCCGTCGACTGCTCTGGGAGGGTGCTCAGCCCATCAGTTTCGAGCTCACCGAGTCTACCCTCGGCGTGGTCGCGAACTAGCACACAACGCCACCTACCGAGGAACAGAATGCCTCCGCTGCCAGATAAGGTCCGACACGAGTTCGCAGCCTTGGCCCTCGGCTACTACGCGTCCGGACGACTCGCGTGTCATGCGCGCGCCGGAGCGCTGGTCTCCGCACATCTTCTTCATCACGCCATCGAGTTCGCCCTCAAGTCCTCACTCGCTCGGCACACGACGATGTCGGACATGAAGAAGTCCGGTCATCGGTTGACCGACTTGTTCGCTGCGGCAGAGGCGCGGAGCACGGAGCTTCGGAGCGTTGCGCACCGGGAGACCGCGGCACTGCTCCACGAGCTGTGGGAGTTCAGATTCCCGGATCGCATTCTATTGGAAGGAGCGACGTTGTCGTTCACGCCTGGCGAACTGACGGAAGCACAGCGGGCTGAAGCGCTTGCCGGAAACCCGAAACGCCTCGTGCTGGAACTCGCGCGAGTCGACCGCCTCTTCGGCGCAGGGTTTCGTGCCGCAGGTCTGAATCCTGCCGCGTTCGCGGAGCGGCTCGGGCCGGACGCGCTCGAGGCGATTCGGAGTGACAATCCCGAGGCGGCCTTCTTCAGTTAGTACACGGCCACAGGAATACATGTCCATGTCGAGCGAAGGTCTTCACCCCGAATCGTGGCTCGTTGCGGCCGGGCGCCCGTCGCAGATCGGCGCTCCGCTCAACGTGCCGCTCGTTCCCGCCTCGACGTTCCTTCTCGGTGATCGCTTCGAGTACTCTCGTGACGATGGCACGCCGACATGGGAAGCGCTCGAAGAGATCATCGGTGGGCTCGAAGGCGGACGTGCCGTCGCGTTCGCGTCGGGCATGGCGGCAGTCGCCGCGGTATTCGATCAGCTGCCCGCGAACGCGATCGTGGTGATCCCGGACGACTGCTATCAAGGCGTGGCTGGACTCGCCGACGCGGGGCAGCGCGCTGGCCGTTGGTCAGTCGAGCGTGTGGCAGGCGACGACACGGCGCGATGGATCGCCGCCTGTGCATCGGCCGATCTCATCTGGCTTGAATCACCCTCGAATCCGCTGCTGACCGTGTCGGATGTGTCAGCGATCTGTGCGGCCCCTCGAAAGGCCGGTGCGATCCTCGCGGTCGACAACACATTCGCCACGCCGCTCAACCAGCGCCCGCTGGACCATGGGGCCACGGTGTCGATCCAGTCCGCGACGAAGTTCATCGGCGGACATTCCGACCTGCTCGCCGGTGTCGCCACTACGCAGAACGAGGTGCTCTACCAGGCGTTGCGCAAGCGCCGCGAACTCGCGGGCGCCACGCCCGGGACGCTCGAGACATTCCTCGCCGTGCGGGGCGCGCGGACGATGGCGCTCCGTCTTGAGCGCGCGCAGTCGAATGCGGCGGCGCTCGTGGCGCGCCTGACGTCGCAGCCGAACGTCCAGCGGGTGCGGTATCCTGGTCTACCGTCACACCCGACATACGCCAACGCGTGCCGCAATCTCAAGGGATTCGGCACGATCATCTCATTCGATGTCGATGGCGGCGCGGCCGCGGCGGACGCGGTGTGCAGAAATGTTCGCCTCATCCGACACGCGACGAGCCTCGGGGCGGTCGAGTCGACGATCGAGCGGCGAGCCAAAGTGCCCGGCCAGGAGCACCTGCCGCCATCGCTGCTCCGTCTCAGTGTCGGCGTCGAGCATCACGAGGATCTGTGGGCGGACCTGCATGCGGCGCTTACTCTGGGCACTCCGTGAATGCTCGGAGACTCGGATCCCTGATAGCGGTCACCTACGCCGCCTCGTGGTGCGTCCCCGTGATCGAAACACACGGCGATTTGTTCAGCGGGCGATCGTGGGGATGGCAGGCGTTCCTGTTCGCACTGAGTCCGCTGTTCGGTAACGACATGGACGCGCACCCGCTTCAGCTCGTGTGGATGGTGTCGAGTGCGCTCACCAATCTGGTCCTCGCCGCCACGATCGGGCTCCTCGTCTGGCGGCCTGCTCGTCTCCGACCAGCGCTCGCGTGGGTGCTCGTCGGCGCCGCGTTCGTGAATGCCGGGTGGCTGTTGCTCCCGAACATGGTGCGCGAGCTTCGTGCGGGATTCTACCTCTGGCTCTGCGCCTTCGTCCTCGGCGCGATCGCGGCGGTGGTGCACAGACAGCCGAGCGCGATGCGCGAATGACGTACGGCGTCGGCCGGTCGTCATTAGCGTTAGGCTCGACCCGCACACATGCCAACCCCTCCCGCCTCCCCCCCGCCCCGCGAGACCCCACTCGTCGACCGCCTCCGCGCGTCGACGGCGGGACGCTATGAGATCCACGCCGAACTCGGCGCGGGCGGCATGGCAACGGTCTTCCGTGCCACCGAGATCGCGCTCGAGCGCGAGGTCGCGATCAAGGTGATGTCGATGGCGACCGCGTCGACACCCGACGCGTTCGAGCGCTTTCGACGCGAGGCGCGAATGGCGGCGGCGCTGAGTCACCCGCACATCGTTCCGATCTACGCGATCGGCGAGGACCCCACGCTCGCCTACTTCGCGATGAAGTTCATCGAGGGGCGTGGGCTCGACCAGATCCTCCGAGCGGAGGGCGCGCAGTCGATCCAGTCGGTGGCGAGAACGATCGGCGTCGTGGGAAAGGCGCTCAACTATGCGCATGAACGCGGTGTGGTCCATCGCGACGTGAAGCCGGCGAACATCATGGTCGGCAACGACGGATGGACCTTCGTCACCGACTTCGGCATCGCCAAGCGGGACGATGCGCAGGCGCTCACGCAGGCCGGCACGGTGATCGGTACGCCCGCGTACATGTCGCCCGAGCAGTTCAACGGCCAGGCGATCTCCGGTGCCGCCGATCAGTACTCACTCGGCATCGTCGCATTCGAGATGCTCACCGGGCGCGCGCCGTTCGACGGGCCGTCGCTCGGCGAGGTCATGCGTGGGCACCTGCTCGATCCGGTGCCGCCGATCCGCACGTTGCGCCTCGACGTGCCGGTCGGCGTCGCGGATGTCGTGACTCGCATGCTGGAGAAGGAGCCGGCGAAGCGGTTCCCCACGCTCGGCGATGCCGCCGCCGCGCTCGAGGCGGCCGCGTCGGTCGCCAGAGGCGCGCCGGGTCGCCCGCGCCTCGTGGCGATGACGACTCCGACGTCCAGCCCGACGACGCCGATCCCGCGACCGCTGCCGACGGGGCCGACTGCAGCGCCCACGACAGGCCAGAGGCGACCGCCGACGACCGCGGCGCGCACGCTACCGAGCGCGGCGCCGGCGAAGGAGCGATCCCTCGCTCCCTTCCTGCTCGTGCTGCTCGTGATCGCCGGCGGAGGTTGGTTCGTAGTGAGCGGTCGGTTCGAGACGCTGCTCGCGTCGCGATCGCCCCGCGCGGCCGCCGTACTCGCGACCGAGCCGCTGCCGATCTCGCTGCCGGTGAACGATGCTGCGCCACCGATCGCTACAGCGGACTCCGCACGCCCCCGTACGGACTCGACCGCGGCCGCGGAGGCTGCGAAGAAAGCGGCGTCACTCGAATCGGAGATCGCGATGTTCGCCGCGCGCGTCGCGTCCGCACCGGTGGTGGACCTGGTGCCACTCGCGGACTCCGCCGTGGTGCGACTGGGAAGTCAGATGGTGCAGACGGTGATGTTCGTGAATGGTGAGCAGCTGGGCATCGTCGGCGGTCGCGGCCTGATCAGCACCACCGTCGCCCCCGGTCCGGTGGCGCTCTCGATCCGCAAGCTCAACTGTCGTGATTGGGACACGACCTTCACCACGCTCGCAGGGCGACGATACACGTTCGCGGAGCGGTCGCCGAGCTGTTGACGGACGGCGAGAGCCGCAAGCCCGTAGCGAGGTGGCGCGGCGCGTTCCATCTTCACGGATGCCCAACCCGCTCACTCGAACGCTGCGCAGCGCGAGCCTCGCCGCGTCCACCATCATCGCCGCGATGTCCTGCGCGTCCGTCGGGGCACGCCACCCCGCACCGAGCGCCGACGTGCCGCGCATCGCCGTCATGTCGGCCTTCGATGCCGAGCTCGTGGCGCTACGCGCCGCCACGACGATCACGAGCACGCAAGTCGTGAACGGACGCACCCACTACCTCGGCACACTCGCCGGCCAACACGTGGTCCTCATGCTGAGTGGCTTCAGCATGGTGAACGCGGCCATGACCACGCAGTCGGTGCTCGACCGATTCACGATCACGAGCATCGTCTTCTCGGGCATCGCCGGCGGCGTGAACCCCGGACTCAACGTGGGCGACGTCACGATCCCCGCGCAGTGGGGCAACTATCAGGAACAGGTGTTCGCGCGCGAGACGCCCGCGGGCTTCGCTCCGGCACGCGTCACCACGCCATTCGCGAACTTCGGCATGATGTACCCGCAGGGCACGTCGGTCACGGCACGGGGCGCGCCGGCGGACTCGCTCGAACGCCGCTTCTGGTTCGCCGTCGACTCCGGCGCGCTCGCGACCGCTCGTCGCGTGGCGCAGCGCGTGCGTCTCAGTCGCTGCAGCAGCGAGAACGAATGCCTCGCGCATGAGCCTCGGATCGTGGTCGGCGGCAACGGCGTGAGCGGTCCGACGTTCGTGGACAATGCGGGATACCGCGAGTGGGTCTGGTCGGCCTTTCGAGCCGACGCCCTCGACATGGAGACCGCTGCGGTCGCCGTGGTCGCCTACGAGAACCGTGTGCCGTTCATCGCCTTCCGCTCACTCTCTGACCTGGCGGGCGGTGGCCCCGGACAGAACGAAGTCCGCCTGTTCGGACGACTGGCCGCCGAGAACTCGGCAGCGGTGGTTATCGAATATCTGAAGGCGCTGCCGGTGGCCCGCGACGCAGGCCGCGACGCAGGGCGCGACGAGGTGCGCCGTTGAAGCGGTACTTCGAGTTCGAGCGCCACGGGACGTCATTCCGCACCGAGACGCGCGCCGGCATCGCGACCTTCCTCACGATAGCGTACATCATCGTCGTGAATCCGGCGATCCTCGAAGCAGCCGGCATGCCGCGCGACGCGTCCGTCACCGCGACGATCCTCTCGGCCGCGTTCGGCACGCTGATCATGGGCGTGTATGCCAAGCGTCCATTCGCGATCGCGCCGTACATGGGAGAGAACGCCTTCATCGTCTTCACCGTGGTGAAGGGGATGGGCTTCCCCTGGCAGACGGCGCTCGGCGCGATCTTCCTCGCCGGCGTGATGTTCACGGTGCTGACGGTATTCCGAGTGCGCAGTTGGCTCGCGAATGCGCTGCCGATGTCGCTCAAGCAGAGCTTCGCGATCGGCATCGGCCTCTTTCTCACGTTCATCGGACTCAATCAGATCGGTGTAGTGGCGCTCGGCGTGCCGGGCGCGCCCGTGGCGCTCGGGGCACTGAGTGCTCCACCCACGATGCTCGCACTGGCCGGGCTGCTCCTCACCGTCTGGCTGATGGTGAAGCGCGTGGCGGGGGCGTTGATCATCGGGATCGTCGCGACCACGCTGTTGTCGGTGCTGGTCGGTGTCACACCGCTGCCGCACGCGATCGTGAGCCTGCCGCCGAGCCTCATGCCGGTATTCGCGCAGTTGGACATCGCTGGCGCGCTCACGCTCGAGGCGCTGCCGGTGGTGGTGATCGTGTTCGTAATGGCGTTCGTCGACACGATCGGCACGTTGATCGGGCTCTCGGCGCGCGCGGGACTGCTCGACGCGCAGGGGAACCTCCCCGACATCGAGAAGCCGATGCTCGCCGACGCCCTGGTGAACATGTTCGCGCCGGTCGTCGGGACCACGACCTGCGGCGCCTTCGTGGAGTCGGCGGTGGGGATCGAGGAAGGTGGGCGCACCGGGTTCACCGCGCTCGTGGTGGCCCTGCTCTTCCTCGGCGCGTTGTTCTTCGCACCGTTGCTCACTGCGGTCCCGATCCATGCGACGGGCGTGGCGCTGGTGGCGATCGGACTGCTGATGGTCGGTCCGATCGCCACGCTCGACCGGCACGATCAGACCGAGTGGATCCCCGCCCTGCTGACGATCGTGCTGATGAGCTTCACGTTCAATATCGGCGTCGGGATGACGGCAGGGCTCCTGCTGCACCCGGTGCTCAAGGTGCTCACCGGCCGCGGGCGCGAGGTCCCTACGGCGATGTGGCTGCTCGCGGCGATGTCTCTGGTGTTCTATCTCGTGTACCCGTATCGCTGACGCGGATACTGCCGAACATCCCGAGTCGGAAGTGAGGCGGTGCGGAGTCGCTGTCGGCGAAGGCGCACTCGAGGAGATACTCGCGGCCGGGGAGCAGGTCGACGCGCAGGAGGCCGCGCGGTGTGGTGTGGCCTGGAGAGTGCAAGAGCCCCAGGTCATCATCGACCATCGCGTCGACATCGCGTTCCGCCAGCTCGGCGTCCATGAACTGCTTCGCAGTCACACCGGCGCGGAGCAGCGTGACCGTGAGTTCATGGCGCTGCGCTCCCGTGTTCACGAACGCGAGGTAGTGCACGCCGGGAGAAAGCGTCTGAGGCGCACGGTACGCATAGTCCATTCCCACGATGGTGTCGACGCTGATCCGCACGGCCTCCGCAGGCCGAGCGGCGGTCACGCGGATCTCCGAATACATGCCCATGGCCTGGTGCCGTGGCGCGCCAGCACTGTCGCGGAAGATGCAGTGTACGACGTAGGTGCGACCGGGGAGCAGTTCCGTGGTCAATCCTGACGGCGACTCGCCGTCGGGCCCCGCGAAGAGCACACCGACCGTCGCCTCGCGGAACGGTGTGACGGGTTCGTCCGAATTGGCAGCGGCGATGAACTGCGCAACGGTCGCGCTCGGCTTGAGCAGCGAGATGTTGAATTCATGCGGCACCTTGCCCTCATTCCGAAAGCGGAACGTCACCCATCCGGCGGACAGCTCGGCGGGGGCTTCGAACGCATAGTCGTGGCCGACGACCATGACCTCGCGAGGTTCGACAGGCGTTGCCGGCGAGGCGCTGCACGCGGCGCACAGTGCGAGCGCACTGCACAACCACAGCCAGCGATCAGCCGAACTTCGCATCGAGCGCTTGGCGGATCTCATCGAGCGTGGCGCCACCCTTGTGCAGCCGCGCCGCCATGCGCGCTTCGCCTGGACAGATCGGACAGGCCAACGCCATCGCATTCGGGCCCTCGAAACAACTGAGGAGCGAGTAGAAGCCGGTGAGTCCCGCGCAACCGCAGTGGCAGCGCAGTCCGTCGATGATCTGCGGGATCGCGCGGACGGCATCGAACGCATCGGCGATGTTGGGACTGCGTTGCAGTTGCTCGCGGCTCGTCACGTTGGCCGCGGTGATGCCCGGTCGCGGCTTGGGGTGCTCGTCACTGCCACGCACTCTGCGACTCACGGTGCGACGCACCGAGCGCGTTGCGGCGCGCGCCCGCGCGGGCGTGAGCAGGAGTGCGCCCGTCAGTGCAGCACCGGTCAGGAAGAAGTCACGGCGGTCCATGGCGGGAGAATCTAGCTCACGGAGCCGTAGAGCGCGCGCGCCGCGACCTACGCACCCAGATCGCATGAATGGGCAGCGCACTCAGCGTGGCCGCGATGCCGATGAACGCCCGCTGCGGATTGGCGATCATGGTATTCACCACGATCACGAGCGCCGAGAGCACGAAGATGATCGTCGTGATCGGATACCCAGGGACCTTCATCGGGCGCGGCAGGTCGGGCTCACGCCAACGAAAGACGATCAGCGCGGCTCCGCCCAGTCCATAGAAGATCCACGCGACGAACACCACATACGTGAGCAGTGTGTTGAATGTGCCGGTCAATGCGAGCACCACACTCCAGGTGCAGAGCGCCACGATGGACGTGGCCGGCGTTCCGAAGCGCGGATGCACCTCGCCCATCTTGGCGAAGAACGCACCGTCGGCGGCCATGCTGTGAAAGACGCGGGCGGCCGTGAGCGTGAGACCGAGTGCGGCGCTGATGATGGAGATCAGCACCGGGATCGCCACGAGACGGGCTGCGACGGGACCGAACACCGCGCCCACAGCATCTGCGGCGACCGCGCTCGAGTTGGCGAGCCGCTCGGGGCCGAGAGCCGCGAGGTAGCCTACATTCACGAGTACGTAGATCGCCATCAACGCACAGGTACCGATCACGAGTCCGAGCGGGAAGTTCCTCTGCGGGTCTATGACCTCGCCGCCCACGAACGTCGCGTACTGCCACCCCTCGTACGCCCAGAGCACGGAGACCATGGCGACGAGCCCGCCCGAGAGTACGGGACCGGTGACCTGCTCCGGCCAGACCGTGGTCACCTGCGACCAGCCGATGCCCATGAGCGGGAGCGCCACGATCAACAGCGTCAACACGCCGACCTTGAGCACGGTCGCGACCGCGAGCGCATTGGCGCTCGCGCGTGTGCCGACGACGCTGATCACCGCGATCCCGGCGATGACCGCCACGGCCACGAGCTTCGCGCCCACTGCGCCGAGCGGCATGACGGCGGCGAGGTTGTCTCCAGCCGCGACGGCGAGCGTCGCGAGACTGCCGCTCGCGATCACGACGAAGAGCGTCCATCCGAACGTGAACGCCGCAGCCGGGCCGAAGGCGTCGCGGATGTATGCGTAGAGTCCGCCGGAACCGGGTCGTGAACAGCCGAGTTCCGCGTAGGTGAGCGCGCCGAGCAGCGTGAGAAGTCCTCCGCCGAGCCAGACCAGCAGCGACACGCCTACGGAGCCGGAACTCCGCATCACGCCACCGGGCGTGAGGAAGATGCCCGAACCGATGACGGTGCCACCGGCGATCACGGCGACATCGCGGGCGGTGAGCGTGCGTGTGAGTGTGCGGGTGAGCGTGTCGCTGTGTGGCAAGGCCATGCGAATCCCCTGGGAAGATCGCGTCAGCGCAGGAACCGACGCGCGACCTGCTCGAGCCGATCATCCTGCGCCTTCTCCGCCTCGGCGAGCATCTCCTCGACGTACGGACGCAATGCCGGCTCGCCCCAGTAGTAGCCGGTCGCACGCTCGGCGAGTTGCGTCTCACTCACGCGCGCGGCCTCGAGCAGCGCCCGCGCCGCCGCGCGATCGTAGCCGGGGTCATCCCGTTCGGGGAGCCCGTAGTTGCGTCGGGGCATCTCGCCCTCGGCGTCGTCCCTCAGGAATGCTCGCGACACTGTTGCTCCTCCTCTCCCCGCACGGTGCGGATCCGGTTCACGATCGAAGGATAGCACCCTCTCCGACACGCTGTCGGCATTACTTTTCCGCCATGTCGCTCTCCCTCCGCTTCCTCGGCACCTCTGCCTCGCGCCCCACGGTCGAGCGCGGTCTCTCGGCGATCGCGGTCACGCGCGAAGGCGAGACGATGCTGTTCGATTGCGGCGAAGGCACACAGCGTCAGATGATGCGCTGGGGCGTCGGCTTCACGCTCGGCGACATCTTCTTCACGCACTTCCACACCGACCACTTCCTCGGCGTGCTCGGCCTGCTCAAGACGCTGGCGCTACAGGCGCGCACGGAGCCGCTGCACATCTGGGGCCCCAAGGGCGCGGCGGCGCTATTCAAGCGCGCGGAGGGGCTGGGAAACGAGAAGCTCACCTTCCCGCTCACGGTCACCGAGGTCGAGCCGGGCACGCCGATCAAGCGCAAGGACTACGAGATCCGTCCGTTCGCGGTGGAGCATCGCAATGGAGCTGCGGTCGGGTATGCGCTCGTGGAGTACGAACGTCGTGGCCGATTCGATCCCGATCTCGCGCGATCGCTCGGCATCGAGGAGGGCCCGCTCTGGGGTCGCATCCACAAGGGTGAGTCGATCACTCTCGACGACGGTCGCGTGATCGCTCCGTCGGTGCTCGTCGGCCCCACGCGGTCGGGTCGTACGATCGTCATCACGGGCGACACGCGCCCCTGCGCGGCGACGATCGAGCAGGCCGCGGGCGCTGATCTCCTGGTGCACGAGTCGACGTTCGGCGACGAAGACGCGGCGCGCGCGACCGAGACGATGCACTCGACCGCACGCGAAGCGGCGACGGTCGCGAAGATGGCGGGCGTGGGCACGCTCGTGCTCACGCACTTCTCGGCGCGTTACTCGCGCGATCCGAGCGACCTCGCGCGCGAAGCGCGTGAGGTCTTCACCGGCACGCTGGTGATGGCGAAGGACGGCCTCGAGATCGAGGTGCCGTACCGCTAGTCGATCGGCTGACGCCCGGCGAACCCGCCGTCCACCTCGTGCCAGTGCGCGACGGTGCGCTCGCCGTATAGCCAGCAGAGGTACACGATCCGTCCGTCACGCTCGGAGGGGAAATCGAAGAGGCCGCTCTCGAGCGACTTGCACTCGACGCCGAGTTCGGTGAGCTCCTGCACGAAGTCCTCGATGTCCGTCGCGGCGCGCTGCACCTCGCGCTGCAACCGCTCGGCTTCGGCGGTCGCGGCCGGCGTCACGCCGATCGAGACCACTTCGAACTTCGCGACGAGCGAGCGCCACTGGTCGTAGGTGCGCACGAGGTCGTCGGCGATGCGACGGACGAGTGGCAGGGCGCGGTTCGCACGCTCGGCCGTCCAGAGAGTGATCGTCTGCGGTCCGGTCATGACGCGGGCTCCGCCGCGAGCTGCGCGGCTGCGTGGGACTTGTTGTGCGCCGCCTCGGCGGCGCGTTCGTCGAGTCGGCGCGCCCGCCGCGCCTGCGCGGCTTCGTAGCGGCGCTGATCGTCGCGCGACTCGGCGACGATCGTCGGCACCACGGCCGGACGACCGGCCTCGTCGATCGCGACGAAGGTGAGATAGCAGGAGTTGGTGTGACGACGGAGTCCCGTGCGCAGATCCTCGGCCTCAACGCGCACGCCGACTTCCATGGAACTCCGGCCGACGAAGTTCACACTCGCCTTGAGCACCACGAGCTCGCCGACGTGGATCGGTTCGCGGAACTCGATCCGGTCCACCGAGACCGTCACACACTGTTGGCGAGCGTGGCGCATGGCACAGACGGCCGCGGTCTTGTCCATGAGCGCCATGATCGCGCCGCCGAACACGTTGCCAAGCAGATTCGCGTCCTCCGGCATCATGAGCGCAGAGGAGTCCTGACGCGAGGCGCTCACGGGCCGTGACGTTCGCACACCTGGGTCGGTCATGTGCCAACTCGGGCGCGCGCTCGGGGTGCGATCCGGCGCGGTGTTCCTGGCGGAGAACGCAGCCGCGACGCCGGACGCACGAATGACTCCGGCCGCTGCCCGCGCCATGTGTGATGCACGATGCGGTTCTCGCCTGAGTAGAACGAAGCGTCGTTAAACGCCTTCGTGAGCGCGGCGCGCATCCCGGGCACGTCGGCGGTGTCGCCGATCCACATCACGCGTTGGATCGGCGACGGGACGGATCCGAGTCGCCATTCGCTGCCGGCGGCATCGCGGATCGCGAGTGAGACGCGCGCCTGCGGCGAGTCGGCCGCGCGACCGACGAGCACGAAACTCGCGCGCGCCCAGATGCGCTCGACGGCGCCATCGACGGCCTGAGCATCGATCGGGTACCCGTTGCTCACCGCCTCCCACCAGTCCGGCTGCTCGACGTCGGTGTGGCGGAGCTCGACCACGCCGGCCTCTTCCTCCGCACCAGCCTGCG
>JANOWT010000298.1:0-4377 GCA_031418115.1 Gemmatimonadota bacterium
CCGTCGTTCGGCGAGTGCGGATCGCCCTCGGTGTCGGAGAACCGGTGATGGATGCGATGCTTGCCCGAGAAGCCGATCGGGTCGGTGAACGCGAGGCAGCTCCCCACCGCGAGCACCAGCTGCCCGGCGCGGCTCGTGCGGAACGCATGATGCGCGAAGTAGCGGTGCAGCCCGCTCGCGATGAAGAACGCGATCGTGAGGTGCGTGACGACGAACGTCCACCAATCGGCGGCGGTGGTGCCGGTGACGATGGCGGCCAGCGGGATGAGATGCAGCGCGAGCAGGAAGGCTACGGCGCGCGCGGTCATCCACCAGGGCTGCACCGACACGGGCGAACGGGGGGTGAGCGGCATCAGGCCTCTGCGGGCACCGCAGGCGTGCGGCGTGAACGAAGCAGGTCGCCGGCGATCGTCGGATTCAACGAGCCGTCGGCGAGGGTCACCATGGTCGGCGTGAACCAGTCGGCGTACTGAGACGCGACCGGGTGACGCGGCGTGTAGACGGGATCGACGCGATCGGTGCCGCCGATGTGTGTCCGCGGCGCCTTCGACTGGAACATGTACCGCGGGTTGGAGAGCCCCTGCGGCGACATGATGCTGCCGATGGTGAGGGCGGACGCGAGATGCACATGCGGATCGAGCGCGTTGAGATAGTGCCAGTGGAAGCGCGCCTGATGCGCGAGGAAACGCCCTTTGCGCCCAACGAGGTTCTTGGTGGTGCGAAGGAAGGTGGCCGCGGTCTCCTCGCCGTCGAGCGCGCGGAGGTTGAGGGTCGAGCCGTCGAGGTCGCGCACCTTGGTGTTGGGCAGGATGAGCCCGCGCGCGTGCCGCTCGGCGAAGAACGGCGTGCCCGGGAAGGGCGTCGCGACGAAGATGAAGTTAGGCGCCGGGATGGTGTGGTCGGCGGCGATCGTGTCGAGCTCGCGTTCCATGTCAGCGACGCGGCGTTCGGTGGGATCGAAGACGAGACCGTACTGGAAGAGGATCCCGGCCTCGAGGCAGCGACGGATGAGCGCCTGCTGCGACTCGCGCACATTCTGCGGCTTGTTGATGCTGCGCAACCAGGCGTTGTCGAATGACTCGACACCGATCAGCAGCGAGATGCACCCCGACTCCTTCGCCCGGCGGATGTTCTCCGCGTCCCACAGGAACGCGTCGGTGACGAAGCCCGCCCAGAACTTGAAGAGTCCGCGCTCGCGCGCGCGCTTGAGCACGTCGAGCCGCGCCGCGAACGCATCGCGCCCGGCACCGGCGAACTGATTGTCGGCGATGTGCAGCAGTACGCGCGGACCCATCGCCTCCAGGTCGCGCATGAACATCGCGGCGTCGGTGCCCTTCCACGGGAGCGAATCAGCCGTGAGTGTGCAGAAGCTGCAGCGGAAGTTGCAGTTGCGGCTCGACTCGGCGTAGCCGATCCAGCGGCCCATCCATGTAGCGAGGTCGTAGCGCGGCACCGGGTCCTCGGCGACGTACTCCTCACCGAACGCCTCACGGATCACCTCACGGATCTCCTCGACGTCGCCGCGGCAGGCGTAGTCGAACTTCGTCGCCGCGTGCGCGGGGAGTAGTCGGACCGCGAGCCCACCGGCGATCGTGATGACAGACGGATCGTGCGTCTTGAAGTACGCGCTCAGGTGCAGGAAGCGATCGAACGCCGCCGTGAGTCCACAGAACACCACGACTTCAGGCCAGTGCAGGAGCTCGGGCGCGAAGATCTCGAGGTGGCCGTTCGCGACCTCGTTGTAGATGCGGATCTCCCAGCGCTCGCGCGCGAAGTGTCCCGCGAGATGCACCGGAGCCAGCGGCATCGGCATCTCGTTCGGCAGTTGCATCGGGACCCGGGTCTCGGGCCAGTAGCAGTTCACGATCAACACGCGCTTGCGATGCGCCATTCAGGAGGGCTCCGAGGTGAGGCGCGAGAAACTACGAGGGGCGGGCTACAACGGAAAGCGTCACAAGGCGCGCGACCCAGGCTTCGAACTCCGCGAAGGAGAGCGTCTCGTCGCCAGGCACCGAGCGCGAGGTCTCGAGCACGCCCGCGGCGATGTGCTGTCCGAGCGCGCGATAGGCCTCGAACTGATCCTCGTCAAAGGCTTGGTCCGCGGTCGACTGGTGCGGGAAGTCAGGATAGCGGTGCCGATACTCGCGGATCATCTCGCTCTCGTCGCCGGTGAACGACGACTTGATGTAGAGCAGATAGCCGGTCTCGGTCGCTCCAGTCCCGTCGGTCGGCGGGTACGTGATGGTGCCGACCGTCCAGTGCGCATCACTGACCTGTCCGGCGTCGCGTTCCTCCGTCGAGGCGCGGAGCCGGAGCGCGTCGAGGTCGATGTCGATACCGATGCCCAAGTCGATGCTCGCATAGCGCATGAGTCGCGCGAGGCCGGCGAAGTGCAGCATGGGATCGGCCTCACCGTCGCCGATGATGATGTACTTGCAACGGCGACGCAGCAGTTCGATCCCGGCGAGGTTCTCGATGTGGCCACCGTCCGAGAGGTTCACCCAGTCGTGCGTCTCGTCGAGCTTGCTGAGCGCCTCGCGCAGGAGCACGGACGGGCGCACCCGCCAGCGGAAGCGCGAGCCCTGCGTGTCGCGACGACGGATCAGCTTGGTCCCGACCGCCACCTTCTCGCCCTGCTTGACGTTCAGCGTGTCGAACCGCGTGTACCGATACTCCCTGGGCGCCTCTCCTGCCTGCCCCGTCACACGCACTTTCGTCGCGCCATCGGCCAAGGTCTCGACGTCGACCACTCCCTCGACCTCGCTGCGGCCCCGCATGATACGCGGACGCAGCAGTGAGCGCCCCACCGCGATCATCTCGCCGTGGGACACGCCGAGCGCGGCACGCTCAGTGAAACGGTAGGTCCGTGCCTGTTCGCCGGTCGCTTGTGGTGTGACCGTCACGACTTGCTCGCCGAGCCGCCCGTCGGCCAACGCCGGCGTCCGCTCGATCGACACCCGCCCGGCGATCTCGCTGCGGAGCACCTCCCGGGCCCGCATCAGCGTACTGATGCTCGACCCGACGTATCCGCCGCCCGAGACCGTCGACATGTAGTCGCAGTGATCGAACACGCCGGCCTGGTGCAGCGCCTGCGAGATCCCGAGGTTGAGCGAAGCGGAGCGAATGCCTCCGCCGGAGAAACCGATGCCGACGAGTCCATGCGCGACAGTCGGAGTCCTTCGCACCTCGGCGTTTGCGGCCAGTGCCCGCACGGGCCCGTCGGGATACGCATGGCTTCGCCGGCTCTCGATCTCGTGCAGTTCGTCAGCGAACACCTCGCCGAACGAGAACCCTTCGAGCCGTCGCGGGTTCGGCACCCAGAAGCCCAGCCGCACATTGATGAGCGTCATGAAGGCGACGAGGAGCGGCGACGTGCCGCGTCCCATGTTCGGTGCGGCGGCCGCGGCCGAGATCGCCATCGCCGTCGCCACGTCGATCTGCGGAAAGACCTGCTCCAGCGTTTCGCTGCGGCAGTAACCGGTGCGATGTCCACCGACGTACCGCGGCGTGAAACAGAAGAAGTCGCTCTGGCGATCGCGGATGCCGATGTCCGTGCTGGCCTGCAGGTTGAGCGCGACGTTGATGATGTGGTACGGTGCCGTCGATCTCGCCTCGTACCGGCAGATCTCGTCGAGATCGACATCGTCCTCGATGCCGATGTCGCCCTTCGTGTCCCTCCCCACGAGGAAGGCCGACGCGAGTCGGTCGCGGTAGAGACCATGAATGGACGTCAGATTGACGTCGACCGTGATCCAGCAGCCGAGCCAGATGACGACGATCAGCAGGAAGATGAAGATCACCTTTGGCGGCATGAGATGCGTGGTGACCCGACGTTTCACCTTGGCGAGGGAGACCTGTTCGAGCCGGCCGTGGACCCCGAACATGAGTTTCGCGAAGAGTTCGTCGGTGCGGAGTGGATCGTTCCCCCAGTACAGAGCCACGGCCACCATCGCCATCTCGTCGGCGCCCAACAGATAGAACGGGTTGGTCGCGAACGCGTCCATCACGACGTCGTGCTGCTTGTGCACATCCGGTCCCGCTGTGGCGTCAGCAAGTACGCGCTCGATCAACTGGACGCGCGCGAGCGCCGCGAGCGATTGCGTGTCGTTGCCAAGCGCCTTGACGGCGACGAGGTATCGGAGCCGAAGCGCGTCGGGCCAGAGCGCCGGCGCCCGGTCTCGGATCGCGCGCCGTTCGGCGTCAGTACGATCCTCGTAGGGTTCGATCTCCCCGCCCACGGCCGGCGAGAGCGGCACCAACGCGAGCGAGTCCAGCGTCGCGCGTTCGAGTTCGAGGAACGACGTCCAGCGTGAGGAGCTCGTCGCGTCCTGCTCGATCGAATCGGCAAGCTCGCGAAAACGTCCCTCGCGCAGCTCG
>JANOWT010000299.1:0-4891 GCA_031418115.1 Gemmatimonadota bacterium
CGGCTTCTTGCCCTTGTACTCGGCGCGGAGCGCCATCAGGCCGGGCATCTCGTACTCGGCGAGACGGATCTCCTGGCGGCCCCAGTTGGCGAGCGAGATGTCCGCGACCTTGAAGGCCGGACGGCCGGTGGACTTCACGGCATCGAAGGGGTGGAGCATCGGAGCGGTGGCGGTCATCTGAACCCCAGATGTGAGATGTGAGATGGGCGAGGTGAGAACGGGCTGGAGCGAACAGCGGAGCGATGCGAGCGGATCGGATGAGACGCGAAGGACACTCCCTCACCTCTCACCTCTCCCATCTCACGTCTGCAGTACAGCAGCGAACAATGTCGGTCCCTTCGCCTGCGGTGCCGCGGGGAGCGCATGATGACGCACGCCGGTGAACCCGGCCTCACTCGCCCACTGCGTGAGTTGCTCCGCGCCGAACCCCAACCAGACATGGCCCATCGTCTGGCGGTATTCGGCGCGGTCGTGCGGGAGCATGTCGACGAGCAGGAGGCGACCGCCACCCGTGCGCAGCGTGCGCCGGATCTCGGTGAGCGCCGCCACCGGCTCGGCCACATAGTGGAGCACCAATGAGAGCACCGCGACGTCGAGCGCTCCGTCGGCGATCGGCAATGCCTCGAGAGCACCGTCACGGATGTCGACGTTGCTGGCGGTGGCGAGCCGCGCGCGCGCGGCCTTGAGCATCGCCGGCGACTCGTCGACGGCGATCACCTGCGCAACGAACGGCGCGATGACCTCGGCCAGCTGGCCCGTGCCGCAGCCGAGGTCGCCAACGGTGCACTCGGGATCGAACAATCCGACGAGTGCATAGAGCTCCGTGCGCGCGCCGAAGAGATCGGAACGCACGCGGTCCCACTGCCCTGCCGAACTCGCGAAGAAAGCCTGCGACCGCGTGTGACGGTCCGCGAGCACACCTTTCACGCGCTCGGCGTCGCGGCGTGCGGCCGTCACGCCCTGTGCCTCTTCGCGCACCGATGCCCAGAGTCGCCGCGAGCCGGCCTCGAGCACGCGCCCGTCATGGCGGTAGCGATTGGAGGTGCCGTCCTCGCGCACAACGACCCATCCGGCGTCGGCGAGCACCTTCAGGTGCCGACTCACCGTCGACTGGGGGAGCTGCAACACGGCCCGCAACTCCGACACCGTCAGCTCGTGGCGCTCCAGGACGAGGAGGAGCCGCGTGCGAATAGGGTCGGCGATGGCCGAGAGCCGGTCGTGGAGGGGTGGTCGCTTCATCCTTATATCCGGATGAAAGGTTACACCATTGAGAGCCGCAGTCAAGCCCCGGGGCCGGCACCCCGATCAGTGCCGGTCGTAGACCTGCTGCACCGGTCGTGCACTCTCGCCGAGCACGGCGACGAGGCGCTTCATCTGACGGAACGAGGCGTGCATGGGCCGCGCACGCACGGTCCACTTCACGCCCTCGGAGCATGGAGGCGTCGTCAGCGATCCGTGGTAGCTGAAGATCTCCTCCGCTTCGCCCGCGTGATCCTCGAGAAGCGTGGCGAGATCGACCGGCGTCGCGAAGCGCACGCTATCGCCGGCCGACTTCGGCAGCTTCGCGATCAGCGCCTCGAAGATCGGATTGTCCTTGGTCGCGAAATCGATGAAGATGCCGAGCACGGCGAGTTCGCCCTTCGCGCTCGTGTGCACCAGGTGCAGTTCGGCGGGATACGCCTTGCCATTCACCGTGTGCTCGCTCGGATGATGGAAGTGGAACTGCGCCGAACTGAAGCGGCCCCCTTCGACGTTGAGCTCACTCGGGCGCTCGATCGCCGCCTGGATCGTGTGCCCATTGTGGAAGAGCACGAACGGCGATGCGAGGAACCGTTCGTCGATGCGCGCCTTGTGCGATGCGACCTTGCCACCCAGGTCGATCGGCGACTGCTCATGTCCAGTGGTGCAGACCTTCCACGCGGCATCGAGTCGGCCCCACGCGCGCGGGCCCTCATCGCCATCATAGGTCCAGTGCGTGGCGTGCGATGCAGCCGGCGCGCTCGCGACCGCGGCGTGCGACTGCGCCGGCGCGATGCGCGGCGACAGGGCGAGGATCACGACGGCGAGCAGCGCGGTTGAGCGACGCACGGGAGGGCTCCGAACGAGGGCGGAAGGGCGTGGGGCTTCCGCTCAAGTGTCGGCGCTTCGGCGGGTCATCTTGAGTCCGGCGCGGCCGCCACCGGGATCAACCAGCCACGGCCCGCATGAACTCCGCGAGACGATCCGCTGAGAGATTCCCGTCGACTCGCACGCCCGAACAGAGGTCCAAGCCCTGCGGTCGCACGGCGTCGATCGCCGCGCGGACGTTCCCCGCGCGCAGTCCACCGGCGAGCCAGACGGGCACCCCGCACTGATCGACGATCTCGCGGCTCAGCGCCCAATCATGTGTACGACCGGTGCCGCCGAGTTCGCGGACGGCCGCCGACGGATTCCCGGAGTCGAGCAACAGTTCGTCCACGCGCGGCGCAGCCTCGAGCGCTTCATCGACCGACTCGGGTCCGCGCACATGGATGACCTGCACGAGCCGCACGCGGGGAATGAGCGCACGCAGTACCGCATGTGCACCGGGTGCGACGGCATCGACGAGTTGCACGGTGTTGACACCCGTCTCGCGTACCTGCGCTGCGATCTCGCGAGGATCGCTTCGCGCGGTGAGCAGGAACGTCCTCACGCCGGCGGGTGCCCAGGTGGCGATCTCGCGGATCCTGTCGTCGCCGATCACGCCGGGTCCGCTCGGCATCGCCGAGACCAGCCCCAGGGCCGCGGCCCCATGTGCGAGCGCGAGCTCGGCCTCGGCGACACTGGCGATGCAACAGATCTTCACCTTCACGACGACTGTCCGCGCTCGAGCGCCGCTATGCCGGCGGCGAGGTCGTCACCCACGTAGCAGTGCATCCCAACGTGCTGCAACCCCGCGCGCGCGAAGTGCCGCAGGTACGCGCCCGTGCTGCGATGATGCCAGTCGGTGTGATCACCCTCGATATCGTCAGCGGTGGTGTAGGCCTCGAGGTAGGCCACACCGCCCAACATCGACGCGATCGCGTCGAGGCCGGGCGTCAGTTCGGCGGTGGGCACGTAGTGCAACACGTCGCACACGACCACGAGATCGAACGCGCCGTCGAGCCCGAGTGCGCCAAGCGTCCCAAAGGTGCCCTGCACCACGTCGCGCGATGCGCCGAAGCGCTGCACGGCGTAGTCACTCGATTCTACGCCGACGTAGCGCAGCTTGGGTCGCGCTCGCAGCAGGTGAGCTCGCCACGGTGCCTCGCCGCACCCGACGTCGAGCACCGAACGAATGGGGCGCTCAAGCAGCGACTCGGCGATGCCCATGACGAGACTCACCTTGCGCGCGACGGCCGCCGGCTTGATCACCCGTCGCGCGGGATCGTGGTACCACCGCCGGAAGTACTCCTCGTCGTAGGCTTTGGGCACGTCCCCAACCTAGCGTCCCACCGAGAATCCAAGCAACTGGAACCGGCGTCCCGATCCCATGCATTCATCCGCAATGAGCACCGAACCCGAAGTCATCGTCGTCGGCGGTGGGCTGGCAGGACTCGCCGCCGCGCGCACGCTGATCACACAGGGCATCCCCACCCTGCTCCTCGAAGCGTCCACCGAGTTGGGTGGCCGCGTCGCCACTGAAGAGGTCGAGGGTTTCCTGCTCGATCGCGGCTTCCAAGTGCTACTCGACTCGTATCCTGAGGCGCAACGCGCGCTCGACTTGGCTGCGCTCGACCTCCGACCGTTCGGCTCGGGTGCGCTGGTGCGATGCGACGGACGGCTCGGCCGCGTTTCAGACCCGTGGCGCGATCCGGTCGCCGGAGTGCGCTCGCTCTTCAGTGGCGTCTTCACCCCCGCCGATGCGTGGCGGATGATCCGTCTGCGCCATGACGCACTCTGGACCGCTCTTCGCGATGAGGGACCAGATGATGTACGCTATGGGGCACACCCTGACATGTCGACTGCGCGCGCACTCGCTGGTCGCGGATTCTCGGAGCGCGCAGTCGATGGATTCTTCCGGCCTTTCTTCGGCGGCGTGTTCCTCGACGAGCAGCTCAACGAACCCAAGCACTGGTTCGAGTTCCTCTTCGCGATGTTCGCGCGCGGGCGGGCGACACTCCCTGCCGCGGGGATGCGCGCGATCCCGCGGCAACTCGCGGCGGCGCTGCCACCGGGCACAGTGCGGCTCTCGAGCCAAGTGCGTCTCGCACGCGCGAGCCGTGTGGAACTCACGAGCGGTGAGACCTTCGCTCCGCGCGCGGTGATACTCGCCACGGATGCGCACGCGTTGTCGACGCTGGTTCCGGGATCGCGGCCGCTGGTGTGGGGCGGCTGCGTGACGCTCTACTACGCGGCGCCAAGGTCACCGGTGGGTGAGCCACTGCTCGTGCTCAATGGCCAGCCCGGCACGGGGCCGGTGAATCATGTGTGCGTCCCGAGCGATGTCGCGCCGGGCTACGCGCCGGCGGGCGCGCATCTCGTCTCGGCGACGATCATCGGGTCACCGTCACTCGACGACGCGACGCTCGATCGCGACTCGCGCGCACAGCTCGGGGGCTGGTTCGGTGCAGATGCGGTGCGCGGCTGGCGGCTGCTCCGTGCATCGCGCGTGACGCACGCGCTCCCACGTGTCGCCCCACAGGTCGCTCCGGGTGCGTCAGCGGATCGCGCCGTGCGTCTCGACAGCGGGCTCTACGCTTGCGGCGACCATCTCGAGACACCGTCGATCAACGGCGCACTCCGCAGTGGCCGCCGGGCGGCCGAGGCGTTGCTCGTCGACTGGTCGTCGCGGAGCAACGCCGTCGCCTGACCTCAGCCGGCGTACATCAGGCCGCAACCGACACCCTGCGCGTGGCAGGTCGCAAAGATGCCCGAGGGCATGCGGACGACG
>JANOWT010000300.1:0-8574 GCA_031418115.1 Gemmatimonadota bacterium
GAGCGCGTCCGACGGGATCCACTCCGGATCCGGGGACTCGAGCATCGACGGCGTGAACAAGATGATCGGCCGCTCGATGCCCGCCTGCCGCAACTCGATCGCTTCGGCGATCGACGACACGCCGTACGCGAGCGGTTCGACGCCTTCGAGCGCGCGCGCCACGGCGACCGCACCGACGCCGTAGGCGTCGGCCTTGATCATGGGGATGAGCGGCTTCTGTGCATGCGCAGCGAGTGCGCGCGCATTGCGTACGAGGGCACCGAGGTCGACTTCGACCCAGGCGCGTGCGTCGGTGGGAATGGGGCGTGTCGTCATGGGGGAATCGGGTGAGTCTAGCCCTGCTCCGAGGGGCAATCAAGGCGCGAGTGCTGCACGCTAGATTCCGACCGTCCGGCGCGATGCGCCGCCCCCTCTCTCTCCGATGCCTCCCATGCACGACAAGGCCACGCTCGACGATGCCCTCGCGATCATGCGGGACCTCCGCGCCCGCGACGCTTGGGACCGCGCGCAGACGCACGAATCGTTGCGACCCTACCTCAATGAAGAGATGCACGAGCTCGACGACGCCCTGCGCGAGGGCGACGACGCCGCGGCGTGCAGCGAGCTTGGCGACGTGCTGCTCCAGGTGCTCTTTCACGCCGTGATCGCCGAGGAGCGCGGGGCGTTCGGACCCGAGCAGGTCGCGGGGTCGCTCGTGGCGAAGATGACGCGGCGGCATCCGTGGCTCTACGGCAGCGACACCGAACGCACGCCCTGGGAACAGATGAAGGCCAAGTCGCGCCGCTCACTGGCCGAAGGGCTGCCGAGCGGTCTCCCTGCCCTGCACCGCGCGCATCGGCTACAGGAGCGCGCGGCCGGCGTGGGTTTCGATTGGCCCGACGTCGAGGGCCCGATGCAGAAGGTCGCCGAAGAGCTCGCGGAGGTGCGCGAGCAGGTCGTGAAGAATGGCGCGACGTTCGACACGCATGGCGTGCCGAGTCTGGACCCGCGTCATTCCGCCCTTGAGGACGAGCTCGGCGACCTGTTGTTCTCCGTGGTGAATCTCTGCCGCAAGGCGGGGACGCACCCGGCGCTCGCGCTCGATCGCGCGAATGCGAAGTTCCAGCGGCGGTTCGAGGCGGTGGAGGCGATTGCGACCGCGCGCGGGATCGACGTCCGGACGGCGGGGCTCGAGGCGCTGGACCTGATCTGGGATGAGGTGAAGGCGGGCGAGCCTCGCTGACGTCAACGCGCGCGGTGGTCTGTCACGCGCGCCGTCGTCGTCGCTCACGCGTCTCGCGCGTGCGAAGTCGAGAACTTGCGACCGTCCACGAAACCGAACACGGATCCGATGGTGTATCCTACGGCGCCCCAACTCGGGATCATGTTCCAACCCAGCGATTCACCATCCCAGAGCAACAGAGAAAGCTCGGCGAGAAAACAGAACAGGAGCGCCGATACTCCGTAGACGAGACTCGCGATCGCCCGCGTGCGCGTTCTTGGAATCGCGCAGAGGAGAAGTTGCGCGACTGGCATCACGGGAAACAGCACGAACCATAACACCATCAGAAGGCCGATGATTGTCGCCCCAGGAAACTCGCCGGTCATGTCATCGGCCCGTGACCGAGTAAGAGTGGAGCGGTGACCAGAATCGCGCTCGGGGACAATCCTACTCCCCGTACGGAACCCAGATGTTCTTCACCTGTGTGGTCTCACGCAAGAACTCGCGCTCGTCGACGGGCGCACTCCAGTCAGTCACACCGGCATGGCACCAGGTACGCTTCATATTCCCCGCCGACGCGAACTCCACGGCCTTCTTGCCGTCCTTGGAGCCCCAGTACCACATCCCCTCGACGTCGTCGTGCTCGGCAAGCGTCCTGGCGAGCACCTCCTTGGCGCCGGTGACGATGTTGACCGCACCGCCGGGCACGTCGGAGCTCTCGAAGACCGTGTAGAGATCGGTCGCCGAGAGCGGATGCGGCTCGCTCGGCACGACCACGACCGCGTTGCCGGTCGCGAGCAGCGGCGCCACCGTGGAGACGAAGCCGAGCAGCGGTGATTCGTCGGGCGCGACCACGGCCACGACGCCGATCGCTTCGTTCATCGCCAGGGCCACACCGCGGATCGGCACATGGTGCACTGCGCCGTCCCACTTGTCGGCCCAGGCCGCGTAGGAGAAGAGACGCGAGATGCTCGCCTCGACTTCACGGCGCGCGTCGGCGGCGGTCGCGCCGGTCTGCACGCGAATGCGGCCCGCGAACTCCTCGGCGCGCGCGTCGAGATTCTCGCCGATGTAGTAGAGGATCTGCGCGCGCAGATGTGCCGTGGTCTTTGACCACGACTTGGCAGCTGCATGCGCGGCCTCGACCGCGTTCCGCAGGTCCTTGCGATTGCCGTCGCCGACCTCGCCGATCCGTTGGCCCTTGGGGCTGAGGATCGCGCGCGAGTAGCCCGAATCGGAGCGCGCCTGCTTGCCGCCGATGAAGAGCTTCGGGGTGCGGTCGACTGACGGCAGGTTTGAGGTGGGAGGTGAGAGGTGTGAGGTAACGGCGGCTCGCACAGATGGCTTCGCGGGCCTCTCAGTTCTCCCCTCTCCCATCTCACGTCTGCAGTACTCCCACATCCCTTCGCGGCCGCCTTCACGGCCGTAACCGCTCTCGCGATAGCCGCCGAACCCTGCCGCCGCATCGAACAGATTGGTCGCGTTCACCCAGACCACACCCGCCTTCAATTTGGGTGCGATGTCGAGCGCGAGATTGATGTTCTCCGTCCACACACTCGCCGCGAGACCGAACGGCGTGTTGTTCGCGAGCGCGACCGACTCCTCAGGCGTACGGAAGCTCATCGCGACCAGCACCGGACCGAAGATCTCGACCTGCGCGATCGTGCTCGCCGGCTCCACGTTGGTGAAGAGCGTGGGCGGATAGAAACAGCCGTTCTTGGGGACACTCCACGAGGGCTGCCACATCACCGCGCCTTCCGCCTGCCCCTGCATCACGAGCTGCGTGATCCGTTCCATCTGCTCCGGCGCGACGATCGCACCCATGTCGACCGCCTTGTCGAGCGGCTTGCCCATGCGGAGCTTCTCCATCCGCGCGCGGATCTTGTCCATGAGTCGGTCGTGGATCCCCTCCTGCACCAGGAGGCGAGAGCCGGCGCAGCAGACCTGCCCCTGATTGAACCAGATCGCGTCGACCACGCCTTCGACGACGCCATCCAGATCAGCATCCTCGTAGACGATGAACGGCGACTTGCCGCCGAGTTCGAGCGAGAGCTTCTTGCCGCTCCCCGCGGTCGCACGGCGGATGATGCGCCCGACGTCGGTCGATCCCGTGAATGCGATCTTGTCGACGTTCGAGTGCTCGACGAGCGCGGCGCCGGTGCGCCCATCGCCAGTGATGATGTTCAACACGCCCGGGGGAAGCCCCGCCTCGTGCGCGAGCTCGGCGAAGAGCAGCGCCGAGAGCGGCGTGAACTCGGCCGGCTTGAGCACGACGGTGTTCCCGGCCGCGAGCGCGGGCGCGACCTTCCACGCCAACATGAGCAGCGGGAAGTTCCACGGGATGATCTGCCCGATCACGCCCACCGGCCCGTAGCCGGCGAACTCGGTCGGCATGAGCTGCGCCCAACCGGCGTGATGATAGAAGTGTCGCGCCACGAGCGGGATGTCGAGATCGCGCGTCTCGCGGATCGACTTGCCGTTGTCCATCGACTCGATCACCGCGAGGATCCGCGAGTGCTTCTGGACCATGCGCGCCAGTGCATACAGGTGACGCGCCCGCGCATGCGCGCTCAGCTTGCTCCACTTGGGAAAGGCCTTCCGCGCCGCGGCGACGGCGGCGTCCACATCCTTGAGCGACCCCTGCGTGACCTTCGCGAGCTTGGTGTTGGTGCTCGGGTCGATCACGTCGAACGTCGTGCCGACCTTGGTCCACGCCCCATTCACGAAGTGCCCGAACTTCGCTCCGTGGCGCGCGAGCCAGGCGCGCGCCTCGGTGTCGCTCTCAGGAGCAGGCCCGTAATCCATCGTCTTGAAGATCTCGGCGACGCTCGGCATCAGCAGCTCGGCGCTAAAAAGCGAAAAGGACGAACGGAGGAGTGCGCGCTCATGGCATCGGCTGGTGATGCGCGGCCGCATAGCGCCCGGTCACGAAATGTTCGAGCTGGCGTTCGATGTCGGTGAGCAACGACGACGCGCCGAAGCGGAAGAGATCAGGCTGCAGCCAGCGATCGCCGAGCTCCTCCTTCATGAGGAGCAGGTAGTCGAGCGACTGCTTGGCCGTGCGAATGCCGCCCGCGGGTTTGTAGCCGATCTTGAAGCCCGTGGCCGACGCGTACTCGCGGATCTGTCGTACCATCACGAGTGAGACCGGCAGCGTGGCGTTCGTGCCTTCTTTGCCGGTGCTCGTCTTGATGAAGTCGGCGCCGGCCTGCATCGCGACCCAGCTCGCACGCGCAACGTTGGTGAGCGTCGCGAGCTCACCCGTGGCGAGGATCGCCTTGAGATGCGCATCGCCGCAGGCGGCGCGGAAGGCCTTCACTTCATCGTACAACGCCTGCCAGTCTCCGGTGAGCACATGGCCGCGCGTGATGACGATGTCGATCTCCTTCGCGCCGGCCTTCACCGAGGCGTGGATCTCGGCGAGGCGCTGTTCGAACGGCGAGAGACCGGCGGGGAAACCGGTCGAAACCGCCGCGACGGGGATGCCGCTCCCTGCGAGCGCATGCACGGCCGTTTCGACAAGCTGGTGATACACGCACACCGCGCCGACGGTCACACCGAGCGAGCGCGCGCCGAGCGCGTCGACGAGATCCTCGCGCAGTGGATGCCGCGCCTTGGCGCAGAGCCGCTTCACGTTCCCCGCGGTGTCGTCGCCGGCGAGCGTGGTGAGGTCCATGAGCGTGATCGCCTTGAGGAGCCAAGCCGCCTGCCACTCCTTCTTGACCGTGCGACGCGTGGGGATCGTTGCCGCACGCCGTTCTGCCGCGCTCTTGTTCACACGGATCGCCCGCACGACGTCGAGGTCGAGGGGCTGGCCCGGGTTGCGCGGCAGGTCGCTCACGGGTGCAGGCGGTGCATCATCCGCGGGAACGCGATGCACTCGCGAATGTGCGGACTGCCGCAGATCCAGGCGACCGTGCGCTCGAGCCCGAGCCCGAAACCCGAGTGCACGAACGTGCCGTACTTCCGCAGGTCGAGATACCAGGAATAAGCCTCCACCGGCAGTTTCTCCTCGATGATGCGGGCGAGGAGCTTGTCGTGATCGTCCTCGCGCTGCGAACCACCGATCATCTCGCCATAGCCCTCGGGTGCGAGCAGGTCGTCGCAGAGCACCGTGCGCGGATCGTCGGGGTTCTCCTTCATGTAGAACGCCTTCGCTTCCTTGGGATAGTTGCAGATGAAGATCGGCAGATCGTAGTCCTCGACGAGCAGCGACTCGTCCTCGGCGCCCAGGTCGTCGCCCCATTGCACGGCGCTTCCCTTCTTCTGCAGGATCGCCACGGCGTCGCCGTAGTCGATACGCGGGAACGGGGCCTTCACCTTCTCGAGCTTGCTGACGTCGCGCTCCAACTCCTTGAGCTCGGCCGGACGGCGCTCGACCACACGCTGCACGAGGAACGAGACGAAGTCCTCCTGCAGACGCATGTTCGCATGCGTGTCGTTGAAGGCCACTTCGGGCTCGATCATCCAGAACTCGGTGAGGTGCCGCCGCGTCTTGGACTTCTCAGCGCGGAAGGTCGGGCCGAAGGTGTAGATCTTGCCGAACGCCGCGGCCGCGGCCTCACCGTAGAGCTGGCCCGTCTGCGCGAGGTAGGCGTTCCCCTCGTCGAAGTATTCGGTGGCGAAGAGTCCGCTCCGCTCACCGATCGCCGCGGTGAGGATCGGCGTGTCGACGCGCAAGAAGCCGCGCTCGTAGAAGAAGTCGTGGATCGCCTGCTCGACCTCGTTGCGGATTCGCATGATCGCGACCTGCCGCGGCGTGCGGAGCCAGAAGTGCCGGTTGTCGAGGAGGAAATCGACGCCGTGCTCCTTGGGCTGGATCGGGTAGTCGAGCGCGCTCGTACCGAGGATCGTGAGCTCCTTGAGCCCCATCTCGACGCCACCGACCTGACGGGCGTCGGTGCGGACCTCGCCCGTCACCGTGATCGAGGTCTCGAGCGTGAGTTGACCGAAGTGCTCCCAAGTCGCCTCGCTGACCTCCTTCTTGGGCACGACGCACTGGAGCAACCCGGTGCCGTCGCGCATGACGATGAAGGCGATCTTGCCCGACGATCTCAGGTGCGTGACCCAACCGCTCACGGTCGCGGTGGTGCCGACGAGCTTGGGGAGATCGGAGATGCGGGTCGGGTCGACGGACGACGGGGTGCTGGACGCGGGCACGGGGCGGGTCAGGTGGTGGGAAACCACGCGGGCGCCCCGAGTCCGGGACGCCCGCGCGGCGATGCTCAAAGGTAGGGAGACGGTCGCGGTCGGGGAAGCTTTCCCCCGCTCCGCTACCTGATGTGCACTGTGTAGAGCAGTGTGCCGCCCGCGAGATTGTCTGAGATGACATGCACATTGAACGCGTCTTTGTCGGGCGCCGTGAAGATCTTGCCCGCCGTGACATTCGGCTGCACCGTGGCGAACATGTCGATGTTCGCCGCAGAGGCGCTCCCGTCCCGCCGGAACAGAACGGCGCCCATCTTGTTCATCTCGACCGTGACCCCGATCTGCTCTCCAGCCCCCATCAGGATGCGAAAGAGATCCTGGAACGCCCCGGGTGCACCGGCGCAGTCAGTGGTGGTGAGGAGACCAGTGATGTCGGCGCCCGGGACAGTGTACCAGTTCGTGTTCTCCGCGGTGCACGGGGTCGTTGTCGTCGGCGCAGAGGCCAGCGTGTAATCGCCGCCCGCCGCCTCGTCGCTGCCCGCGACGACGTAGTAGGTCCCGGCCGGGAGGAATGCCTTCACCGTGATCGAACCGCGGCCGTACTCGACGAAGATCATTCGCGGTGTCGCGAAGCCCCCCTCGAACGTCCCGGTGAAGAGCGCGAGCTGTCCAGCGTACCCACTCGGCGTCATCGTGAACAGGATGTTCGACTGCGCCGCGACAGTGAACTGGTAGACGTCGCCGAAGGTCCCGTTCGGCGCGGTGCAGTCGTCGGTGAATGCGACACCGGAGACCGTCGTGTCCGCCGCGAAGAGCTGCGGGCCGAGGCAGGTGCCGCTCGGAGAGGCGGGGTCCTCACAGGCCGCGAGCAGAGCGAGCAGCAGGAGCGGCGCGAGAGCAGGACGCATTGGGCTCATGTGATTGTGAGGAGCCGCAAGTTGCGACATCTGTGTGTGAAATGTAAGAGGACCGTGGATACGAGCAGCGCAACTGTGCGGACACTGCGCCATCGCGATCCTACCACCCCCCGTCTCGGGCGATCAGTACTCCACGAAGTAGCGCTGGATCGCCCTCGGGTCCGTTGTGCGCGTGAGCGCGAGCATGAGCAATATCCGCGCCTTCTGCGGCGTGAGATGCTGCGCGGACACCGATGGTGGCGTGTTGCGCTCCTCGCGCTGCAGTGAGTCAGCGGCTGTTACCGGCGGCGCCGAATCAGCCGGAGGCGGAGTCGTCGGAAGCGGCGCGATCCGCGAGCCATTCACGTTGTCTCCCGACGGGAACGTGGTCACGAGCACGACACCCGACTTGCGTAGCGCGCGGTAGGTCGCCGACTCAGCGCGCGTGAAGCCGGTCGTCGCCACCACAAGACCGTCAGGCGTAGGGTCGAACTTCTGCCCCGTGCCTCCCGGGTACGAGAAGGTCAGATCCACGCGCGGCAGCGAATCGATGCCCGTGAGGTCGAACTCGGTCGACGGACCATGTCGCCGCACCGGCGCAAAGAAGAACTCGGGGCCATCGCCACCGATCACACCGAGCAGACCCATCTCGCCACCCTCGAACCCGCCGACGCGCTGATAGTGCTTGCGCACCTCGCGCGCCGAGACGATGCGGTCATCCATCACGACCATCACGCCCTTGCCGACGGCCTGAGGCGACGCGGCGGTCCGTACCGCCGCGAGCAGATTGATCGGACCATCCGGACTGATGCCGGTCGCCGGACGCTGCGAGCCCACGACGATGACCGGCTGGTCGGAGCGCACCGTGAGATAGAGGAAGAACGCGGTCTCCTCGAGCCGGTCGGTACCGTGCGTGACGACGATGCCCGCGATGTCAGAACGCTCGCGCAACACCGTGTTGATCCGCTTGGAGAGCGCGACCCACTGCGCCGGCGTGATCGCAGTGCTCGGGACGTTCGAGAACTGCTCGGTCTCGACGGTCGCGAATCTCGCGAGCTCGGGGACCGACGCGAGGATCTGCTCGGCGGTGAGTGCTCCGGCGCGATAGCCGCCCAGGGTGCCGGGTGCGCTCTGCACGCCGGCGATCGTCCCGCCGGTGGCGATGAGGAGGACCTTGGGGCGCGCGGTCGAGTCAGTCTGGGCGCGCAGCGCGCGCGGGAGTGGAGCGAGGAGCAACGCCGCGAATGCGAACGGAGCAACGAGGCGTCTCGACAAGGGGCGCCTCATCGCGGTGTGATCACGATCGTATCGCCGAGCACCGCACGATTG
>JANOWT010000301.1:0-20732 GCA_031418115.1 Gemmatimonadota bacterium
TCCTCGTCGCCGGACTCGCCTGCGACGGCGACGCGCTAGGCCCGCTACCGGCCGGCGGCAAGCGTGTGCTCTTCATCGGCAACAGTCTCACGTACGAGAACGACCTGCCGCGCACGATCGCCGATCTGGCGCGATCGATCGACGAGACGCCGCTCGTCTACCGCACCGTCGCCAAGCCGAACTACGCGCTCGAGGATCACTGGAACGACGGCATCGCGGCGAGCATCGCCGCCGACGGCTGGCAGGTGGTGGTGATGCAGCAGGGCCCGAGTTCGCTGCCGCAGAATCAGGAGTTCCTGCGCAGTTGGACGGTGCGGCTCGACTCGGCGATCACTGCGGCCGGCGCACGGAGCGCGCTCTACATGGTCTGGCCGGCGATGCAGAACTTCTCGACCTTCGACGGCGTACGGACCTCGTACCGCAACGCGGCCATCGCGGTCGACGGCCTGTTCATTCCCGCGGGTGAGGCATGGCGGACCGCTTGGGTGACCGACTCCACTCTCGCATTCTATTCGGCGGATCTCCTGCATCCTTCCCGACTCGGCACCTATCTCGCCGCACTCGTGCACTTCGAGATGCTCTACGACCGTCCTGCCTCCGACCTGCCTGACGTCGCAGTGGTCAACGGGCGGCGACTCGATCTTCCGGCGACCACGGTCGCGATGCTGCAGCAGGCGGCGCACGAGACCGTGCTCGCGTGGGGGATCCGCTGATGCGCGTTGCCCGGATCCTTGCGGCCACGGTGATTCTCCTACCGTCCATCGCCCTCGCGCAGGGCAGCACTCTTCTCGCGCTCACCGACACGACGCTCTTCCCCGAAGGCATCGTGCGCGACAGCGCGCGTCACCGCTGGCTGATCTCGTCGGTGCGGCAGCGCACCGTGGTCGCGGTCGACGACGCCGGACGCATCACACCCTTCGCGCGCGACCTCCCCGCCGACGTCGGCGCAATCCTCGGCATGCGCATCGACGCCGCGCGCGGCGCACTCTTCGCCGCGTCAGGCGCTGTGCCGCCGATGCTTCGATTCACCGCCACTGACACTCTTCGAGCCGAAGTGCTCGAGTTCGACCTGTCGAGCGGCGCGCTGCGTCGACGGATCGCGTTGCCGGCCTCGCCACGCCAACGCGTGCCCGGCGACATCGCCGTCGGTCCCGACGGCACGCTTTACGTCGCGGATGGACTCGCCGAACGCATCTATGTCATCCCGCCGCGCGGAGAGACGCGGGTGGTGACGTCGGCCTTCATCCATTCGCCACAGGGCATGGTCCTCACCCGCGACGGCCGCGCGTTGATCGCTGCTGACTACAGGCACGGGCTGATCCGCGTCCCACTCGTGGGGAACGACACGATCACGCAGATCACCGACAGTGCGGGGCGCAAGATCCAAGGACTCGACGCGCTCGTCTGGCACGGCGACGCGCTGATCGCGACTCACAACGGACGACTGCCGGGGCGCGTGGTGCGGATCACGCTCACGCCCGACCAGCGGAGCATCGCGGCCTTCGCTGTGCTCGAGACGCTCAGCAACGCTGGCGAGCCGACACTCGGCGAGGTGCATGGAGACGCCTTCATCTTCATCGCCAACAGTCCGTGGAGCGCGTTCGATGAGGCGGGTGCGCGCAAGCCGGCGGCGACGCTCGCGCCGCCGGAGATCAGGCGGCTGCCGCTCACGCCCTGACCGCCACCGCGTGAGTGCGGGCTACTTCCGCGTCACACGCTCGTGAACTAGTTCCGCGTCCCACGCTTGAGATCGAACAACACGCTGCGGTGACACGATGGGCAGAGCAGCCACTCGCGCTGCCGCGCGTATCCGAGCCCGAAGCTCCCGCCGCCGATCGACCGCTCGCGCATCCGCACCTTGCAGCGCGGGCACTCGGCGTGGCCGTCCCGACCATATGCCTCGCGCACCGACTTCTCCTCCTCCGCGTCGAACTGCGCTCGCTCAGTCATGCGCGATCCGCACGACGACCTTCCCGAACTGCTTTCCGCTCTCCAGCCGCTCGAACGCCGCGCGCCCATCAGCGAGTGCATGCACCGAGTCGATCGGCGGTACGAGTCGACCCGCGGCCAGCTCCGCGACGACGGCATCGAACTCAGCGTCGTTGCCCATCGTGGAGCCGAGGATGCTCCATTGATTCCAGAAGAGCTTGCGCACATCCATCGAGAGCGACGGTCCTGACGTGCCGCCGCAGGTGACGAGCCGCCCCGCGCGCGCGAGCGACCCGAGCGACTGTTCCCACGTCCGTTCACCGACTGAGTCGATGACCACGTCCACGCCGCGCTTGCCGGTGCGCGCGCGGATCTCCTTCGCAACGTTCACGGCGGTGTGGTCGAGCAGTTCATCGGCGCCAAGCGCGCGCGCGCGTTCGAGTTTCTCCTGACTCCCCGACGTGACCCAGACCCGGGCACCGAGTGATTTGCAGATCTGCAGCGCCGCGAGCGCCACGCCACCACCGATCCCCCAGATCAATACGTCCTCGCCGGCCCGCACCTGCGCGCGCGACACGCACATGCGCCAGGCGGTGAGCGTCGCGAGCGGAAAGGCCGCTGCGACCTCATCACTCACGCCCGCCGGCACGCGCCGGACATTCACCGCGGGCACGACGATCTGCTCGGCGAGCGTCCCTGGGTGGTGCTCACCGAGCAGCCGGAAGCGGATGAAGAGCGGCTGTTCGCCCTTGAGGCAGTACTCGCAGCGGCCGCAGGAGAGGCCTGGATTGAGCAGCACGCGGTCACCCACGCGCACCGACGTGACGTCGGCACTGACCTCCGCGACCACGCCCATGCCGTCAGCACCGAGGATCCATGGAGGCGTGATGGTTACGCCGGGCAGCCCATTGATCGTCCAGAGGTCGAGGCGGTTCAGCGCGGCCGCCAAGAGCCGGACACGCACTGCACCCGACTCCGGGAGGAGTGGCGGGACGATCGCCTCGCGGAATCGCAACTGATCCAAACCGCCGTGCGCGTCGATGGTCAGAGCCTGCACCGGCTGTTCCTCCCGTTATATTCTTGCACGGCCCGCCGCGCGGACGCGCGGTGAACCTCCCCAGACGAATCTGCCGCGATGATCCCAATCAAGGTCCCGCCCCTCGGCGAGTCGATCACAGAAGCCACCGTCTCGCGGTGGCTGAAGAATGAGGGCGACGCCGTCGCCATCGGTGACACGCTCGTTGAACTCGAGACTGACAAGATCACCGTCGAAGTGCCGGCGCTCAATGCCGGCACGCTCGCGAAGCGCCTGAAGAACGAAGGCGATGTGGTGCAAGTCGCCGAGATCCTGGCCCAACTGGACGAGACCGGCAAGGCGACGGCTCCTGCCACTTCCGCTCCGGCTCCTTCTGCTGCTGCCCCGGCAGCAGTTGCCCCGGCCGCTACTGCTACTCCCGCAGCGCCGACTCCCGCCGCCGCGTCTGCCAACCGCCCAAAGTCCGAAGACGTCCGCGCCGCCCCGAGCGCCAAGCGACTCGCCGGAGACAAAGGTATCGACCTCGCCAACGTTCCCGGCACCGGCCGCGGTGGCGTGGTCAGCAAGCCCGACGTGATCGAGTACCTGGAAGCAGGCACGAACGCCGCGCCCGCCATAGCAGCAACGAGCGCCGCCGCAGTCCCTGTGCCCCCTGTGCCCCCTGTGGTGAACGCAGTAAAGGCCCCGGCACAATCCGCACCGCGCTTCGCACCCGGACTCCGCGAGACCCGCGAGAAGATGACGACGCGCCGCAAGCGCATCGCCGAGAATCTCCTCCAGGCGCAGCACTCCACCGCGCACCTCACGACGTTCAATGAGATCGACATGACCGCCGTGTCGACCTTCCGTGAACGCATGAAGGAGAAGGTCGAGAAGGAGCATGGCGTGAAACTCAGCTTCATGCCCTTCTTCGCGAAGGCCGCCTGCATGGCGCTCAAGGCCTTCCCTGCCGTCAACGCGCAACTCGACGGCGACTCGGTCATCTACAAGCATTACGTGAACCTCGGCATCGCCGTCGCTAGCGAGGCGGGCCTCGTGGTCCCCAACGTGAAGGACACCGACCAGATGGGCATGGTCGGCTTCTCGCGCGCCATGAACGCCGTCGCCAAGCGCGCGCGCGACGGCAAGCTGACCATGGACGATCTCACCGGCGGCACGTTCACGATCACCAACGGTGGCGTGTTCGGTTCGCTGGTCTCCACGCCGATCATCAACTACCCGCAGGTCGCGATCCTCGGTCTGCACAAGACGCAGGACCGCCCGATCGCGCTCAATGGGCAGGTGGTGATCCGGCCGATGATGTACGTCGCACTGAGCTACGACCACCGCATCATCGATGGGCAGCAGGCGGTGCTCTTCCTGGTGCGGATCAAGGAACTCATGGAAGATCCGACGGCGATGCTGATCGACGACTGATCCGATCGGCGGCGCCCGTCCGCCGCGACGCAGGTCATCGCTGGTCATCGCAGGTCATCGCGCACCTCACCGCAATCCGAGCACCCCGATCGCCGCCCGAAGCCACGCCGGCTCCGGGCGGTTCGACGTTTGGAGCGTCCCCGCGAGCGCACCGAGCCGACGGGCGAGCTCGAAGCGCGCGAACCGCGGACCGTCGCTCCGTCCGTGCGACCGCAGCGCAACGAGCGCCGAGCGCACCGCTTCGATCATGCCGAGGTCGTCGGTGCGGCGCACGGTCGGATCGTCCGGAAAGCACTCGGCGCGCGCCACGCGAAGCGACGCCGAGAGCCCGAACTCGAGGCGCGCGAGGTAGCTGGGCGTGCAGCGGAACGCGGGGATCAGGTGTGCGAGTTGCTGCCCCGCTGCGACACCAACCTGCTCACCGGCGGCGATCGCCCCGAAGATGATCTGCGCGTCGTCGCCTGCAGAAAGGCGTGCACCATCGCGCCCGGTGAGCGTGTATCGCCCGGCCTCGGTGGCTGCGGCCCAGCGCTCCATGGCCGCGCGTCGCGTGACGAGGCCGGAGCCGACGGGGAAGTACGGTGCCCATCCGCGCGACGTCCCGACCTCGTCGCGCCCATGCTCGCGTTCCTGGAAGAACGGAGGCATGTCGCGCTCGACCCAGCGGGGCACCTTTTCGGTGAACTCGACGACGATCGTTCCGGCGCCCCACACGGTGACGTTCGGATATGCCGCTGCGAAGCGGACCACCTGCTCCAGATACGCCGGCGCGGGGACGTTGTCGTCGTCGAACCAGACGAGCAGTTCGCCTTTCGATTCGCGCAGTGCGAGACGACGCGCGGTGGCGAGTCCTGGCTCTGTGGTGCGGACGATCCGGGCCCATGGCTCGTGGATCGTGTGGAGCTGATCCTCGGTGCGCCTGGCGAGTGGGGGGTCGGAGGCCGAGTCGACTAGGATGTACTCACGGTTCCAGCCATCGGGGACATGCAGCGATTCGATGCCTTCCAGCACCCGGCGGAGGGTCGCGGGGGCTGGGTTGCGGGTGCAGGTCAGGATCGAGATGGTTGGCATCTTGCTTCTGAAGTTACTGCTACCGCGTTCACCACAGGGGCACAGGGGGCACAGGGAACTGCTAGAGGCTCACCCTTCTGATGCCATCGACTAGGCGCGGAACATTGAAGTTCACCAGCAGCGCCTTTCGGTGACCTGTGAGGCGGAGATACGTCAGTACCTGAGCGGTGTGGATCGGGTGCAGTTCTTGCACGCTTTTCACTTCGACTATCAGCCGGTCGGCCACCAATAGGTCGAGCCGGAAGAACTGGTCGAGTTCAACGCCGTCATACAACAGCGGCACGCGCATGCCCACAACGAAGCCGACCTTGCGACTCAGTAGCTCACGCGCGAGGCAAGCCTGATAGACCGATTCGAGGAGCCCCGGTCCAAGCGTCTGGTGCACCCGGATCGCCGATTCGATCACCACCCCGCTGACCGCATCCCGTTCGTCCACTCGCATGGTCCCCCGCAGTTCCCCTGTGTCCCCTGTGTCCCTGTGGTGATTAGCAGTTGCAGTTGAGCAGTCACGCACCCCAAGGCCGCGACCCGAACCATTAGATTCCAGCCGTCACCCAAGCCCCAAGCCAAGTGTCCGACCAGAACCTCACCCCGGACGTCGTCGTCATCGGCGGCGGCCCCGGCGGCTATGTCGCCTCGATCCGCGCCGCGCAGCTCGGCCTTTCCGTCGTCTGCGTCGAGCTCGACAAGACCCTCGGTGGCACCTGCGTCAACGTCGGTTGCATCCCCTCCAAGGCCCTGCTCGGGTCGTCGGAGCATTTTGAGTTCGCGCGGCTCCACGCGGCCGAGCATGGGATCGACTTCACCGGCCTGACCATCGACCTCCCGCGCATGATGAAGCGCAAGGACGAGGTCGTCGCGTCGAACACCAAGGGCGTCGAGTTCCTCTTCAAGAAGAACAAGGTCACCTGGGCCAAGGGCTACGGGATGCTCAAGGGTGGGAACGTCGTCGAGGTCCGCGCACTCGACGGGTCGATCACCACCTACCGCCCCAAGAACGTCATCATCGCCACCGGCTCCGTGCCCATGGAGCTGCCGTTCCTGCCGTTCGACGAAGAGCGCGTGCTCTCCAATGTCGGCGCACTCAAGATCCCCGAGGTGCCCAAGCACCTCATCGTGATCGGCGGCGGCGTGATCGGTCTCGAGCTCGGCTCCGTCTGGCGTCGGCTTGGCGCGATGGTCACCGTGATCGAGTATGCGCCGACGATCCTCCCCGGCAACGACGCCGACATCATCAAGGAAGCGACGCGGATCTTCACCAAGCAGGGACTCGAGCTGCACACCGGCACCAAGGTGACCGGCGGGCATCGCGAAGGCACCCGCGTGGTGATCGGCACCGAGAAGGACGGCAACGCGCGCACCTTCGGCGCCGACTACGTACTCGTCTCGATCGGCCGCCGCCCCGCACTCACGGGGATCAACGCGCAGGCGCTCGGCCTCAAGCTCGGAGATCGTGGCGAGATCGCGGTCGACGATCGCATGCGCACCAACCTGCACGGCGTGTACGCGATCGGCGACGCGGTGGGCGGCAAGCTCCTCGCGCACAAGGCGGAGGAGGAGGGAGTGGTCGCCGCAGAGGTGATCGCGGGCCACAAGTCACACATGCACTACGGCAACATGCCGGGCGTGGTCTACACCTGGCCCGAGATCGCGACCTGCGGACTAACGGAAGCCGAGGTGAAGGCGAGCGGCCGCGCGTACAAGGTCGGCAAGTTCCCGTTCAGTGCCAACGGCCGCGCGCGCACACAGGGCAACACCGACGGTTTCGTGAAGTTCGTGACCGACGCCAAGACCGACGAGATCCTCGGCTGTCACATGATCGGACCGAACGTGTCCGACCTATTGAGTGAAGTGGTGCTGGCGATGGAGTACCGCGGCACGGCAGAGGACATCGGTGCAACGGTGCACTCACATCCGACGCTCAGCGAGGTGGTGAAGGAAGCTGCGCTCGGGGCGCTGGGGCGGACGCTACATCTGTAGGTGGAAGGTGTGAGGTGGGAGGAGTATGGTGGAAGGTGGAAGGTGGAAGGTGGAAGGTGGAAGCGGGAGCACACCGCGACGCGCGCCCCACATAGCCACACCTCACACCTCACACCTCACACCTCACACCTCACACCTCACACCTCACACCTCCCCTTCACGCCGTCAGATACCGCTCCTGCATCACCTGCAGATGATGCAACAGATGCCCCGCCGCGATCCATGCGATGGCGCGCACGGTGATCGACCGCCCGTTCGCGACGCCCACACGTGACCAGGCTTCATCGGGGAGACCTTGGAACAAAGTGACCGTCGCCTCGCGCACCGATTCGAACTCGTCGAGGATCGAATGCAATGAGCGCGCGGGGGCGCCGCTCTGCGGGGCGTAGGTCTTCTCGTCCCAGCCCGGGAGCGGGGTCTCGTCGCCGCGACCGATACGGAGCGCGCGATACGCGAAGATCCGCTCGGCATCCGCGCAATGGAGAAGGACTTCCTTGAGTGTCCACTTCCCCTCGGCGTACGCACGGTCGGCGACGTCGTCGCTCACGTCGTGCAAGAGGGCCGCGGCGATCTCCGCACTGCCGATCAACGCCTCGACCACGTCGCCGTCGGGTACGCGCGCCACGTAGCCGGCGTAGAACGATGGGTACTCGTCGGGGTTGGGGCGGGTGCTGCGGTGGGCGGCCATGCGGGCTCCGGTGTGTGGGACGCGTTCAATCTACTGCGAACCGCGAACTGCCTTCACCACAGGGACACAGGGGACACAGGGAACCACAAGAGGGCGGTGGTTTCCCCCAAAAGGGCGTCGCGCGCGCACCGTTGCTTTCGAGGGAACGGATCCCCCTGTGTTCCCTGTGCCCCTGTGGTGAGCGCCGTTTGGCTGCGCCAGGAATTGCGAAGGGGCCGCCCAAAGGCAGCCCCTCCACATCCCACCGGATCGAACCGGATCAGTCGTCGGCGAGCTTCGCCAGGATCTGCGACGAGATGTACGGCGGCGTCACCATGCGGCGACGACGACCGGTCTCGTCGCCGATGCGCTTCCAGAGCTCGAGCTCGCGCGGCGACGCGCTGAGCGCCTGCTCATTCACGACGTCACCGTCGAGGAAGGCATGCACTGCGGACGGGATCTCCGTGCCTAGGGGCGTGACCTCGCGGTCGGACGCCAACGGCTCGGCCTGCTGGGCCGGGCGGGATTCGAGCGCCGATTCACGGGCGGCGTCACGGGGGTCGAGCGAGTCTTGCATCACGAGTACCGATCCTCCAGGAGCTTCTGCAGCGCCTCGCGGGCGCGGTGGACACGCATCTTCAGGGCACCGACCGTCGCATCGAGCAGCACGGCCATCTCCTCGTAGGAGCGGCCCTCGACGTGCTTCATCACGAACGCCTCTCGGAGCGAGGACGGAAGAGAGGTGAGCGCACCATCCAGATCGCGCCGCATCTCGCCCCGGTCAAGCTCTTCCTCCGGCGTCTCCAATCCAGACGGCTGATCGTCCTCTTCGTAACTGAGGTGAGTCCGCCGGATGTTCTTGAGCCAGTCCTTGCACCCATTCGCCACGATCCGGAACACCCAGGCATCGAACCGGCCCCGCACTTCGCCAAGGTGATGGAACGCCTTGATGAACGAGACCTGCAGGATGTCCTCTGCCACGTCCGCACTGCCCGTCATCCCGTAGGCGTGGCGGTACAGCGGGTCGCTGTAACGCTCGATCAGGATGCCAAAGGCATTGCGGTCCCCGGCGAGCACGCGGTCGATCACCGCCTGGTCGGCGTCCAGCGGATCGTCGGGCGAGGTTGGCTCAGTCATGGTCACGGTCACGACGCTAGTGTAATCCAAGCGCCGCTCGACGGACAGTGCCTTGCTCCACCCGACGCACCGCAAGAACCCGGTTCGTCGCATAGCAAAGACGAGCCGAGGCGGCCGAGGTCACAGGCTGGTCACGGCGCTGGGGGCTGGCGTAGTCGATCGAAGGCGCCCCAGCCGGACGCGCGCACCAGTGCGCCATGCTCGTCGAGCCGCGGCGGCGCGAGACGCACCGCGCCCGGCGACTGAGGCGCCACGCCCGTGATCGCCGACGCACTGACCGCGCGCAACGCCTCGAGCACCGGCTTCACCACGCCGCAGGGCACGCCGGCGTCCTCGAGCCGTGCGAGCCAGTGCGACGCCTCGTGCGTGCGCACACGCGCTGCGATCGCGCCCACCACGCGTCCACGCTGTGCGATGCGCCCCGCATTCGTCGCGAGCGAAGGGTCGGCGGAGAGCGTCTCGAGCCCGAGCACCCGCACGCATGCGGCGAACTGCGCGTCACTCCCCACCGCGATCACGATCGGACGGTCGACCGCAGAGAAGAGTTCGTACGGCACGAGGTTCGGGTGCGCATTGCCCCAGCGCTGCGCCTCGCGACCAGAGACGAGCGCGTTCTGCGCCACGTTCACGAGTGCGGCCGTCGCGCTGTGCAGCAACGACACGCTCAGTCGCCGATCAGCGACCGTGGACTCGGCGGACGCGCGGTCTCCGATGGGGGCGTTGTCTCCCCTGGCAACCCGCGCACGCCCGACCAGCGCCGCGAGTACCGCGAGCGCGGCGTCCTTGCCGGCGAGTACGTCGGCGAGCGCGACACCCACCTTCGTCGGCATGCCTTCCGCATCGCCAGTGATCGCCATCCACCCGCTCTCGGCCTGGACGACGAAATCGTAGCCTGGGCGATCGCTCTCGAGACCGAAGCCTGTGATCGTGCACCAGATGAGTTGCGGGTGTCGCACGAGCATCGCTTGGGCGCCCAGCCCATGCCGCTCGAGCGTGCCCGGCTTGAAGTTCTCGAGCACCACGTCGGCGCCGGCGACAAGGCGCTCCAAGAGCGCGCGATCGGCGCCGAGGGAGAGGTCCGCAGCGAGACCGATCTTGTTGCGATTGGTGGACAAGAAATAGGCGCTTTCGCCTCGGTCGTCGAACGGTGGACCCCAGCCGCGAGTCTCATCGCCGGTACCGGGACGCTCGACTTTGATCACGTCGGCACCCAGATCACCGAGGATCATTCCAGCGAGCGGACCCGCGAGAACCCGCGAGAGGTCAAGTATTCTTATGCCGTGCAACGGTAGAGTGGTCATACTGGCCTTATGGTGTTCTATTGATATCGCTAAATGCCGTGATTCGGTACCTTCGATTCCGCCCTCTTTATGCCTTATGTGCTACTTGCGTACAAGCTGAAAAATCATATACTTGCGGCCGTTCGGTTACTGCAAAACCTCGCAACGACGGTCCAAACATGCCCGATACTGAAAAGCCGGCTGAAGCTGCACCCCCGGTCGTCCCGCCCAAGCGTCACCCCGGCCACCGAGGCCAGGACGTGCGTGACACTGTCGCCGAGATGGCGGCGAAGGCGCACGAGATCTCCCTTGAGGCCGGTTCCAAGATGGCTGCCGCGATGAAGGATGTCGTGGGTGCCGCTGCCGGCTTGATCGCGTTCTCGATCGAGAGCACCCGCGACCTCGTGCAGTATATGGTGCGCCGTGGACAGATGACGCAGGACGAAGCCGACAAGCTCATCCGCGAAGCGGAAGAGGCCTGGCTCAAGAAGAACAAGGGCAAGGTCCTCCCGAAGATCGGCGTCTCGCCACTCATCAAGCCGGTCGTGGTCGCTCCTGCGAGGCCCGTCGTCGCGGCCCCTGCGGCGAAGCCCATGGCAGCCAAGCCGACCGCAAAGCCTGCCGCTGCGCCGGCTGCGAAGACAGCGGTGAAGCCCGCGCCGAAGCCCGCCGCAAAGCCGGCGCTGAAGCCCGCCCCCAAGCCTGTCGCGAAGAAGGCGCCCGCGCCGGCCAAGAAGGCCGCCGCCAAGAAGCCTGTCGCCAAGAAGCCCGCGCCAAAGAAGTGAACGGACGGTCCCGTGCGGCGTAGCGAGAGCGCACCTTTCGGGTGCGCTCTCGTCGTTTCCTCCCCTGAGTTCCTCGAGTTCCCCTCGCCCTTTCGCGCCCGCACCTGACTGTGCCCAGCATCGCCCGTGGCGACGCCCTTGCACTTACGCGCGCCCTCGTCGCCGTCGACTCGCGCAATCCCTCACTCGCCCCGGGCGCGCCCGGCGAACGCGCGGTCGCCGAGTTGCTCGGCGCGACGCTCACCGATTGGGGCTTCAAGGTCGACCTGATCGAATCGCGACCGGGCCGGCCGAACGTGCTCGCACGGATCGGCGGAGGACACGGTGGCCGCTCGCTCATGCTCAACGGTCATCTCGACACGGTCGACGTCGTCGGCATGACACACGCGCCCTTCACTCCGGAGGAACGCGATGGCCGGCTCTACGGCCGCGGCGCCACGGACATGAAGGCCGGCATTGCCGCGATGTGCGCCGCCGCGGCGCGCGCGTCGGACATCGGCTCCGGCACCAGCTCCGACACCGCCTCCGGCTCCGGACTCGGTGGAGAGGTGATCATCGCCGCGGTGGTCGACGAGGAGTTCGAGAGCCTCGGCACGCGCACGTTGCTCGAGGCAGGAGTCAGGGCGCATGCCGCGATCGTCACTGAACCGACACGACTCGCGATCGCTCCCGCGCACCGCGGTTTCGCGTGGGCCACGGTGACCGTCCATGGGCGCGCCGCGCACGGCTCGCGCTATGACATCGGCGTCGACGCGATCACGCACGCCGCGCTACTGCTCGCTGAGCTCGATGCGTACTACCGCGCCGTGCTCACGCAGCGCACGCACGCACTGCTCGGCCACGCGTCGCTGCATGCGGGAACGATCACCGGCGGCACAGGGATCTCGACGTATCCTGACCGATGCACCTTCAGCGTGGAGCGTCGCACGGTCCCCGGTGAGCGCGGCAGCGACTTCGCGGCGGAGATCGAAGCGGTGATCGCGCGCGTCCGCACGCGAGTCCCGGAGTTGCACGCGACGGTGGCCGTCGATCTCGTGCAGGAACCGAACGACGTGTCACTCGACGACGCGATCGTCATCGCGCTGCGATCGGCGTGCAGCGCCGAGGGTGCGCCGGCGCGTGTTGAAGGTCTCTCCTGTTGGACCGACGCCGCGCTGCTCACGGCGGCGGGGATCCCCGCCATCTGCTACGGCCCGGGCGACATCGCGCTCGCGCATGCGGTGGAGGAGTACGTGGCCACGGACGAGATCTCCCGCGCGACCGCGGTGCTCACGCGCCTCGTGACCGACTGGTGCGGACCGAAGGGGGTCGCGTGGGGCAGTTGACAGTCAAGGAGTACGATGCCCTCGAGCGTGCGATCGTCGACGCGTCGCGGATCTCGATCTTCCGGCGCGGCACCGAATACCTGGTGATCCCCGAGCGGCTCGTCACGCAGAACGGCGCCGAGGCGATCCAGGCGCGGCATCCGACGACGGGTGCGCGACTCGTGCTGCGGCTCGACGAGACCGACCGCATCGAGGTGTTGAAGTGAGTGCGCGCTTCCCGCTCGTCGCGGTCTACGCCGACGAATCGTGCCTTGGCAACGGCAAGGAAGGGGACAATCCCGGCGGTGCGGGGATCCTCGTGGAGTACCAGCATGCCGATGGGCGGATCACACGGCGCGACCTCTGGATCTCGGAGAAGTCCACCACGAACAACCGGATGGCGCTGCGGTCGGTGACGGAGGCATTCCAGGGACTCGGGACCAAGGACGGGAAGTTCAGCGTGCATTTCACCACTGATTCGCGCTACATCGTGGACGGGCTCTCGTCGTGGGTGTTCGGCTGGGCGCGCAACGGTTGGAAGCGCAAGACGGGCGCGATCGAGAACCTCGAGCTCTGGAAGGATGCGATCGAGTCGGTGAACGGGCACGAGGCCACATGGAACTGGGTGAAGGGCCACGCCGGTCACCCGCAGAACGAGTATGCCAACGACCTTGCCGTGCGCGCTGCGACGGAGCAGACGACGTCGGGCGGGTATGTGGAGTCGGAGTTCGACGCTTGGCTCGCCGCGCGCCGCGCCAAGGGTGGCGCTCGCGCTGCGGTGGCACCGTTCCCCGATGGCGACGCATTCAGGCCCGCGGCATCTTTGCCGCGGGTAGGGTAACAGAGGAGACAACGTCACTGTGGACACTCTCGATCTGCTCTTTCGCCGACTCGTGCTCGCGGCCCGCGCCTCGGGCGCGCTCGAGCGTCAGCTCACCATCGGCGAGGTACTCGACGACCTCGTGCCGTACGCGGCCGCGCGGCGCGACGGGCAGCTCGACTCACACGACGACTACCTGCACGGTCTCATGCGGCTCATCTCGGGGGAGCGATCGTTGCTGTTCGGCGACGATCTCATGCAGGACGATCTCAAGGCCGAACTCGCCTCGCCCAATCCGGACCTCACGGTCGTGCGCACGTACACGCATACCAAGTTGCGCGTCTCGACCGAGGGGATCGCGAGGGTGCTCGCGGGCGACATCGAAATAGACCTGCGTGCGCCGACGCCGCTCAAGCCGGGGCCGCGCGTCAGTGCTGCGCTTGCGACCGGTACGGCGGCTACGACGAGCAGTACCGGCACAACCTCGCGGCCAGCGCCTTCACCGCGCCCCGGGACGCCCGCGCAGCCGCTGACGCCGAAGCGCGGACCGACGCCATCGGCTGGCGTCGTGAACGCTCGCCCGGCCACGCCCGCGGCTGCGGAGCCCACGACCGGACCCCGACGCTCGGGCGCGCTGCTCGACGCGTTCTCGGGTGGCAACGCGAGCAGGAATCTGCTCGACGCCGGCGGTGCGAATCCCAGCGACACCGGCGAGCTCGGCTGCCCGTACTGTGCCCAGGCGCTCCCGGCTGGGCGCACGTTCAAGTACTGCCCTGCGTGCGGAATGAACCTTCTCGTGAGACGCTGCCCCGGTTGCAGCTCGGAGCTCGAACCAGGATGGAAGTTCTGCGTCACCTGCGGACGACAGGCATGACCTGGCGCCGCGCATGCTCACGCGCGCTCGCGACCGCGGCGTTCACCGCGCTCACCGTGACTCTCACGCTCGGCGCCTGCGCCGGCACGCAGACGAGCGCCGCACCACTGCGCCCCGTGGTGCGCGGTCCGCAGTGGCCCGTGAAGACGCGCGAACATGTGGATCTCTGGCTGCACGGCTTCGCGCTCCTCATGGAGGACACGTCAGCAGTGCCGCTCTTCGAGCGCGGCTACGGCGAGCGGGTGACGATCGAGAAGAACAAGCGCGGGCTCTACACGGCGTTCGACTCGAGCCGGTCGGCGCTCGCGGCGATGGTGCGCACGCGGCCGGTGCTCGAGGGCGCACAGTTCCTTGCGCTCTACTTCGGCACGTGGGAAGAGTTGCGACAGGCGGTCGATTACTTCGTGAACGCCGAAGGCGATCCCGCCAAGGCGACCAATCGCGACGTGCAGGGGATCATCGCGTTCCTCGCGCAGCAGTTCCCGCGCAAAGAGGATCGCGAGTTCGCGCGGCGATTCACGAAAGCGCTCGACGGTGAGCGGACGAGCTTCCATCACCAATGGTGGCTCGACGAGCAGCGCGCACGCACGGCAGCGCTCGCCGCCGCCGATTCGCTCTGGCAGTCCAAGTGGCGGCCGGCACTACAGGTCTACCTGAATCACACGCAGCAGGGGAACGGAGATCTGATCGTCTCGCGCGTACTCGGCGGCGAGGGACGCGCGGTCCCCGCTGGCAAGAACGCGAGCCAGTACGCGGTGGCGTGGCCGTCCGCGGCGGACTCCGCCGACGTACTGCTCTTCTCGTTCGCGCACGAGGCGGCAGGCGCGGTCGCGAACGTGGCGGTGAACGATCACCTCACGCCGGCGCAGCAGCGTGAGGGCACCGGTGCGAAGCTCGCGGCCACCGGGCTCGTGCGCGGCGGTGCGTTGCTCGTGGCGCGGATCGACCCTGCGCTGGCCGAACGCTATGCGCGCTGGTACCTCGGTCAAGCTGGAAAGCCCGTGCCGTCGAGTGGCGCACTCGAAGCGCTCGCTGCCGCTTTCCCCATGCCCGACGAGATGATCGCCTCGATGAAGCGGCAGATCGACCTCGCATTCGTGGGCATCTGACGTGGCAGACCTCCCCGCCCCGATCCTGCCGCGCGCTGCACTCGAGCGCGTGCTGTTGCGCGCCGCCGAGCTGCACGCGGCGAGCGGCGATGTACCTGAGACGATGAGCGAGGCCGATCTGCTCTCGCTCGCGCAGGAAGTAGGGATCTCGCCGCTCGCGGTGAAGCAGGCGCTCTCGGAAGAGCGGATGCGCGTCACGCTCCCCGAGGAGCGCGGACTCACGGCATCGCTCGTCGGACCGGCGTTCTTCTCTGCCTCGCGCGCGGTGCCGGGGAATGCACGCGAGGTGCTCGAGCGGATCGATCGGAGCTTCCGGGGTGAGGAGAATCTCGCCGAGCGCCGCCGCTTCCCTGATCGGATCGTGTATGGCCCGCTCGGCGGGCTGGCGGGAGCGGCACAGGGCGTCGTCGCAGGGTTCAGCGGGCGGCCGCTCGCGCTGGCGAAGACGAACGAGGTGAGCGCCTCGGTCGTGCAGGTGGAGCCCGGCAAGGTGCATGTGCGCGTCGAGGCGACGCTCGCGCCGCGCCGCGGCTGGGCGCTTCGCATCGGTGCTGGCGGACTGCTCGGCGGCGGCGCGTTGGGCGCGGTACTGCTGGCCCTCAACGTGTGGACGGTGGTCGCGGTCGGTGCGGCGGCACTCGTCGGAGTGCTTCCGTGGATCATCGCGCGCGCGATGTACCGCAGCGCGGCCCACGGCGCGCAGCTCGCGATCGAGCAGACGCTGGACCGGCTCGAGTTCGGCGAGCCGAAGCGGCGCGGGTTGATCGACAAGTTGCTCATCGGGGATCGCTGACGGCATCGCGCGAGCCATCGCGACTGGTTCGACGCCTGAGGTGCCGGTAGCTTTCCGTCGTGCCGAACAGCCTCGCGCCGTACGTCCCCGCTGCCGATACCGCCGAGCGCATCCGCGAGGCGCGGCGGTTCGCGCATGACATCCTGCCCGACGTCTCGCGCACCTTCGCGATCAGCATCCGCTTCCTGCCCGGCATGCTCGGCACCGCGGTGAACACGGCGTATCTGCTCTGCCGTATCGCCGACACCGTCGAGGACGACAACAGCACCGCGCCGGAGCAGCGGGCGCGACTGCTCGAGCAGTTCCTGTGCACACTCGACGACCGTGAGGCCGCCGACGCCTTTCCCGCGCTCGCGGCAGGACTGCAGGGTGACCCCGCGCATCTCGAGCTCGTGAAGCACACCGACCTCGTGCTCGTGCTCTTTCGCACGCTGCCACCGCGGACGCGCGATCGCGTGGCACACTGGGTGCGTGAGATGGGACGTGGGATGGCGAAGTTCGTGCGAACGTACCCTGCCGGCATCCGTATCCAGACGCTCGCTGAGTACAAGGAGTACTGCTACTACGTCGCCGGCACGGTGGGCTTCATGCTCACGGAGCTCTGGCACGAGCACGCGAGCGCGATCGGCAAGCGCGAGTTCGATCGATTGCTCGTGAAGTGCCAAGCGTTCGGCGAGGCGCTGCAGACGGTGAACATCCTCAAGGACATCGCTTGGGACGCGCAGCACGAGAACTCGATCTACATCCCGGCGAACGACCTCGCGGCGCAGGGGAGCGGGCATGCGACGTTGCTCTCGCCGTCTCACATCGAGCGCAACCACCGCGCGGTGGAGCGGTTCATCGAACTCGCGAAGCACGACCTGGACGACGCGCTCGAGTACATCCTGATGATCCCGCGGCGCGCGTTCCGCATCCGCGCGTTCTGCGTGCTGCCGCTGCTGTTCGCGTATGCGACGTTGCGCGACCTGAGTGGGTCGCGCGCGATGCTCACGGTGGGTGGGCAGGTCAAGATCTCGCGGCGTGAGGTGAAGGCACTGATGATCGCGGGTGTGCTCTCACTCGTGAGCAATGCGGCGCTGCGCTGGCTCGTGCGGCGCGTGAAGGCGCGGCCGTTCACGTTCGCGCCAGCGGTCGGCTGACATCTGACTTCTCCACGCATCGCGCCACCCGGGTTCCGCGGCGTCTTCCGCGCCGACGTGCTCGCCTGCGCCGTGTACAGCGAGGCGGCGGGCGTGGCGCGCATCATGCCGCGCGCGGTCGCTGTACCTGAGGATGCCGACGATCTCGCGACGCTCCTGCGCTGGGCGGCGGCCGAGCGCGTGCCGCTCGTGCCGCGTGGGTCGGGGAGTTCGATGGCCAACGGTGCAGTGGGCGATGGCGTGATCGTGGACCTCGGGCGACTGTCCACCATCGGCGCGCCGATCGCGGGTCGGCGACGGCTCGAGGCCGGTGCTGCCGTGATCCGCGACCAGGTGCAGGAGGCCGCGGCGGCGCTGCGCATGAGTTTCCCGGTCGATCCATCGAGCAGCGCGTTCGCGACCATCGGCGGGATGGTGGCCACGCACGCCGCGGGGGCGCGCACCGTGCGCTACGGTCAGTTGCGCGATTGGATCGCTGGCGTGGAGTGTGTCTTCGCCGACGGGAGCCGCGCGTGGGTGCGACGCGGGGAGCCGGTGCCCGCAGTGTCGGCGCTTCAGAGGTTCATCGCGAACGTCGCGCCGTTGGTGTTGGCATGTGAACCTGCTCTGCTCCGACACGACGGCGTGCGGAAGGAATCGTCGGGCTACGCGCTCGGCGCATTCGCACGGAGTGCGGACGTGCTCGACGTGATCATCGGCAGCGAGGGAACGCTCGCGATCATCACGGCGGTGGAGGTGCGACTCACACCGGCGGCCGAGGCGACGGCGAGTCTGATCGCGGGCTTCACGGATCTCTCGGCCGCAGCGGCCACTGCGGTGCAGCTCGCTGAGCTCGGCGCGAGTGCGGTGGAGCTGTTGGATCGGAGCTTCCTGGAGATCGCGGCGAGTGGGAGCCGACCGTTGCCGATCGTACTACCGCCCGGGCTCGAGGCGGTGTTGATCGTCGAAGCGGAGGCGAAGGAGGAGGAGACTGCGCATAAGCTCGTCGGTCACTTTCGCGAGTGCGCGGAGGCGGGTGGCGCGGTGCATCTGGAAACTGCGATGACGACGGAGGACGAGGTCAAGGTCTGGCAGCTCCGTCACGCGGCGAGCCCGATCCTGAACGAGCTCGCGCCGCGACTGCAGAGCCTGCAGTTGGTCGAAGACGGCTGCGTGCCGCCCGATCGGTTCGCCGAGTACGTGCGGTCGGTGCGCGAGGCGCTCGACCGGGCGCGCTTCAAGGGCGTGATCTTCGGGCATGCTGGCGATGCGCACGCGCACGTGAACGCGCTCGTGGATACGAGCGAGCCCGACTGGCGCGCGCGGTGCGAGGTGTTGCTCGACGAGGTGACGGGGATCGTCGCGCGGTTGGGGGGGACGCTCGCGGGGGAGCATGGGGACGGGCGGCTGCGTACGCCGCTGTTGGCGAGAGTGTGGTCGCCGGAGGCGATAGCGCTCTTTGCGGCGACCAAGGCGGCGTTCGATCCGGAGGGGATACTGAATCCGGGGGTGAAGGTGCCGCTACGTGGGGCGCGGGCGCTCGGGGATATCAAGTACGATCCGGCGTTGGCGCCGCTGCCGGATGCGGCTCGAGAGGCGCTCGATCTGGTGGTGCGGGAGAAGGGGTGGGCGCGGCATCGGTTGGATCTCCTGCAGAAGTGAGATGGGAGAGGGGAGATGTGTGGGGTCGCTCCGCTGGCAGAGGCGTGGCGGAGCCACTCCCACTAACTTTCCCTCTCGCATCTCACATCTCCCCTCTCACATCTGCCGTTCGCCCATGCCCCACTTCTACACCGAGCCCAGAGTCTCCGTCCTCGCCCGCCCGAGCTTCATGGAGCCCGGACACCTGCCCGTACAGTGGATGGGCGAGAGCACCGACGGTGAGCGGCTCGCCGAGTTCGCGGGGCGGCTCTGCTACATGAGTCAGAAGAATCCTGCCAATCGCACGACGCGGGATTACTTGGAGAACATCAAGAAGCAGGGGCACGGGTCGGTGCTCGAGCATGCGAACTATTCGCTGTTGCTCGAAGGGGTGAGTCGGTCGTTGACACATGAGCTCGTGCGACATCGTGCAGGGTTCGCGTACTCGCAACTCTCGCAGCGCTACGTCGACGAGTCCGACGCGGCGTTCGTGATCCCGCCGGCGATCATCGGCGACGAAGCTCTCACGGCGGCGTGGAAGGCGCAGATTGAATCGGCGCAGGCGACGTACATCGCGCTCGTCGAGAAGCTCATGGATCGCTACAAGTGGGTCGACGACAAGGTCCACCGCCGGAAGATGGCGCGTGAGGCGGCGCGCGGTGTGCTGCCTAACTCGACCGAGACGAAGATCGTCGTCACTGCCAATGCGCGCGGCTGGCGCACGATGCTCGAGCTCCGGTCGAGCGAAGGGGCCGAGTTCGAGATCCGACGCATGGCGGTGATGGTGCTGCGCGTGATGCAGGCCGAGGCGCCGGCCTTCTTCTCGGACTTCGAGACGTACATGGCGCCCGACCGCGCGGAGGCGGCGCGGATCGCGTACCACAAGGTGTGAGCAAGGCGGCCGATGCTCGGCCGGTGACGGTGTGGCGGATCGCGCTCGATCCCGCGCGAGCGCCCGGTGCGGAGGCGGTCGCTGAGTTGTCGGAGGAGGAGAGGGCGAGAGCGGCGCGGTTCGCGACCGATGCGCTGAGGAATCGGTGGTTGCACGGGCATGTGGCGACGCGGCGGATCCTCGCGCGTGAGCTCGGCGTGGCGCCTTCTTCGATCGTCTATGGCGCTGAGTCGGCGGGGAAGCCGTTCTTGGCGACGCCGGCGGGGAGCGGGATCGAGTGCAGCTTCAGCGACTCGGGGGAGCTGGCGTTGCTCGCCGTTGGGCGTCATGGCGCGCTCGGCGTCGACGTCGAAGTTCACCGGCCGCTCGCTGATCTCGATGGGATGGCCGAGCGGTTCTTCGCACCGGCGGAGCAGGCGGCGCTGTTCGCACTGCGCGAGTCAGAGCGCGAGGCGGCGTTCTATCGGCTCTGGACGCGCAAGGAGGCGTACATCAAGGCGCTCGGGACCGGGCTCGGGCATCCGTTGTCGCGATTCGTGATGACGCTCGCTACCGACGACGTGCGGCTCGTCACCGTCGACGATGACGCTGCCGCCGCCGCACGGTGGTCAGTGTGTTCGATAGACGTGGGTGCGGGATACGAAGGGGCGCTCGTTGCGGCGCGGACTCGGACGTCTGTGGTGACTCTGGACTGGACCCCGAATTGATCGGCTGAACAGCGCGCGGACCTTACGGCCGAACCGCCACCGGCCGATCCCTGTTCGCGACCGTCCGATCACCGATCGCGCCCTGACTGTTCTGCCCCCAGCAGAAGGTCCGGCCCAGGTCGCGGATGCCGCACGTATGGAAGTTGCCGATCGCGGCGACATCCCAGGTCTCG
>JANOWT010000302.1:0-5029 GCA_031418115.1 Gemmatimonadota bacterium
TCGGTAGCGGTCGGAGTCAGGCTTGGAGAAACAAAAACGCGGCTGGACCGGCGTCCCCCCCCACCAGCTATCCGGGGGACCGGTATCCATCCGCTCTCGCCGGGTACAGTCGCCACTGCTGCGCAACTGGGGACCCTCGGCGCGTCGGGTGTCAGCAACAACACCACCCAACGTCGAATTGTCCTGCGGGCTTTTCGGGAACCTCGGCGCCAGTGCACTGCCCTGGCGGGATCGGTCGGGTGTCCACTCCCCCCGCTCGTCAATCGTGCCGACGTTGGCGGGCCCATCTTTCCGGGGCGCAGTTCCCCGGGGACCTCAATGCTCCGAGGTCCTGCTAACGCGAACCCACTGCGGGCGGTTCGACTTAGCCCGTAAAAGCTAGTCGTGAAACGGGCTATGTCAATGGCCCCACTGCACCTGAGAAGCCCTACGCGGTCTCGACAAAAGCGGGGGGCGACCGATGGTCGCCCCCCGCCCTCACATCTCACATCTGCAGTTCTACCAGCGATAGTGCGCGAACGCCTTGTTGGCCTCGGCCATCTTGTGCGTATCCTCACGCTTCTTCACCGCATTACCCTCACCCTTGGCAGCCGCGAGCGTCTCGGCGGCGAGCTTCTCCGCCATCGACTTCTCGTTGCGCGCGCGGGAGAAGCTGATCAGCCAACGCATCGCGAGCGCGGTACGGCGCTCGGGGCGCACTTCGACGGGGACCTGGTAGGTCGCACCACCGACGCGGCGGCTCTTCACCTCGACGACCGGCTTGAGGTTGGTGAGCGCGGCCTTGAAGACGTTGACGCCCGGCTGCGCGGCCTTGGCCTCGACGATGTCCATCGCGGCGTAGAAGATGCGCTCGGCGGTGGACTTCTTGCCCTGGTACATCAGGACGTTGATGAACTTGCTGACAGTCTGGCTGTCATAGCGCGCATCGGGGAGGATGGTGCGCTTCACTGCACTTTTGCGGCGGCTCACTTCTTCTTACCTCCAGCCGGGGCACCAGCCTTCGGCTTCTTAGTCCCGTACTTGGAGCGGCTCTTGTTGCGTCCAGCGACGCCGGATGCGTCGAGCTTGCCGCGCACGATGTGGTACCGAACGCCCGGAAGGTCCTTCACGCGACCACCGCGGATGAGCACGATCGAGTGCTCCTGCAGGTTGTGGCCTTCGCCGGGGATGTACGCAGTGACTTCGAAGCCGTTCACGAGGCGGATACGCGCGACCTTGCGGAGCGCGGAGTTCGGCTTCTTGGGGGTGGTGGTGTACACGCGAGTGCACACGCCACGCTTGAACGGGTTCTCCTTCAGAGCCGGGGCCTTGTCCTTCTTTACGACGGCACGGCGGCTCTGCCGGACGAGCTGATTGATCGTCGGCATCTTCCCTGAGGTTGTTCGCCCTTCTGTGACTACGTGGATCGCCCGGACGGGCGGCACGGAACAGAGCCTTAGAATGTAGCCGGGGTGGGGGGCTCAGGTCAACCGGACGGTTGTTCCAGAATGGGTCAGCGGCCGCGCGCATCCAGTTCGTCGAGCATCTCCAGGTCCAGCAGGTCCCGTTTTCTGCCGGCGGCCAGCTTCGAGGCACGAAGGTCCTCCAACGAAAGGACTGGAACTGCCACGTCCCCGAGTTGCGTCATCACCCGCCGGTCCCACGCGTCGGAGAAGCGGTCGAGGCCAGAGACGCTCGTCATCAGGTCGATTCGATTCGGCATGGCCCCGAACTGCAACACCATGCCTGGCGTGCAGACTTCTCGTTCACTGATCCCGAGCGCACGCATCGGCGCCCCGAACCGGAGCAGCGCTTCCCAAACGCGCTTCGCGTTGTCGACCTCGGGGTCAATCCAGAAATCGATGTCGCGGGTCGCCCGGGGGATGCCGTGGGCGGCGATCGCGTGTGCGCCGATGAGGAGATACCGCACGCCGCCGCGGTCCATCTCACGCAGGAGATCCAGCCAATCGCTATTCATGCGGCCGAATCACGCGGATGGGCATCGTCTCGCGCGTGTACGGCACCGGCGGCGAGCCGCTGAGTTGCCACGCGCGCGCGCACAACTCCCAAACCATCGCGACGCGCTCTGACGGCGTTGTGTAGTCGCGGAGGTCGTCAGGCGGCTCCTCGCCAAGCTTGAACTTCCGAACGACCAGCCCCTCGCGCACCCGCTTCGGCGTCTCGCTCATGCCTCAATTTACACGCCCAGTACCCGTTCCGCCGCGTCAAAGCCCTACCAGCGTGTCCATAGGTAAGGCGTCCCGCGCCTTCACCTGCGCCTCGAATCCGCCGCAGAGGTGTGAGATGCCGTTGGCGTAGTACGAGATGAGTTCGCGCCCGCGAGGAAGGATCACGTAGGCGTCCTCCTGCTTGGAGAGCACGCGTCGCATCTCCAGCATCCGGTACGCGCGCTCGAACGTGTCATGCGCCTCGCGCGCCGGCTCGACCACCTCGGCGCCCTGCGCGACGAGCACGTCTCGCAGTTCCTCGATGCGTGCCATGAGACGGTCGGCCGGGATGTACTCGGCGTCGAAAGTCTGCAGCGCGGCGCAGGTGAGTGGGACCGCCGTCACGGGGATGATCGCGCCGATGCGCTGCATCATGCTGTCGGTGAAGCGCTGCACTTCCTCAAGCCGCTCCGGCCGCGGGCGATCGAACAGCGACACACCTTCTGCGGCGACGTCGGCGAGCCAGGGCGCGACGGGAACGGGCTCGCCGACGACGACGGCCGCGCGACCATATCGGCGCCAACGCCGAGTGGAGAGCCGCCCGAAGTTGGAGATGGCGTAGTTGAGCACTTCGCGGAACTGCGCCAGGCGCGAGCCCCCAGATCCGCCGCCCGTCATGCGCAACTCGCGGAGCAGTGTGCGATCCTCGAGTACACGGTCATAGTTGATCGCGACCGGCACCACGTACATGCGCTCGGCGAAGCCCGGCTCGCGCGCGGTACCGATCATGTAGTCGAGCAGCCCGACCTTCGCGGGACGCATGTGCCCGTCGCGCGAGAGCCCGCCCTCGGGGAAGAGTCCCTGCGTGACACCGTTGCGCGTGATGAGCTGCACGTAGCGCTCGAGCACCGTGTGGTAGAGCGGCTCGCGGTACCGCCTGCGGATGAAGTACGACCCGAACGACTTGAAGAGGTACTCGAGCGGGAAGACGCGCGCCCACTCGCCGACCGCGTACGAGATCGCCACCTGGCCGGCGAGTGCGTAGGTCGTGAGCACATAGTCGGCGTTGGAGCGATGGTTCATCAGGTAGATCACGATGCTCTCGCGCGGCAATCGCTGGAACGCCGCCGGGTCGCGGACCTTGACCGTCGTCTTGTAGAAGAGATTGAGCGACGCTTTGGAGACCGCGTACCCAAACTGGTAGTACATGAGGAGGTTGAACGCGGGGACGATCTCGCGGATGTACCCCTGCACACGCAGCCAGGTCTTGGCGGTGGAGTCGTGGTGCTCCTCCGCATGCGCCTTGACGGCCGCTGCGATGGACTCGTCGGCGAGAAGGGCGTCGGTGATGTAGCGCTTGCTCGTGAGCTTGAAGCGGTCGACGCGGGCGCGGAAGCGGAGCATCGCGCGGAGCGCGGCGGTGCGCGTCCAACGGCGCCAGACGAGGAGCGCGGCGAGGTAGACCGCTGCGATCGAGAGGATCCACCAGAGGGCGGTCGTGCGCGGCATGTAGGGCGAAGTTCCCGCGCGCGCGGGGTTCCGTCAAGCACCGTGTGCTCACGCCACGTCGTCGCACTCCGTCCGCGCGCGACAGCGCCTAGCTTCAGTACGAGGAGGATCCATGCCCCACCGCGAGTTCCACCGCGTCGACCGCATCGGCTGGCTGCGCGCCGCCGTGCTCGGCGCCAACGATGGCATCGTGTCCACCGCGAGCCTGGTGGTGGGTGTCGCGGCGTCCGGCGCCGAGCGCGGCGCGGTGATCGTTGCCGGGGTCGCGGGGCTCGTGGCCGGCGCGATGTCGATGGCGGCCGGGGAGTACGTCTCCGTGAGTTCGCAGGCGGACACCGAGGCGGCGGACATGGAACGCGAGAAGCGCGAACTCGCGACAACGCCGGCGCACGAGCTGGACGAGCTCACCGGCATCTATGTGAAGCGTGGACTCGACCCCGCGCTCGCGCGGCAGGTCGCGGTGCAGCTGACGGCGCATGACGCGCTCGGAACGCACCTGCGGGACGAGCTGGGGATCGCCGAGCGCCACCTGGCGCGGCCGCTCCAAGCGTCGGTCGCGTCGGCGGGCACGTTCGCGGTCGGCGCGGCCCTGCCCCTCGCGATCGGCTGGATCACACCGACGGATGCGATGCCGTGGGTCGTCACGGCGAGTTCACTCGTGTTCCTCATCTTCCTCGGCGGGCTCGCGGCGCGCACTGGTGGCGCGGCCGCGATGACAGGCGCGGTGAGAGTCGGGTTCTGGGGTGCGTTCGCGATGGGGCTCACCTACGGCGTGGGGCGGCTCTTCGGCGCGGTGGTGTAACAGAAGCCGTTCGCTCAGCCGATCCACGACCGGATCAATGCCGGCACCGCCGCAAGCACGCCGAACCGCACCGTGCGCCCCGCGAGGCAGATCAGCACGAAGCGCCCGAACGGGATCCGCACGAGTCCGCTGGCGATGGCCGCGAGGTGGAACGGCGGCACGCTCGTGAGTGCGCTGGCGCCGAGCAGGCCGACGCCGAAGCCGGGGTAGCGCGCGGTGAGCGCGCGTGCGCGCTCGGTGAAGGCGCGCGCTCGCGGGTGCGTGAGACGCTCCGCGCGCCGGCCGAGCGCGTACCAGGGCAGCTTGGCCGCGACATGGGCGAGCGTGAAGGCCGCGAGCATGGCGAGCGCCAGGCGCGGTGGCTGGACCACGCCGATCGCGACCGCAGCGACCTCGGCCAGTCCGACCGGGAGGATGCCGAGGGCGATTCCCGTCGCGAACGCGATGAGCACGGCGGCGACGGGTGACTGCGGATCGATGGCGGGCACGCGGGGAACTTCGTGGGTGCGAGGGTCTCGCGGAAGCGCGCGTGCGGCGGAATGCAGCGGGGGGCGCGGCCACTGGCCGCGCC
>JANOWT010000303.1:0-3487 GCA_031418115.1 Gemmatimonadota bacterium
GTGATGATGTTCGAGCACATGGGCTGGGAAGAAGCGGGCAAGCTGATCGTGCGCGGACTTGAGAAGGCGATCGCGGCCAAGACCGTCACGTACGATCTCGCGCGCCAGATGACCGGTGCGACCGAGGTCTCCACGACCGGATTCGGCGACGCGATCATCAAGGGGATGAACTGATGTCGATCGCGTTCGACGTGCGCACGGGTGATCCGGCCCGCGCTGCGATTCCGTTGCTCGTGGTCGCACTCCCCGCCGAGCCGTCGATGCCGCGCGCGTTGACCGCACTCGACAAGCGGTACGGCGGCGCGCTCTCGCGCGCGATCCGTCGCAAGGACTTCCAGGGCGGCAAGGACGAAGCGCTGCTGCTCTTCGCACCCGACGGCGGACCGGAGCGCGTGATGCTCGTCGGCACCGGCGCTGGCGATGCGGTGAAGGGGCTCACACGGGCCGCGTCGCTCGCAGGACGGCGTGCCAATGGACTCGGCGTCGGCAAGCTCGCGTTCTGGGCCGCCGATCTCGCCGATGCCGCGCTGGAAGGCGCGGTGATCGGCCTCTCGCTCGGTGCGTGGGAGTTCAAGGAACTCCACACGCCGGCGCCGGCGGCCAAGCGACGCAAACCGCTCACTGTTGCGACCCTCTATGTGCCGAATGTGCGCGCTGCGGGGCACGCGCTCAACGCGGGCGTCGCAGTCGCAGAAGGACAGCGCATCACGCGTCGGCTCGCGATGCTGCCCGGGAACATCTGCACGCCCGAGTATCTCGCGCGCGCTGCGCGCGAGATCGGCAAGCGGCACCGCCTCACCGTGAAGGTGATGGGTCGCCGCGAGATGCAGCGGCTCAAGATGGGATCGTTCCTCGCCGTCGCGCAGGCGACGACGCAGGATCCCAAGCTCATCGTGCTCGAGTACAAGGGCGGACGCCGCGGTGAGGCGCCGGTGGCGCTCGTCGGGAAGGGGCTCTGCTTCGACACCGGTGGCGTCTCGCTCAAGCCCGGGCCTGGCATGGAGCTCATGAAGTTCGACATGAGCGGTGCCGCCGGCGTGCTCGGCGCCATGGAAGCGATCGCCCGTATGAAGCTCCGCATCAATGTCGTCGGCCTCATCGGGTCCACGACCAACGTCATCGGCAGTGATGCGGTGAAGCCGGGCGACGTGGTGCGCGCGAGCAATGGCAAGACGATCGAGATCCAGAACACCGACGCCGAGGGCCGGCTCGTGCTGGCGGACGTGCTCCACTATGCCAAGCGCTACAAGCCGCAGGCCGTGATCGACGCGGCGACGCTCACGGGCGCGTGCGTGATCGCGCTGGGCAATGTGACCGTCGGTGTGATGGGGAACGATCAGGCGACGATCGACGAAGCGCTCGCGGCCGGCCGGCGCGGTGGCGAGCTCGGATGGCAACTCCCGATGTTCGAGGAGTACAAGGAACTCATCAAGTCCGATGTCGCCGACATGCGGAACATCGGTGGGCGCGGGGCAGGGACCATCACTGCCGCGCTCTTCCTGGCCGAGTTCACCGAGGGGATGAATTGGGTGCATCTGGATGTCGCGGGGACGGCGTACTCCGAGTCGGACCTCGTGGTGATGCCGAAGGGCCCGACCGGCACGCCGGTGCGGACCTTCGTGGAGTTCGTGCGCGGGAGAGCGCGCTGAGGCTGCTGATCGCGCTCGGGGTGGTGCTGGCGGCCACCCCGGTATTCGCGCAGCAACCGGCCATTCCGGTCGCGGCCGTGGGCGACTCCGTGGTGCGCGACACCGTCAAGTCGCCGCTCGCGGTGGCCGAACGCCCGGCGAGCCCGGAGATCCGCGGCCGACGCACCGTGTGGGACCGCGTCGCGATCTTCGCGAGCGGGGCGCTCACGTTGCCGGAGTTACTCGCGCAGGTACCGGGAGCCACGGTCTTCAACGCGGGATTCATCGCGGCTCCCACGGCGACATCCTGGTACGGCGAGCCCGGCCGCGTGCGCGTCTTCCTCGACGGGGTGGAACTCGACGGGCTCGACCCGCGCGCGGGAGCGGTGCAGGACCTCTCGACCGTGCAGATCGCGGCACTGGAAGAGGTCGCGGTCGAACGCGCGGCTGGCGAGTTGCGTGTGTTCCTCCGCTCGTGGCGCGTGCGGCTCACCACGGCGTCGACGCGCACCGACATCACGACGGGGTCGGAGAACACGAATCTCTACCGCGGCTTCTTCGGCAAGCGAACCAACAGTGGCGGCGTGCTGCAGGTTGCGGCGCAACAGTACTCCACCACGAGTGTGCGCACCGCCGGCGACGGCGACGCATTGGCGGCGTTCACCCGCGTGGGGTTCGCGCGTGGGCGCCTCACGGTCGACGCGGTGGGCTCGCGGTTCGGACGCACGCGGTCGGCCACTTTTCGCAACGTGATCAGCGGCACCTTGGACCGGAATGCGATCGGAGCATTCAAGGGAGACGACGCCGCGGGATACGTCCGCGCCGCCTGGGGAGACGCCGACAGCTCGGGGCTCTGGCTCCAGGTGATCGCGGCATCGCTCCGGCATCAGGAGACGGGCGACTCGACGCCTGCGACCGACTCCACGCCGGCGGCCGATACCGCGCGTTCACTCACCCAGTACGTCGCCGCGGCCGGTGTCACGCGGTGGGGCGCCCGTCTCTCGGCCACCGCCCGCATGCGCGTGCAGAACGGCGAGAGCCGCCTCTCACCCACGTTGCGTGCGTCATGGGATCGAAAGTGGCTCTCGCTCAGCGGGATGGTCGAGGAGGGCGGTCCGGACTCCACCCGCCGGATCGATGCGCTCGCGGCCCTCACGCCATTCCCCTGGCTGCATCTTTCGCTCGCGCACTCGATCCACACGCCCGACGACACCGCCTTCGGCGGGCCGGGCCGAACGACGTCACGAGCCGAAGTCGCGGCACGGGTCTACGGCCGATGGGTCAGCGTCGGTGCGGTACAACGGTCGACCTCGCGAGCGATGGGGATGCCTGTATTCGACCCCCTGTTCGTCGCCGCCGACATCGCCGCCTCGACGGGGCTGGAAGGAGGGCTCTCCGGTCAGGTGTGGGGGCCGTTCTCCTTTGACTGGCGGGGCATTCGCTGGTCGGAGCCGGCGCTCTACCGGCCGCAGGTGGAGTCGCACGGCGAGCTGCGGGTGGCCTCTGATTTCATCAAGCAGATCAAGCGGGGCACCTTCGGACTCACCGCGGGGCTGACGCACGACTATCGGGGTGCCGTGGAGATGCCGGCCGGAGCGGGTGCGGTGCAGCGCGCCGAGGGCGCCTCGTGGGTCGGCGGGTACCTGGAGATGCGGATCGGGAGCGCGCGGATCTTCTGGTACAACCGGAACGCTGTCGGCAAAGTCTACGAGACCGTGCCGGGCTTCCTGATGCCGCGGCTGGTCCAGCTGTACGGTGTGCGCTGGGAGTTCTGGAACTAGACCCCCCGTGCCTTGCCCAAGAGCTTGTGCCAGCGTAACTTATCAGGCTCTAATGATTCGAAGCATGACTGGTTTCGG
>JANOWT010000304.1:0-11128 GCA_031418115.1 Gemmatimonadota bacterium
GATGATCCCCGCGCCGAAGAAGAAGTTGAGGAGCGAGAGCGCTTCACCTGGCTTCACCGCGGAGTTCGCGGCGATCGAGAAGACGTCCGAGAGCAGACCGCCACTGCCGATGATGTACGCATTGCCGCAGAGCTTCATCACCGCCGCGAGGTCGTTGCGCTCACCCAGATACTCGACGCGCAGTGCCTGCAGCTCGAGCGCGGGCTTCACCTGATCGAAGAGTGCTCGTGGGCCGCACGCCATGATGATCCCCTGCGACTCGCGCGCGGCCGCCGGTCCGATGAACACCGGACAATGCAGGTACTGGACTCCCTCGGCGTTGAGGCGGGTCGCTCGCGTGGCCGTGAGCGCAGGCAGCGTCGTCGTGTGGTCGATGATGATCGCGCCCGGCGCGAGCCCCGGGCGCAGCGCTCGGACGACCTCTTCCACCGACGCGTCGTCCTGCAACACCAGGTGCACACGCTCGGCGCCGCGCACGGCGATCTCCGGCGAGCCGGCGACGTGGGCGCCGAACCCCTGCAGCGCGCGGGCTTTGACCGTGGTGCGGTTCCAGACGGTGACGGTGTCGCCACGCTTGCAGGCGGCTTCGACGAAGGCGGACCCGAGGAGGCCGGTGCCGAGGAATGCGATACTTGCCATGAGCGCCGCTCGCAGAGCAGGGGGAGACGCCAGACGAGCGAGCCGCCCGACGCCGTATTGCGCATATTGAGGAATATGGCGGCTGCACCTCGGGCCGAAAGTCCTCACCAGAGCGACCTCACTGACTGATGACACTGCGCCCACGCGACCCCGGCGAGTTCTGCTGGATCAACATCATCACGTCTGATCCCGCCGACGCGCGGACGTTCTTTTCGAGTCTACTCGGCTGGACCTACAAGCCGATTCCGGGCATGGGACACCTGATCCAGGTCGGGGGGCGCGACGTGGGCGGGATCTTCGATCTCGCAGGGCCGCAGACCCCGCCGGGAACGATGCCGGGTATCGGAGTGATGGTTCGAGTACTCGGGGCCGATGCCACTGCAGCGCGCGCCACGTCGCTCGGCGGGCGCGCGGGTGCGGCGTTCGACATCGGACCCAACGGTCGCATGGCCGAGTGCTACGATACGGCAGGCGCGAACTTCGACCTCTGGCAACCGCGCCAGGGCGGCGGCACCGACGTCGACGCGAGTCTTTTCGGCGCGCCGAGTTGGTTCGAGCTCCTGACTCCGGTCATGGCGACGGCGAAGCCTTTCTATGAATCCTTGTTCGGCTGGACCGCGGAGTCCATGCCGGGACAGTCCGTGCCATACACGATCTTCAAGCTCGGTGACCGCCCGGTGGCCGGCATGATGGAACTCACCCGCGACATGCAGGGCGTCCCGCCCTGTTGGGTCACGTACTTCACAGTGAGCGACGCCGAGGCGAGTGCACGCGAGGCGGTGCGGCTTGGTGGGACGGTCTACCTCGCGGTCAAGGAGGCGGCCGGTGTCGGGCGCTTCTGCGGCATCCGGTCACCGCAGGGTGTCCACTTCCTTGTGATGCAGTACGTTCGGTAGTGCGCGCCCACTCGCTCTCTCATCGGCTCACGTGAACCAGTTGCCCGTGCCCGAGCCGGTCTTCGGCCTGCCGCTCCAGGCGATCGTCGCCGCGATACTGAGCCTGCTGCTGGCGGCGGTCGTGCACCTGCTGCTCTGGCGCATGCGTCGAGAGACGTATCTGCTACTCTGGGGACTCGCGTGGTCCGCGTTCGTCGTCCGCTATGCGCCCATGCTCTGGGGCGCCCCGTTCGACCCGCGATCCACGTTGAGCGTCGTCGGCACCGTGCGCGACCTGCTCTTCGTCGGTGGCGCTTCGCTCTACGCTGGGCGCCGCTGGTGGCGTTGGCTGGTGATCCCCGCCGCAGCAGAGATCCTGTTCATCCTCGCCGGTAGTCTGCGACACCCGACATTCGGCTTCTTGGCACTCGGTCTGCGGATCAGCGCCTCTGCGATCGCCCCGATCGTCGTTGCGGCGGTGCTGGCGAGGTCGGACCGTCCCGGGCGAGTGTCGCGACGGATCAGCGTCGCGGGCTTGCTGATCCTCGCCGGAGTGCTCTTCGCGGGCCCCTCCATGGCCGCGGACTACAGTGACTTCTTCGCGATCCTGATCCAGCTGGGTGCGCTGGCGTTGGTGCTGGGCATCGCGTTCGCTGAACTTGATGAGGCGAGTGCCCTGCGTCTCGCCGCGTTGCGAAAACTCGAGGGCACGATGCAGCACGCCCTCCGCGGGCACACGAACGTCTGCGCGGATTGCGATCGTGTCGAGGCGGCCGATGGCGTGTGGCGGGCGCCGGAGGCGTTCATCTACAGTGCGACGAACGCGGCGGTGTCGCACGGCATCTGCCCAGCGTGCGCGAAGCGCGAGTTCGGCATCGAGAGCGACGACGCGACGGACGTCGCCCGATGAACGACTCTCTGTTCGCGCAGATGTCCGGTGCGCAGGCGGTGTCGTTGACGCCGGTGGTCAACGCGCTCGTCGCCACACTGGCGAGTGTCGCGGTGTTCCTTTGGGTCTGGCGTGTCGAGCGCGAAGCGTGGCTGGGTTGGCTCATCATGACCTGGCTGCTGTGGGCCGCTCGATATGTGCTCGGACTCATGCCGAGCGGCGCGTGGCCGGTCGACGGCAGAGTGCTCGACACCTCACTCGGCGCATCGCTGTTCTTCCTCCGCGATGTCGCGTTCATGTTGACGCTCTTCCACCTCGGCGCCCGCTGGGCGCTGGCCGCGTGGCTCGCGCTGCTGCTTCCGCTGGCGCTCGCGTTCGTGGGCTTGCCGGCGACGCAGGGGATCGCGGACGGGGCGGATGCGTACGTGTTCGCTCAGCACGGCGTGCTCTGGGTCATCGGTGCACTCGTGGTCGGTTCTTCACTGCGCCTCGCCGGCGGCGGGCGTTACATCGCCGCTGCCGGTCTGCTCGTGCACGCGATCCTCATGATCGTCTTCGCTTGGCCGGGGAGTGTCGCGCTCCTGAGTGCATTCGGCATCGGTCTCTCGAGCGCTGGACACCTCACGGTCGCGCTCGGCATCGGCATCGGCGTGCATATGCGACTGCTGAACGACCGAGAGACCGCCGAACTCCGAGTGGCCCGCGCGCTGGAATACGCCGTGCGCGGCGTGGTGCCGATGTGCGCGCATTGCCGCAGTGTGCGCGGACCAGACGGTGAGTGGGCGACGCTCGAGGCCTTCGTGGAGCAGCGTACCGAGTCGCCAGTCAGGGACCGGCGATGCCCGGACTGTGCGGCGCGTGCCTCGTTGTCCTGAGGCGGCCCTCAGTCCGTCATGACGCTCTGAGCGACTCCGACGGATCGATCCGGCTCGCCCGCGCTGCTGGCACCCAACACGCGCCGACACCGATCGCACCCATGACCAACGCCACGGCGACGAGCGTCACCGGATCGCGCGGCGCAACGCCATAGAGCAACCCCTCGATGCTGCGCGCCAACAGCAACGAACCTAGCACGCCCGTGAGCAACCCGAGACCGACGAGCAGTCCGCCCTCGCGCAGGATCATCGCCTGCACGCGGCGCGGGTCAGCACCAAGGCTCATGCGAATGCCGATCTCGTTCGTACGCGCACTCACCGAGAAGGCGAGCACGGCGGCGATTCCGATCGCCGCGATCACCAGCGCCAGCAGGCCGAATGCACCGACCAGCAGCGCGTTGATCCGACGCGGACCCACGCTCTCGTCGCGGATCGCGTCGAGCGACATCACATTCTCGATCGGCTGGTCCGGCGCGATCGACCGCACGATCGCGCGCGCGGCGGTGGCGAGGCCGGCCGGGTCCACATCGCTGCGGATCACGAGCCCGCCCGAGGGGAAGTCACCCTGCGTGAACGGCGTGAACGTCACCGGCAACGGCTTGGCGTCGAGCCCGCCGTCCTTGGTATCGCCCACGACCCCCACCACGGTGCGCCACTCGCCTGAGATGCCGATGAACTTGAGCAGCTCGCCGGTCCACGCGATCTGACGCCCCACCGGGTCCACGCCCTGGAACAACCGGTCGGCGAGCGTCTTGTTGAGGATGATGACCTTGCCCGAGGAGCGGAGATCGGTCGTCGAGAACTCGCGTCCGCTCAGCAGCGGGATCCCCGCCGCACGGAAGTAGCCGGGGTCGGCGGTACGATACTCGGCCATGAGCACCGGTTCGCCAGGCGCGAGCACGCGGCCCTCGGCCTTGATCTCGAGCAGGAAGCCCGCGGTGCGCAGCGGTATCGTGGAGCCGAGCCCGACCACCTGCACGCCGGGGAGCGTCGAGAGCTCCACCTGCATCTGTTCGTAGCGGCTCGCCGCGCGCGCCCCGTCGGTGATCGCGGTGAAATCGGCCGGCACCTCCAAGGTGAGCACGTTGCGCGTGTCGAGGCCAGGGTCCACCTGTGCGAGCTGTTGCATCGACCGCACGAGCAGTCCGGCACCGGAGAGGAGGATCACCGAGACCGCCACCTGCGTCACGACGAGTGCCTGCTGCAGACGTCGACGCCTCACTCCGCCGGTCGTGCGCGTGGCCCCCGCCGAGAGACCGGCGCCGAGCGTGCCCTCCGCGCCCACGCGCGGTGCGTACGAAAGGAGCACCGCGACCACGAGCGCGAGCAGCAGTGTGAACGAGAGCACCACGCCGTCCACCTGGATCTCGTTCGCGCGCGGTGTGTAGCGCGCGATGAACGTCGAGAGCGTGCCGACGCCGGCGAACGCGACGACGAGTCCGAGCGCGGCGCCACCGATCGCGAGCACGAGGTTCTCGGCCAGCAGCAGTCGCCGCAGGCGCGACGTGCCGGCGCCGAGTGCGGCGCGCACGACCATCTCATGCTCACGGCGCACGCCGCGCATGAGCGTGAGATTCGCGACGTTGGCGCAGGCGATCACGAGCACGAGGGCCGCGACGCCCATCAGCAGCCAGAGCGTGAGGCGCGCGTCGGCGCCGAGCACTTCTTGGAAGGGTGTGACGGTCACCGTGTAGCCCGAGGCGGCGTCGTAGGCCTCGGGGAACCGCTTGTGCACGCGGTCGGTGATGTTCGTCACCTCGGCGCGCGCCTGCTCCACGGTCGCGGCTGGTGCCAGGCGCGCGATCATCTCGGTCATGCGGTGCGTTCGGCCATTCTCCATCATCGCGCTCACATGGTGCTCGCTGATCGACATGTTCATGAGCGCGTCGATCCGCCCGGGGAAGAAGGGCGCCGGCTGCAGTACGCCGATCACCACCACCTGCCGGTTGCCGATGCGCATCGTCTTGCCGACGATGCTGCTGTCGCCCGAGAAGTGCGCGAGCCAGTAGGCGTGGCCGAGCATGATGACCGAGGCGGCGCCGGCGCCGTCGTCACCCGGATTGAACGGACGCCCGAGCACAGGGCGGAGCCCCATCACAGTCAGGTAGTTGCCGGTGACGAGCCCGACGTCGATCTGTGAGGCGTCGTCATCCTCGATGAGAGAGAGCGTCAGCGGCGAGTACTCGGCGATCTCGCCGAGCGTGCGCGACGACTCGCGGAAGTCGTTGATCTCAGGAACGGAGAACGCGATGTTCGTGGCCCCCTGCGCCGCGACCGACTGGCGCAGGTACATGAGGCGCTCACCCTCGGCGTGCGGGAGAGGGCGAAGCAGTACACCGCGCACCGCGCTGAAGATCGCGGTGTTGGCCCCGATGCCGAGTCCCAGGGTCAGGATCACGGCGAATGCGAAGCCCGGTGCGCGCGAGAGGCTGCGGAGGACGTAGCGGAGATCGAGTGACATCGGGGGCCTCAGGCAGATGGAGCGTCAGGCAAAGTCGTACATTTCGTACGATGGCGCCAGCTGCCTACGGCTGCCTACCGCGGGAATCCGCTCTGCGGGAGCCGACCGGTGATCCGCAGCGCATTGCCGTAGTACACCTTCTTGAGCACCGCGTCCGGCAGGTCGATCCCGTACAGCTTCCACGACGCGTGATAGTCGCGGTAGTAGTCGAAGTAGTCGTCGCGGGTCTCGAAGACGCGCCAGTAGTACGGGTACTCCGACGGCTGGTACGAGTCCTTGCCGAAGAGGATGCGGTCCTGGTACTTCACGAAGAAGTCGTGGGCGGCTCGCGGCTGGCGGCCGATGTCATAGAGTACGGCTCCGACCTCGGTGAGGAGGTTGGGCATCTCGTCCATCATCTTGGCGAGGCGCGGCAGATCGTTCGCGTGCCACCCGAGGTGTGCGATCACGAACGTGGTCCCCGGGTTGCGGCGGATCATGTTGTCGCGCTCGGTCGTGAGCTGTTCGAAGCTCGGATTGCTCTCGGCCGGATAACGGCGGCCCGGAAAGAGCGCGAGCTCGAGCCAGCGTTCGTTCTTGTTGTCGATCGGCTGCCAGAACTCCTGCGGGTCGGCGGTGTGGATGAAGACGGGGAGCTTGAGCCGCGCGGCAGCCTGCCAGACGGGATCGAGGTCGGGGTCGTCGATCTTGAGGCGTGATCCGTCGGCCTTCTTATTGGAGAGGCCGAGCCCCTTGCCGATCTCGCCGATGCCCACGGCGCCGGCGGCGACGTCGGCCTCCAGTTGCGCGACGGCACGCTGCGCCCAGCCGGGCCCCACGTTGTTGAAGCTGACTCCCGTGAGGAAGCGCACACGGTCGCGCATGCGCGGCGACGCGGCGACGAGCGCCGACTGCTGCTTGAGGGCGTCACCGCTGGTGTTGTTGGCCGCGACGATCATGCGGACGCCGATCGCGTCGAGCTCGTTGCCGAACTGTTCCAGCGCCTCCGCCGATCCGAGTTGGGCACCGGTGGGGTGACCGTGATAGTCGATCGCCGGGAACTTCGCCTTCGGGACCTTGTGCTCGACGGTCACGAGCGTCGAGCGGGGCCGGTAGTCGAGGATGCTCGGAGCCGGGAGCGTTGGTGCTTGGCAGTTGCCGGGGCGGATCTCGGTCATGCCAGCCGGGCACTCTTGGCCCGGCTGGATCCGTGTTCCTCCAGCGCCCATCCCTGGCTGGGCCTCGCAGGCCACGGCGGAGGTGAAGGCGAGAGCGAGCGTTGCGGTGACGATGCGCATCTGCGCTGCGGTCATGGGAACGGAGTCTGGAGATGGGTAGCGAACGAATGAGCGTGCCACGGAAACCTACTCTCCTCAACGCTGGTAGAGGTCCACCAGCGCGCGGATGCGGCGTGTGATCTCTGGCGTCACCTGGTCCCACGTGAACCGGAATCCCCAGTTGCCCGCCTGTCGACCGGGGAGATTCATGCGTGCCTCCCCACCAAGGCCGAGCAGGTCCTGCATGGGGACGAGCGCCGTGTTCGCCACCGAGGCGAGCACCGCGCGCATCATCGTCCAGTGGATCTCCTCGCCGTCGGTGCCGAGGTAGCGACGGGCGAAGTCCTTCTCCTGCTGGATGATCTCCACTGTGCGCGTTGAGTCGGCGCCGGCCGTCGCATTCCACCAGCCGACGGTGGTGTCGTTGTCGTGCGTCCCTGTGTATACCACCCGTTCACGGGGATACGTGTGCGGTTGGAAGTCATTCGCGCTGCCGTCGGCGCCGAACGCGAACTGCAGGACGCTCATGCCCGGGTAGCCGAACTTGGCTCGCAGCGCCTCGACCTCGGGCGTGATCACTCCCAGATTCTCGGCGACGATCGGCAGCGGACCGAGCGCGGCGGTGATCGCCTTGAACAGTTCGTCGCCCGGCGCCTTGACCCAGCGACCGTTCACAGCGGTCGTATCGCCGCCGGGGATCTCCCAATAGGACTCAAAGCCGCGGAAGTGATCGATCCGCACGATGTCGAAGTTCGCGAACATGGCCCTCATGCGGCGGATCCACCACGAGAAGCCATCGGCGTGCATGGCATCCCAGTCGTAGATGGGGTTTCCCCAGAGCTGGCCCGTGGTGCTGAAGTAGTCAGGTGGCACGCCGGCGACCACGAGCGGCCGCCCATCCGCGTCGAGCTTGAAGAGCTCGGGCGCGGCCCAGACGTCGGCGGAATCGTGTGCAACGTAGATCGGCAGGTCGCCCATGATCGTGATTCCGCGCGCCGTGCACGCCGATCGGAGCGCGCCCCACTGCAGGAAGAACAGGAACTGCGTGCGCCGCTGATGCTCGACGTCGGGCGCCAGCGTGGCTCGCCAGCGATCGAGCGCCGCCGTGTCACGTCGGCGTGCACCCGCGTCCCACTCGGTCCACTGCACGCCGCCATGCGCGCTCTTGAGTGCCATGAAGAGCGCGTAGTCCTCGAGCCACCAGGCCTGATCGGCGCAGAAGCGGCGGTACTCCTCGCTGGGCACGAACGCGTCCGTCGCGCGACGGAGCGCGACCTGCTTGGCCGCGATCACGCGGCCGAAGTCGACCCGGTGCAGCGGGAAGTCCCCCTCGAACCCCGCGACATGCACGAGCAACGGATTGCCGGCGAACGCGGAGAAACACTGATACGGCGAGTCACCGTAGCCGGTGGGGCCGATCGGCAGGACCTGCCAGATCTTGAAACCGGCCGACGCCATGAACTCGGCGAAGTGATGCGCCTCGGGACCGAGGTCGCCGACTCCACCTGCACCGGGGAGCGACGTCGGATGCAGCAGGAGGCCTGCCGCGCGGGGAAACGTCATGCGTGCGGCTGTTCCCTCATCATGGACGTCGGGCGAATGTGGGGCTTCCACGAGCAGTGCCACACTGCGCGCGCTCACGCTGATAGGCCCCGGTGGAACGGTGGTCGGCGGAGTGTGCGCGGGACGGTCCGCGGCGGTATCGATCGCGAGTTGCCAGCCGTAGCCCTCACGCGCCGATGGAAGATGTACCGGCACAGGGTGAGTGCCCCCGTGGATGATCACCACGACCCGGTCGCCGGGGTCGGCGACCAGCGACGCGATCAACGTTGTCACGCGCGCCGACGACCAGTCCTCATACGACATCCAGTGCCCGTCGGTGCGGAGCCACTGCACGTCGGCGATCGAGCCATCTGGGTGTTCGAGCTTCCCAGTGAGCCAGCGGTCGTCGCGCAGCGCCGGATGAACCCTGCGCAGTGCGACGAGCGCGCTCGTGAACGCCATCAGCTCGCGATCGGCATGCGCCCAGTCGAGCCAGGTGGTCTCGTTGTCCTGCGCGTACGCGTTGTTGTTGCCGCGCTGCGAGTGGCCGAGTTCGTCGCCCATGCTGAGCATCGGCGTGCCGCGTGAGCAGAGGAGCGTCGCAAGGAGCGCTCTCGCGTCGCGTTCGCGCTGCGACCGAACGCGTGGCTGTTCGGTCGGGCCCTCGTGGCCATGGTTCCATGAGCTGTTCGCGTTCGTGCCGTCGCGATTGCCCTCGCCGTTGGACTCGTTGTGCTTCTGCTCGTACGACACGAGGTCGGCGAGCGTGAAGCCGTCATGCGCGGTCACGAAGTTCACCGAGCACATCGGCGGGCGCTCCCGAGTGCCGAACAGATCGGGCGACCCGGAGAGTCGCGTCGCGAGCTCGCGCACCTGCTCGCCATGACCACGCCAGAATCGACGGACCGCATCGCGGTAGCGGTCGTTCCACTCGCCCCAAGCCGGCGGGAAGTTGCCGAGCTGATACCCACCATGCCCGACGTCCCACGGTTCAGCGATGTGCTTGAGGGCGCGCAACACCGGATCGCGCTCGATCGCGCTCAGGAGCGGCGCCGCAGGGTCGAACCCGCTCTCGCGGCGCGCCAGCGTCGTCGCGAGGTCATAGCGGAACCCGTCGACTCCCGCCCACTCGGCATAGTATCGCAGCGTATCGAGCGCGAGCCGCGCGACGGGGGCGCGGTCGAGCGCGAGCGTGTTCCCGGTGCCCGTGTCGTTCACATAGCGCTCAGCGTCGCCGGGGACGAGTCGATAATAGGTCGCGTTGTCCAAACCGCGCAGTGACAACGTGGGGCCGTTCGCGTCGCTCTCGCCACTGTGATTCAGCACGACGTCCAGCAGCACCTCGATGCCGGCCTCGTGCAACGCGTCGACGCAGGCGCGCAGTTCGCCGATGCCGCCGGGTGCCAAGCGCGCGTCGGGCACCATCCATCCCACCGTGTTGTAGCCCCAGTAGTTCGTGAGGCCGAGCCGAGCGAGATGGCGTTCGCTGATCGCCGCGGCGATCGGGAGGAGTTCGACCGCGGTGATGCCGAGCGTCACGAGGTGGTCGATCGCTGCCGGGTGCGCGAGTCCGGCGCAGGTGCCACGCAGTGCGAGCGGCACGTCGGGGTGACGCTTGGTGAAGCCGCGCACATGCATCTCGTACAGGATGCTCTCGCTCCAGTTCGTGCGCGGGCGCGCCGGTCTCGCACGCCCAATGCGCGCGAGGCCTTGATCCTCCTCGAACGCGACGAGCGACGGCATCACGATCGCCTTCGGCATCACGGACGCGCTGTCGGTCTCGTCGCGGCGCCCGTCCGCGTGCTGACCGTTCTGCGCAGGATGCAGCGCGAAGCCGCGATCGAGCGCGCGCGCATACGGATCCACGAGCAGTTTGGCCGGGTTGAAGCGATGGCCGTCCTGCGGCGCGTAGGGCCCATGCGCACGCAACCCATAACGCGCACCCGCCTCGAGCCCGACGACGAGTCCGTGAAAGACATCCCCAGTGCGTTCCGGCAGCGCGATCCGCTCCACCTCGCGCTCGCCCGCGTCGTCGAACAGACAGCACTCGATCGACGTCGCATGCGCGGAGTACACCGCGATGTTCGCACCGCCCCCGACCAGTGTCACGCCGAGTGGTTCGGGTGTCCCGGGGAGGAGGCGACGCACGCTCACTGCGCGCGCTGCTCCACCAGCGCGCGGTAGAGCGCGGCGTAGCGCGCGGCCGGACGCGTCCAGCTCACGTCAGTGGCCATGCCTCGACGTTGGAGTCCGCGCCAGGCCATCTTGTCCGTCCAGAGTGCCGCCGTGCGATCGATCGCGGCGGTGAGCGCGTCCGCCGTGACCGGAGAGAACATCACGCCGGTGCCGGCCTTCGCCGCGAGCGCCATCTCGTTCGCGTCGACTACGGTGTCGGCGAGCCCACCGGTGCGCGCGACGACCGGCACCGCGCCGTAGCGGAGCGCGCAGAGCTGTGTGAGCCCGCACGGTTCGAAGCGCGACGGCACCAGCAACGCGTCGGCGCCCGCCTGCATCCCGTGCGCCAAGTCCTCGTTGTATCCGATCAGTCCGGCGATGCGCCCCGCGTGCTGACGTGCGGCTGCCGAGAAGCC